>JAJAZD010000192.1 GCA_026785945.1 Pseudonocardia sp. | reverse complement strand
GGGTGCGTTCGGCACCGCTACAACCGGGAGGCGAGGTGGACGTGGTGGGACCTCTGATCCAGGGCAAGTTCCACGTCCCCGAGCGGCGCCGCGGTGCGGTCGCGCGTCCGAGGCTGAGCGAGCGCCTCGGCGGGGCGTCGTGGCCGGGGCTGACGCTCGTGTCGGCGCCGGCCGGGTTCGGCAAGACGACGCTCCTGACGGAGTGGCTGGCCGCGGCGCCCGTCACCGGACCTGCGGTGGCGTGGCTGTCGCTCGACGCGCAGGACAACGACCCGACGCTGTTCTGGACCTACGTGGTCGCCGCGTTGCAGACCGCGGCCGACGGCGTCGGTGCCGGCGCGCTGTCGCTGCTCACGTCGTCCCCGCCGTCGATCGACGTGGCTCTCGCGACCCTGCTCAACGACCTGCGCGCCGTCCCGCACGACATCGTGCTGGTGCTCGACGACTACCACGTCATCGAGGCGGGCGACGTGCACGACGGGATGGCGTTCCTGCTCGAGCACCTCCCGCCACACCTGCACCTGGTGATCGCCACCCGCACCGACCCGGCGCTGGCGTTGGCGCGGAATGCGGGGGCGTGGCGAGCTGTTCGAGGTCCGTGCCGCCGACCTGCGGTTCACACCCGCGGAGTCCGCCGCGTACCTCACCGCGACGATGGGTCTGGTGCTGACGGCCCAGGACGTGGCGGCGCTGGACATGCGCACCGAGGGGTGGATCGCCGCGCTGCAGCTGGCGGCGCTGTCGATGCAGGGCCGCGACGACGCCAGCGCCTTCATCGCGGGCTTCGCCGGGGACGACCGCTACATCGTCGACTACCTGGCCGAGGAGGTCCTGGCCCGCCAACCCGCGGACGTCCGGGACTTCCTGCTCCGGACCTCCATCCTGGACCGGCTCAGTGGCCCGCTCTGCGATGCCGTCACCGGCCGGGGCGGGGGCAACGCCGAGCTGGCGGCGCTGGAGCGGAGGAACCTGTTCCTCTCGCCCCTGGATGAACGCCGCCGCTGGTACCGCTACCACCAGCTGTTCGCCGACGTCCTGCAGACCCACCTGACCGAGCAGCATCCCGGCGAGGTTCCGGATCTGCACCGGCGGGCAAGCGCCTGGTACGAGCACAACGGCGAGCCGGCAGCGGCGGTCCAACATGCTCTGGCCGCCGGTGACGTCGAGCAGGCTGCCGGCCTGATCGAGCTGGCCGTTCCGAACCTGCAGAAGGCCAGGCGTGAAGCCACCATCCGCGGCTGGCTCGATGCCATCCCCGACGACGTCGTCGCGTCAGACCCGTGCTCGCCGTGGGCTTCATCGGGGCGCTGATGTCCGGCGGGGAGTTCGAGGGCGTCGAGCGTCGACTGCAGGACGTCGATCGGTGGCTGGAGCCCACCGGTACAGGAACCCCGCCGGCCGGGATGGTCGTCGTCGATGAGGAGGCCTGTCACGGTCTGCATCGCGGCTGATAACGGCCGCAGGCAAAGGAGCAAGCCATGATCTCGACGACCGTCACCCCCGAGAACAAGAAGTCCACCGTGAGCTCACCGAAGCGAATCGCACGAACCGCAGGTGTCCTGTACCTCGTCGTCGCGATCTTCGGCGCCTTCGCCCAGATCGTGCGGCAGCAGGTCTACGTGCCGGGCGATGCCACCACCAGCGCGGCGAACGTCGTGGCGAGCGCCCCGCTGGTCCGGCTGAGCTTCGTGGCCGACCTGGTACAGGCGACGTTCGCCCTGTTCCTCGTCTTCGTGCTCTTCCGGCTGCTGCAGCATGTGGACAGGAGCCAGGCCCGCGCCATGGTCATCTTCGTGGTGCTCCAGGTCGGCATCACCTGCCTCAACATGGTCCACCAGCTGGGGGCTCTGCTCGTCGCGACGGACCCCTTCTACACCGCCGCCTTCGGCACCACGGGTTCGGACAAGCTGGTGCTGCTGCTGCTCGATCTGCACCACAACGGGTTCCTCGTGGCACAGATCTTCTTCGGCCTGTGGCTGTTCCCGCTGGGCCTCCTGGCCTACCGGTCCGGGATGTTCCCCCGTCCCCTCGGCGTCGTGCTGATGGCGGCGACCGTAGCCTACCTGCTCGACGTCGTGCTGCAGTTCCTCGCCCCTGTGCTCGCTGCCACGGTCAACCCCCTGGTCATCGTGGTGGTGACCCTCAGCGAGGTCTCGATGCTCGCCTATCTCCTGGTCAAGGGCGTCAAGACGCCCCTGCCCGCCGACCGCGAGCTCGTCGCGACCTGAGTTGGATGTGCGGATCGTTGACTCCACCCAATGCGCCGGCGCACGCGTCGACGCCATCGGTCTGCGCTCCTGGCAACTGCCACCGGAGCTGTTCGCCGAGGTCGTGACGCGGCATCCACGGCACGGCGTCAAGCAGGAGTTCGTCGCCGCGCTGCGGACCGAGTCCGCACTCGTCCTGCGAGGTCGCGTGTGGTTCCTGCGCCGCGACGGCGCGTTCGGCCTCGCCATCGCGTTCGCCCCGTTCCCGAGCTGAAGACCGCGCGGCTCGCGCAATCCCGGCCGATCTGCCGGGGCGGGTGCCACCTGCCCCGACCAGGGTCTGCAACACCACCATCACGCCGAAAGTGGGTCCTCGCTGTGTGGATGGTCATCCAGCTGCGGCGGGCTCTGCCCGGGCGCAGCCGCTGGCTGCTGTACCCGGTGGTGGGCCTGCTCGCCGTCGGCGCCGTCGGCGGGATGGTCGAGAGTGTCGCGCTGGCCCGCGACCAGCGCACCTACGCCATGCCGGGCACCTCCCACGACATCGGCGGTCGCCGCCTGCACCTGGACTGCACCGGCTCGGGCGGCCCCACCGTCGTGCTCGAGAGCGGTTTGGGCGAGACATCGCCAGCATGGGCCCGGATCACCACGGCGATGAGCCGCACCACCCGGGTGTGCGCCTATGACCGCGCCGGGCAGGGCTGGAGCGACGACGCCCCGGGCCCGCAGGACGGCCTGCAGATCGCCGCCGACCTGCACACCCTGCTCGACGTGGCCGGTGAGAAAGGACCGTTCGTGTTCGGCGGACACTCCACGGGCGGCGCTTACGCCATGACCTATGCGGCCCGGTACCCGGCCGAGGTGGCGGGAATGGTGCTGCTGGACTCCGCGAGCCCCGACCAGTTCACCGTCCTTCCCGCCTTCCCCGGTTTCTACGCGACCGCGCGCCCAGTCATCGCCCTGCTCCCGACCCTGGGACGGCTCGGTGCCGGGCAGCTGTTCGGCATGGTCGCCGATCCGGGTCTTCCGGAGCCGGCTGCAGCGCAGGCGCTGGCCTTCCAGACCAGCGCCCGCGACATGCGCAGCCAGAGCGGCGAGTTCTCCGTCTACCCGCGCGTCTTCCGGCAGGCTCGCGCGCTGACCACGCTGGGCGAGAAGCCGCTCGTCGTGCTGACCGCGACCGACGGACAGCAGGACGGCTGGCCCGTCGCCCAGGACCGGCTGGTCGCGCTGTCGAGCAACAGCAGCCACCGTCTCGTCCCGGCGACGCACGACGCGTTGCTCCCCGACCGACACGCCTCGGAGAGTTCCGTGCGCGCGATCGAGGACATCGTCCGGTCTGTCCGTACCGGCACACAGCTGGCCACGCCATGAACCGCCGAGCCGTAGCACATTCCGCCTGGACGGAGACATCGATGACGACCGCCACGCACGGCCCGAGTCTCGGCCACGAGCAGTCGGAGGAGCGTCGAGGGCCATCGAGCGCACCGGCGCCACAGCACCGGCCTCCGAGCCGCCGGACCCCGGTGCAGTCGGCGGGACCGGCTGGGGCCGGGCCCGGCAGCTGCTCGGCGGCGTCATCCTGATCGGGCTCTGGATCGGCGCAGGCCGGCTGTCCGGCGCCGACGTCGTGGGCCACCTGCTGCTCGCGATCCCGTTCTATGCGGCATTCCACCTGAGGGTGCGCGGGAGGCCGCTGCAGGAGTTGTGGGCTCGCGACACGAACACTTTCGCCCGCAGCCGCGTCGGCAAGACCGGCGTTCTCGCGGTCGTCGTGCTCATCGTGGCGGCACTCGTACTGCAGTCGGCTTCGTCGGACCGATGGATCGACGACAGCTGGACGGTGCTCCTGACGGCCGGAACGTTCGCCCTCGGCTACGTGCTCCTCCGCCGGCTCCTCGTGGTCGTGACCGTGACGGCCGTGTTGATGTCGATCGTGGCGGGAGTCTCGGCTCCCCGGCTATCCACAGACAGCAACGGTGACATCCAGCTGCTGGGCCGGTTGACCGCCATGCAGGAACATGGCGAGCTCGCGGGCTACCAGGATCTAGCCGTGGCGGACATCAATCTCGACTCGCCACAGCCGGTACGCCTGGCCGGGCTCGGCGCCACAGCGACCACACCGATGGAGGTCAGGTCGCTGACCAAGGCCATGACCGGGCTAGTCATCGCCGACGCCGTCGCCCGGGGCGAGGTGCGCATGGACGCCCCGGTCTCGGCCTATCTCCCACAGCTGTGGGGATCCGCCGCCGGCGTGTCCAGCGCGACCTTCGGATACCTGTCCCACTTCACGCGGGAGGGGGTACTTCGATGGCTGAGTGGCAAACACCGCCGACTCGTGGACCACGATCAACATCGAGGCGCAGGCCGTGAGCCGAAACCTCGAAGTCGGCACGCCAAGGTCGCATCCCCCACGATCATCCCATCGAACGACATGCACAGTCACGACCGCAGCGAGCCCCACCCGCCGCCCTCACCGGCGGTGGGTGCCCGGCGCCGCCCGCACCCCTGAACCGCGCCCGCGTCACCACCAGCAGTACCTCCACCGCCGGCGACTGGACGGGGCCGACGCGGTCGCCTTCCGAGGCATGCGGGAGCGTGGGCGCCGGTCAGGGTGCGAACTGGCGCCCCTCCCCGGGTACCGGGATTCCTGGGACGTAGCGCCAGACGTCCCGCCAGGCCCCTCGTACCGGGTCCAACGGGTGCGGCGTCGTGATCACGTGCCACACCGCCTCACCGACCTGCCCGGCTCGCTCTTGCCACGTCATCCCCGACTCCGGTGAGGCCGCGGGTGTCGGCGGCGCCGGTGCCGGATTCCGGTCTAGACGCGTGTCCGCCAAGGTCGTCGGCTGCGGAGCCAGCGCCGGCGAGGGCTCGATCGGCGAGGGCTCGATCGGCGCCAGCTCGATCGGCGACGACTCAGTGGACCCGGCCCCCACCAGCAGCGGCCCCACAATCAGCGGGCCGACCGTCGCCTCGCCCGCCAGCCCGTCGAGCAGTAGCCCCGCGTTGTCCGCCACCCCGTCATCGTCGTGGTCGTACAGCGATGACGGGTCGACGCACCCGTCGGGCACACCGCTTCCGCATAGCGGGTACCGCGAATCCGGCCGCAGTGTCAGCGGCGACGGCGGCGCGCCACCGCGCATCGCGTCGCGCACCGGCGACGGGGCCACCGGCTCCTGGACCGGAACCGATGGGGCGACCGGCGGCTCCTCGGCACTCAACGGGAAGGTGAACAGGCCGGGTACCCCTGTCGGGGCCAGGATCTGCTCCAGCTCCTCGTCGCGGTCCGGGAAGGTCTCACCAACCGACTCGTCGGGGTCGACCGGCACCGGGTCCGGGACCCGGTTCGGGTCGAACTCGTCCGGATCAATCGGATGGTCGTCCGGCGCGTCGTCGAGCCGCTGGGACCGCTCCTGCGGGATCATGTTAGCGGCGTTCGGGTCGAGCTGCGGGTCGTAGCCCGGCAGCTCCGGGGCCACGACGACGCCTCCGGACGTGGTCGACCCGTCGCCGTCGGGCAGGGCCGACCCGGGCAGCGGCGACGACGGTGACGTGTCCTCGCCGTCCACACCCGGGTCGACCGACGGGTGAGGAGCATCCGTCGGGAACGGCAGGTCGCGGCTGGCCGGCGGACGGACCAACAGACCACGCCGGCCGAGGGGCATCGGGTCGGGCGGATCGACGACCGGGCCATACAGGTCCGGCGGCGCGGTCAGCGCCGTGCCGGTGAGGGGCTCCTCGACAGCCCGTTGGACCGCGGCGTACCGGCGGTCGCTGACCCCGGGCGCCTCCATCACGGTGGCCAGCGAGTAGTCGACCGTCCCCCGGTCGTCGACCTGGATCTTGATGTCATCGGTCACCGGGGATCCGGGGCTGCTGGGCAGAACCCGGACGATCAGCGGCCCGGGCCCACCGGTCGGGTCGGCCTCGGCACCGGACGTTCCTCCCGGGTCCGGGTCGCGACGCCCAATCGTGACGGTCCCCTCGAGCAGGGATACGGAGGCGACACCGGCCCGAACGTGCGGCGCCAGCAAGGCCCCCATCGTGTCCAGGAACTCGACGTCCCCGGCGGACAGCCCGGTGGTGTTGTAGCTGTACGGGGGATCGGTCCTCACGAACAGCGGGTGGGTGTGTATCGACACGACGTCGGTCACGTCGGATAGGTCGAGCCCGTGCACCGTCGCCTCGGTCCCGCCGACGTGACCGTTCCCGCCGACGTAGAGATCGGGAAGGACGCGGCTGGTGCCGTCGCGGTAGCAGACCAGCCAGCAGGCAAGTTCGGGTGCCTCGAAACCCCAGAGTCCGGCCATCGCGCGTTCCGCGAGCTCCGTGTTGACCTTGTCGTGGTACTGCTGGAAGGTCGACTTCATCTCCTCCGGCAGGGTGGCGGTGATGGAGTCCTCAGGAGCGGGAACCGGGTAGAAGTCGCTGGCCCGCTCGCGGGTCAGGGGATCGGAGTTGATGGCCAGCTGGCGGAGCTGCTCGGCGGTCCGGGCCACGAACAGGTCCAGTTGGCGCGTCCGGTCGCTGCCGTCCGGGTCGCTGCCGTCCGGGTCGAGGACCTGCTCGGTGGACAACATGCTCCGCAACCGGCGTTGGCCCTCCTCCGTGAACAGCGACGCGGTCATCGCCCCCTGCTCGGGACCGGCGAGCGACACGTCGGCCGGGTCGTCGCCGGCTCTGATCCGGATCGACCGGACCAGCGGACCGGAGCCGGCGGACGACCGCTGCGCCGGGTCGACGGAGCCGGGCGGCCCAGGAGCCAGAACCGTGCCACCACCGGCAGTACCGTCCTGGGCGTACCCGCCGATGTTGTTCTGATCGAGCGTCCACCACGTCAGCCCGTCCTCCTCGCCCGCCCGCGGCGGGTCGTCCGGGACCTGTTCCTCGTCACCGGCACTGCCTCCGAGATCGGGCTCGTGCCCGTAGGGGCCGGACGCCAGCACGGCCGTCGTCGCGGCCGTCGTGCTGCCGGTCGTCGTCCTGGACCGTTGCCCCGCGTCGAGCGCGATGTCCAGGGCCATGGTGTCCTGCGTGCTCGTCCGGCCTGAGAACGACGTCCCGGTTCCCACGGTTACGGGTTCGGCGTCCCCGGTCGGCGGGAACGGCTCCGGCGCCACCGACAGCAGCGCCGGCGAGGCGTCCGGGTCGAGGGCGGTGGCGGAGTTCAGGAAGGCATCGACGGCGGTACTGCCGAAGGGAACGCGGTCTGTCGGGAGGACACCGGCCGCCGGGATGGTGACCGGGTCGGTGACCTGTGTGCTGTCGAGGGACGGAGAGGAAGCAGGGTTGGACGGCGTGAGTGTTCGGGGAGCGTCGGCAAGATCGGCCTGCGCCAGGAACTCGGGAACCTCGGGCTCCAGGTCGGCCGACCGGTCCGAACCCGTGCGGGCGTCGACCGGCTCCAGGAGCCCGTCCAGCGCGAGCGAGATCGACTCCGTCCATGGTCCGGCGGCCGCATCGACACCCACCCAGGACCCCGCATCCGGCCCGGACGGCTCCGATTCAGTCTGCGGGAGGAGGAGCCGTTCGGGAGCAGGCCGCTCGGGATCCGGGGATGCCGACGTCTCGATCAAGGGCGGAAGGCTCACGGGCGCATCGCCGTCCTCGGCGTCAGCCGTGGAGGACTCGCCCCAGGAGCCGATGCCGGTGGCATCGACGAACGACTCACCAGCAGCAACGGCGTCGTCGTCGAACTCCACCTCGCCGGAGCCGCCAGCGCCGCTATCGGGCTCGGCGTGCGCCGCTCCCGCCCCGGCCACCACCGCCGCGACTCCCGCACCCGCCGCGACCAGCGGCAGGGCCCACCCACGCCGGACCGGTCCGGCACGACCGGAGCGGTAGGGGTTCATCAGATCCCGATGCGGCAAGGAGTCCTTCTTGTTTAGCACTCGCGGCCAGAGTCGCACGACTCGCGCAGCAGTTCGTCAATCAGGACATGTTGCCCGACCGCACTGCGACAGAGCCATGCCTGCCGAGGAGGCCGCCATGTCAGTCGCGAACGGCATCAGCAGCTCCGCGCCTCGCCGATGGTCCGGCGTCAGCGCGACGGTGTCGGTCAGGCCGAGTCCACGTGCAGGCCGTCGGCGCTGCGGGAGATGCTGATCGTGCCCTCGAGATGTGAGTCCAGCGTTCGTCGACCTACCCGGCCGAGCATCTCCACCTGCCCCGGTTCATCTAGATGACTGATTCCAAGGTCGGTGGTCGTAAACCAGTAGTGATCGTTTGACGGGTTGGCCGGTTCGGTCGTTGTGCCAGATCACCGCGGTCAGCGCGAGCAGGCGCTGGTAGACCCGGACGGCGACACCGGTGATGGTGTGCCCGCCGTGGTGTTCGAGGTCGAGTGGTCCCTTCGCGGTAGCGAAGATCGACTCGATGGTCTGGCGCAGTGGCCGGAAGAACCGGCCGCCGGCACGGTCGGGCTCGCCCTTGCGGGCCGGTCGCAGCAGGTCCACCCCCGGCTCACGCAGCTGGGTGTCGAACTCGCGACCGTAGTAGTTCTTGTCCGCGATCACGGTTTGCCGGTCGCGGCCTGCGAGCAGTGCCGGGTCGGCGGCCAGGACCGAGGCCAGCACGAGGCGTTCGTCGGCCTTCGCACCGGTCAACGCGAACCCGACCGGGAGCCCGTGCAGGGTCGCGACCAGGTGCAGGCGCAGCCCCCAGAAGAACCGCGAGTGCGAGGCGCAGTAGCCGTACTCGGCGTAGCCGGCCAGGTCCGGGCGGCGCGCGGTCTCCCGGGACCGGCCGCACTCGACCGGGGTGGAGTCCACCACCCACACGTCATCGGTCCACAGGCCGGTGTCGCAGGCCAGAGTGGTGATCAGCCACTCGATGGTCGGGGCAAGAGCACGCAGGCGCTTGTTGTAACCGGGCTGTTGGGGCAGGTACCGGAACAGATGACGCAGATGGACGGGCGTGACGCAGCCAGCGGGCCTCGCTGGTGAACCGCACCGCAGCCATGACAGCCAGGGTGATCAGTTCCGCGTCGCTGATCTTCGGGGTGATATCCATCCTGGGTCGCCAGGGTGCCCGTTCGGGCGAGGCTTTCAAGAGGTCATCAGTGTGCACGTACCGTGCTGTGGCGAGGGTGTCCAGGTCGGCGTCCACGAGAGCCTCCTGCTCTTCTGGGTCAGCGCGCTGATCTTGGGCACGCTCCACTCGCCACCAGCGCACGCCGCGCCCGCACCAACACCTTTGGATTGGTCATCTAGTCCAGGTGCCCGAGGCTCCGTCTACGCCCTGCGTTCCGCAGTTGAGTTGGCGGTCTGGTACGCGGATTCGTGCTTTGACCTGCGGAAACACCGATTGACAAGCTCCTCGCGAGTGTTACTAGGCGGGCGCGTTGTGCCTGGTCAGCGGCTTGACGCCGTGATCTCGATGATCTTCTTGGGGAGGGGAGGTCGCCCGGCCAGCTCCCCACGCTTGTGCGCCGACAGCCCGTCCGAGTCCTTGATCAGCTCGCCCAGCTGGGCCACGAGCTGGTCGCGGACAGCGGCGTCGCGCTGCGCGGCGTCGGGGTTGTGGCAGATCACGAACCGTTCGGTGTCGGAGACCTTGACCTCCTTGACCCGTATGTTCGCCGCGATCGTGGTGTAGCGGCCTTGGCGTGACAGCGCGGTCTTGATCTCGGGGGAGTCGCAGCGCAGCTTCTCCCCGATGATGTAGTGGTGATCGCCTTGGCGCGGGTAGCGGCGGTTGGCCGCCGAGGAGAGCCCGCGGTCGGCGACCCACACGATCCGCGACAGCGTCGAGTCCCGCATGTCGTGTTTCACCTGGCGGATCAGGGTCGAGTCCGCGGTGTTGCCCGGCCAGCACCACACCCGTACCGGGATCCCCCTCGCGGGTCACCGCCATCCCGATCACGATCTGGGGCAGGTCGTCGCGGGAGTCCTTGGACTTGCCCCAGGTGCGGAACCCGACACCGTCCCCGGCCTTCCCGCCGGCGTCCCCGGCCTCGACGGTGTCGGTGTCGGTGTCGGTGTCGGTGTCGGTGTCGGTGTCGGGCAGCGGGTGGCCTCGTGCGTTGCGGGCGGCGGGCTCGTCGGCGTCGTCGAGTTCGAAGTAGGTGGAGGTGGTGTCGAAGAACAACAGGTCGACCTCGAGGTTGAGCAGGTTCGCGACCTGGTGGAAGACCTCTTTCTCCAGCTGTTCGCGCACGTCGTGGAGCCAGTCCATCGCCCGGTAGCAGACATCGTCGGATACTTCCGCCAGGCCGTCGATGTGCACGTCGCAGGAGATCCGGTCCGCGGCGGCGAGTGTGGACGACGGGGCCAGGGCCCGGTTGGCGACGAGTGCGAACAGGACCCGCTCGAACGGGGCACTGCCCCGTCGGGTGGCCAGCAGCTTGGTCATGACCGTGTCGATGCCCAGCCGGCGCCACAGCCCGTCGAGCACGTCGGTGCCCCCGATTGGGCGAGAGCTGAGGAAGTTCAGGTCCGATCCGGCGGTGGCCCGCAGCGCCGCTGCGGGGTCGAGCAGCCGCGTCAGCGACACGATCAACCGCTCGATCGCGGCGGTGTCGACCTGATCGGTCCGCCCGAAGCTGTAGAGAATCTTGGTTCGGGAGGTTCGGGCGGCGGCATCCCAGTCGTTGTGCACCAGCTGCAGGTACGACACCTGGGTGCCGTTCCGGTTCTGCCGCTCGCCGTTCTCACGCCGGTGCGGCCTGCTGACCTGCGCACTCAGCCTGAACGTGTCCCAGAATCCATCATCAACTGCGGAACGCAGGGCATGGCTGCGGCCGGAACAGCTTCGGCGCCGCATATGACCGGCTGGGCGACCCGGCCCACGTCGTGGTGCCCGACCTGCTCGGTTTCGGAGCCTCGATGGTGGCACCGGGCCC
Source organism: Pseudonocardia sp. (assembly GCA_026785945.1). Lineage (GTDB taxonomy): Bacteria > Actinomycetota > Actinomycetes > Mycobacteriales > Pseudonocardiaceae > Pseudonocardia. The sequence continues at coordinate 14,458 of JAJAZD010000192.1, read as the reverse complement.
GGTCACCGGAGAAGACCACCTCGTCGCACTGGATGCGATGCTGGCGGCACTGGGCCACGCCAGGGAACCGCTGGTCGTGGCCGGGTACTCGATGGGTGGTGCTGTCGCGTTGCGGTTCGCCGCCCGTCACCCCGAACGGGTCCGCGCCGTGATCACCCTGTGCGCCACGCTGTACCGGGACGCGGCCGAGGCCGACCGGCGGGTCGCGTTGATAGGCCCGGCCGAGGCGCTGCTGGCTGGCGACGGCCTGCTACCGCAGACACTGTGCGGGTGGATGTGCCGTCACCGCGGGACCGCCGGCTGGGTGGCGGTAGCCACCCGCCCGGACCTGCCAGTCCCGGTTGCTCTCAGCGAAGTCAAGCACACCTGGGACAGTTACCAGGGCGCCCTCAACGGCCTGGTGCGAACCCCCGAGTGGGAGCCCGCCCTGAGCCGACTTGCCGCGTCCGGAGTGCCGATCATCCTGGCCGAGGGCAATCGGGACCCGGTACCGGTGCCCGGCCGGGCCGCCGCCATCGCCGCCGCCCAACCGACCGTGCTGCACCTGACCCTGCCGAACGCCACGCACCTGATGCCACTGACCGATGGCGACTGGTGTCCAACCCTGATCACCGCACACCTTGACGACGCCTCACCAACACGATGAGGACGCCGCACCCGCGCTGACGTCGTCGCCCGGCTCAGTCAGCTCCAATCCGACGTGCTCATCGCTACCGCTCCTTGATCCGGATCCTGGCCGGCGAGCAGCTTGGCGGGCGCCTGCGGATCGACCGCGAGGGGACAATTCGTCCTCGGAGGTACCCACCGCCGTGGCCCGCGACGACGCGACGCCGGGAAGACGTTGAACAGGGCCAACGCCGCGGCCCGGCGGCCACCGGCGAGTGCGCACGGCGGGTTGACGACGCGCCGACCAACCCCGTGGCTGCTGTGCCGCGATCATGTGTCCATCGTCGTGGTGGCAGTCGGCTCGGCGCCATGAGCGCCCTCAGCGTCACTTCAGCGACCCGTCCTTACCGTCCGGTTCATGCCCATCGCACTCATCACAGGCGGCTCCGCCGGCCTCGGCCACGCTTTCGCTCACCAGCTGGCGTCCGACGGCTATGACCTCGTGCTCGTCGCCCGCAATGCGGATCGACTGCGCGGGGTCGCGGAAGGCCTACGGATCCAGTACGGCGTGGCGGTGGAGGTGATCACCGCAGATCTTGCCCGGCCTGCGTCCCGTGCCGGGGTCGAGCGCCGAATCGCCCGTCGGGGCGAGGGGGCCGTCGACCTGCTGATCAACAACGCCGGGTGCGAGGTCTACAAGGAGTTCGGCGCTGCGACCCCGGAGGAGTTGCAAGCTGAGGTCGACCTGAACATCAGCGCGGTCATGCAACTGACCCGCGCTGCGCTGCCCGCGATGATCGATCGCGCGAACGGCGCCGTCATCAATGTCGCGAGTTTCGCCGGGTATCTGCCGGCGAGGGGCTCGGCATACGGCGCCAGCAAGGCGTGGGTTCTGGCATTCACCGACACTGTTGCCGCTTCGCTGGTCGGGACCGATGTCCGCGCGATCGCGCTCTGCGCAGGCCGCCTCCGACGACCTGGGGCCGGGCGCCAGCGCGGACCGCTCTGGCTCGACGCCGAGGACGTAGTGGCGCAATGCCTGTCGGACCTCCGTCGGGGTCGTGTCATGTGTACACCCGGTTGGCTCTACCGGGGGCTCGTGGGCGTTCTCGAGTCGCCGCGCCGCACACTCCGACTGCTGGCGCGCGTGGCTGGGCGGTCACGATCGCAGAACCAGGCGATTCGGCCGTCGGCGGCGCGTCCTCGCATTCGGAGAGAACGAAACCAGGACTGAAGCGATCGTCGGACCGCAGCCGTGGACAGCATGTCGTCCTGGAACCCCCACGTGATGTCAGGGTGTCAGATTTCAGCCGGTGTTCGTCGTCAATGATGACGGACTGCCGTCGGTCGGCCACTCGTCCGCATCAAGCAGCGAAATCGGGGGTGTCAGTTGGCGACGGTACGAGGTTACGAGCCGGGCGACGGCTGAATCTGCCGGCGATCGGTGTCGCGGCTCAGGTGGCCCGCCGCGGTTCTCTCCGCTGGCGGGAGTGTCGCGCCATCGGCCTGGCGGGCTGACCATTTTCCCCGATCCGCCCGATCCGCCCGATCCGCCCGAATCGCCGGATCGCGAGGGCGACGGCCCGGTAGCCACGAACAGTCCGACGATCGTGAAGCCGACGGACTCCAGGTCCAGACCGCCGGTGAAGGCAGAGGTTGGCCTTCGCGGTCCGGCGAGCTGGTCGGTTGACGCGGATCGCGGGAATCCAAGGGGCGCTCGTCCCCGAGCGGTCCAGATCACCGTTCCCGCGGCGCGGTCCGTGGTCCCGGGGGAGCCGGTCGTGCTCGCGGCGGAGGCGTTCTCCCCGGATTCCGGCTCCGCTCCCGCGGCGGAGATCATCTGGCGTTCCGACCGGGACGGCCCGGTCGGCAACGGCCGCCGCATCCGGTTCAGCTCTCTGACCGCAGGCACCCACACCGTCTCGGCGAGCGTCGCCGACGGCTGCGGCGGAGAGTCGACGGCACGCATCCCGATCACCGTCGCACCGCGGGTCAGACCGGGACGCTCTCGGCATAACGGCACCTCGAAGGGCCACCGGCACGACCGGTCGCGGTAGCGAACACCCCATCAGGCATGCGGTCCCGGACGGGGACCACGACACATGGAGACAACCATGCTCGAGATCCAGACCGGCTCCATCACCTTCGCGCGGGACAGCGGCTCCGGACCGCGCTCCGGCGCCGGACGACGTGACGTTCAGCGGCCCCGTGGCCACGCCCTCGGCCGTGCTGACCGGGATGGACTACGGCTTCTCGCAGGAGGACGGTGACCACCACCTCGGACAGGTCAACATCCGGGTCGACGCCGCGACACTGCCCGGCAGCAACGACGTGCGGGTGACCGCCACGTTCGGCGTCAGGGACTGGAGCGGGGACTGGGACGACGACTACGAGGGCACGGTCCACTTCGCTGTCCTCGCGGAGGTCTAGTCCGGGTCGTCCCCCGGCCGAGACGCGAGGTGCCGGCCGGTGGATCGGAGCGTCCAGCGGCACGGCCCGCCCCGGAGCACGGTGGCGGTCAGCGGCGCGATGTCGATCCGCCAGAAGCCCGCGGGCGGGGCGCCCAGAACAGCAAGGACGACGGCGCGGACGACGGCCGGATGCGTGATCGCCACGGTGTGGCCGTCACCGGGCAGTGCGGCAAGCCAGCCTGCGGTCCGGGCGAGAAGGTCGACCAGCGGCTCCCCGCCGTGCGGCGCAGCGGCCGGGGCGGAGAGCCACGCCGATACCCCGTCCGGCTCCGCGGCGGCGACCTCGTCGAGGGTCCGCCCGCGCCATCGCCCGAGGTCCCAGTCGCGCAGCAGCGGCTCGACCTGGTCGACCAGCCCGAGTGCCGCGGCGGTCTGGCGGGCGGCCGGGGCGGGCGAGCTACGGACCCGGGTGGGGCGGTGAACGCGGCCCCGGGCTTCGGCCGCCCATCCCGCTCCGCGGGTGTCGAGAGGCTCGTCGTCGGGGAATCCTGCGGCGTTCGTGGCCGAAGTGGACGAATGGGACAGGATGGTGACGCGGCCGCTCACCAGCGGAGACTAGCGCCCGACCGACCGCGTCCGGCCGATTGACAGCAGCCCCTGACGGGCTCGAAACTCCATGTGAAGACATGTTCATATGAGTTCACGCGCAGGGGCGATGCCACCCTGATCGTGGTGCTCGCCCGCCGTTACCCCCTCACGGAGGTTCGCCATGGCCCAGGCCGCCGCAGTTCCTACCCCGCTCCCGGTCGCGATCCCGCTGCGCGACGTCGCGCCGTGGGCGGTGTTCGCCGGGGTGATCCTGCTGTCGCTGCTCTACCTGGTGGGCATGGACCAGGGTGCGACGTCGCTAACTTCGGGCGGCATGCTGCACGAGTTCGTACACGACGGTCGCCACCTCCTCGGCTTCCCCTGCCACTGACGGCCGGGTATCCATCGTGGTGAGGTCACTGCTGGTCCGCGGCATGATCGCGGGCCTGATCGCAGGGCTGCTCTACTTCCTGTTCGCCTACCTGTTCGGTGAGGCTTCCGTCGACGCCGCGATCGCCTACGAGGAGCAGGCCGCCGCGGCAGCCCGGGAGGCTTCGAACGAGGCCCCGCTGGTCAGTCGCGGAATCCAGGCCACCATCGGGCTGGCCGCCGCCGCACTGATCTACGGCGCGGCGCTCGGTGGCGTCTTCGCGCTGGTGTACTCCGCGGTGTACGGGCGGATCGGGCGGCTCACGCCACGGGAGACCGCGGCCGTGCTCGCGCTCGTCGGGTTCGTGGCGGTCATCGTCGTCCCGTTCCTCAAGTACCCGGCCAGCCCGCCGGCCTCGAGCATCGACGGGACCATCGGATCGCGCACCGGACTCTACCTCGCGATGATCATCTTCTCGGTCGTGCTCGCGGCCGGGGCGATCCTGCTGGGACGGCGCCTCCTCGCACGGTTCGGAACTCGGAATGCCACGCTCCTGGCCGCCGGGGCGTACGTCGCCGCAGCCGGGATCGTCGGGTACCTGATGCCGGTGGTCGCCGAGACGCCTGCGGACTTCCCCGCCACCGTGCTCTACCAGTTCCGGCTGGCGTCGTTCGGCGGCCAGCTGGTGCTCTGGACCGCGCTGGGGCTGGTGTTCGGCGCCTTGATCGACGGCAGCTCCAGACGGAGTGGTTCGCGGCCCTCGATCGACCCGGCATCGCTCTGATTCGACGACCTGGGCTCCTCGTCGCGCGCCGCGGCGGGGAGCCCACGCCGATCGAACACGCACCACCGTGTCCCACTCACTGCGGCTGCTGCGCGCGCCCACGACATGGTCCACGCCGAACCTGACGGGGACCGCGTCTGCTGCCAGCTCGCCGACCACAGCGCGAACGCACTGCTCGACCACATACTCGCGCCGGATCCCGACCACGTGTGAGGCGCCACGACGAGAAGGCGCGCGGCGAGATCGTTTCGTGGCCCGTCCCGCGGGGGCCCTCGCGCTGGCGCTCGCGCTACTGCCGCTGCTGGGCAGCGGTGTCCCACCCTGGAACCGACGCCGAACTTGCCACGGCGTGCTGGCATGACCGCAGCAGCAACCGCAGGTCGTATCGCCCCAGCACGGACACAGCATCGGCATGGTGGTCATCGGGTTCACCTCCCCCTGGTTGGTCGGTCACCGGTGGGCACCATCGGCCGGGGGTGGGGTCAGGGCAGGTGTTGCTGGCAGCTGGTCGGCCACGGCGACCAGGTCGGCGTGCAGCCTGGAGAGGTGAGCTTGCTCGGCGTCGATCTCGTCGATGCGGTGCCGCAGCAGCACCTCGGCCGGCTCGCAGAGGCGCTGGCCGGTGTCGCGGACGGCGAGCAGGTCGCGGATCTCGCGCAGTCGTAGCCCGAGGCGTCAGGTCCCCCGGATGAACTGCAGCCGTTCGACAGCGTCCTCGTCCTGGCGGCGGTGTTCGGCGGGTGTTCGGGGCGCGGCTGGGATCAGCCCGATCCGCTCGTAGTAGCGGATGGTGTCCCCGGCCAGGCCCACCCGCGCCGTGAGGCCTGATGCCGCCCTTGAAACCTGTACCCCCTACGGGTATGGTCACGAGTACCGGAAGGGGTGAGCCGTGAACGGCTATGCAAGCGACAAGGACGCCTACCTCAAGCGCATGCGACGTATCGAAGGCCAGGTCCGCGGCATCGCGAAGATGATCGAGGACGACAAGTACTGCATCGACGTGTTGACGCAGGTGTCAGCGGCGACCAAGGCACTTGAGGCGGTTGCTCTCGGGTTGCTCGACGAGCACCTGCGGCACTGCGTCACGGAGGCGGTCGCCGAGGGTGGTGACGTCGCCGACCAGAAGGTCGCCGAAGCCAGCGCCGCCATCGCGCGCCTCGTCAGGTCCTGAGCACACGAAGGGAGTTCGTCATGACTCGAACCACGTACACGGTGACCGGCATGACCTGCGGTCACTGCGTCGCATCGGTCACCGAGGAGATCAGCGAGATCGACGGGGTCAAGGACGTGGCCGTCGACCTGCCCACCGGGGCCGTCACCGTCACCAGCAGACAGACCCTCGACGACGCGCAGGTCCGCGCGGCGGTCGAGGAGGCCGGCTACAAGCTCGCGAGCTAGGACTCGCCGACCCGAACCAGGGATGTTGACATGAACACCATGGCGAAGCTCTCCGCCTACGGTGCGGCGCTCGTCCTGCTTGCAGCAGGAGGATGGGCGACCGGATCTGCCGTCGGTCCTCTCACGACCGCGACCGCCCCCAGCGGTGAGCGCGGTGCGATGTCCGGTGTGGCACCTACGGGTGCGGGTGACACCGCGCACGGAGGAGGCACCCACAGCGGCGCCGTCGCGGAGGCCGCGACAGGTGAGCCCGGTGGGCTGGCGTCGAGCACGGGCGGCTACACCCTCACACCCACCGACCCGATTCTGACCCCGGGAGCCATCGAGGACTTCACCTTCCGGATCGCCGGACCGGACGGCACGCCCGTCACCGCGTTCGACGTCGAGCACGACAAGCGGATGCACGTGATCGTCGTGCGCCGCGACACCACCGGCTTCGGGCATGTGCACCCAGAGATGGCGCCGGATGGCACCTGGTCGGTTCCGCTGACCGTGGCGTCGGCGGGTTCGTACCGGGCGTTCGCCGATTTCACCCCCACCGGTGGGGAGGGCACGACACTGGGCGTGGATCTGGTCGCTCCGGGCGCGTTCGAACCGGTGACGCACACCGGGAGCCGCACCGCGCAGGTCGACGGGTACACCGTCGAGCTCGCCGGTGACCTGGTGCCGGGCCGGTCCTCCCCGGTCTCGCTCACCGTCAGCCGGGACGGCGTTGCGGTCACCGACCTGCAGCCCTACCTCGGCGCCTACGGGCACCTGGTCGCACTGCGCGAAGGTGACCTGGCCTACCTGCACGTGCACCCGGACGGTGCACCAGCTGACGGCGTGACCCCGTCCGGGCCGCAGGTGCCGTTCTTCGCGGAGGTCCCCAGTGCGGGCGCCTACCGGCTGTTCCTGGACTTCCGGCACGGCGACGTCGTGCGCACCGCGGAGTTCACTGTCCCGACTCTCGCCGGCACCGGCGATGCGCCTGCTGCTCCGGCGGACGCGCACGGCGCTCCGGGCGACGGCCACTGATCGCGAGAGGAGACCCCATCGTGAGTTCCACGAGTACGGGCACGACGGCGCCCACCGGCGCCGCGGCCACCGAGATCGAGTTGGCGATCGGCGGCATGACCTGCGCGTCGTGTGCCAACCGCATCGAGCGCAAGCTGAACAAGCTCACCGGCGTGACCGCGTCGGTCAACTACGCCACCGAGAAGGCGCGCGTGCAGGCCCCCGACGGGGTGGACCCGGCCTCGCTGGTCGCGCAGGTCGAGGCGGCCGGCTACACCGCCGAGCTGCCCCGCCCGCCGAGCCAGGACGGCGGGGCCGAGACGGAGGTCGAGGCCGACGCCACCCGGCCGTTGCGGGACCGGCTGATCACCAGCGCTGTGCTGGCCGTCCCGGTGATCGCGATGGCGATGATCCCCGCACTGCAGTTCACCTACTGGCAGTGGATCTCCCTGACCCTGGCCGCCCCCGTGGTGACCTGGGGGGCATGGCCGTTCCACCGCGCGGCGTGGGCCAACCTCCGCCACGGCGCCGCGACCATGGACACGCTGGTGTCGATGGGGGTGTTGGCCGCGTTCGCGTGGTCGCTGTGGGCGCTGCTGTTCGGCACCGCGGGCGTGCCGGGGATGGTCCACCCCTTCGAGCTTGCCTCGTTCGATTTCTCAGGCGCGCCGGCGGACGGGGCCGGGAACATCTACTTCGAGGTCGCCGCAGGCGTCACGACGTTCATCCTCGCGGGCCGGTACTTCGAGGCGCGGTCCAAGAAGCAGGCCGGCGCGGCGCTGCGGGCGCTGCTGGAGCTCGGCTCCAAGGACGTCGCCGTGCTGCGGGACGGCCCGAGGGGAACCACCGAGGTCCGCATCCCGACCGCCGATCTCGCGGTCGGCGACCGGTTCGTCGTCCGGCCGGGGGAGAAGATCGCCACCGACGGTGTCGTCGAGGACGGCAGCTCCGCGGTGGACGCCTCGATGCTCACCGGCGAGTCGGTGCCGGTCGAGGTCTCCCCGGGCGACGCGGTCACCGGTGCGACGGTCAACGCGGGCGGCCGGCTGGTCGTCCGCGCCACCCGGATCGGCAGCGACACCCAGCTCGCGCAGATGGCGAAGCTGGTCGAGGACGCCCAGAGTGGGAAGGCGCAGGTCCAGCGCCTGGCCGACCGCGTGTCCGGGATCTTCGTGCCGATCGTCATCGCCCTCGCCGCGATCACGATGGGATTCTGGCTCGGCGCGGGTGTCGGGGCGGCGGCGGCGTTCACCGCGACCGTGGCCGTGCTCATCATCGCCTGCCCGTGCGCCCTCGGCCTCGCCACGCCGACCGCGCTGCTGGTCGGCACCGGGCGGGGAGCGCAGCTCGGGATCCTGATCAAGGGCCCTGAGGTGCTCGAGTCGACCCGCCGGGTGGACACCGTGGTGCTCGACAAGACCGGCACCGTCACCACCGGCCGGATGACCCTCGTCGAGGTTCACCTTGCTCAGGGGAACGGGTCCGGCGGGGAGGACGAGGCCACGGTGCTGCGGCTGGCGGGGGCGCTGGAGGACGCCTCCGAGCATCCCATCGCCACGGCGATCGCCCGGGGCGCGCGCGACAAGGTCGGTACGTTGCCCGCCGTCGAGAACTTCAAGAACGTGGAGGGCCTCGGGGTGCAGGGCGTCGTCGGTGGGCACGCGGTGCTCGTGGGGCGCACGGCGTTGCTGGATCAGTGGAGCCAGCCGCTCCCCGACGACCTCGCCGAGCGCAAGGCCGCCGCGGAGGAGCAGGGCCGTACCGCGGTCGCCGTGGCCTGGGACGGCGCGGCGCGCGCGGTGCTCGTCGTCGCCGACACCGTCAAGCCCACCTCGGCCGAGGCGATCGCGCAGCTGCGTGAGCTCGGGCTGACCCCGATCCTGCTGACCGGCGACAACGCGGCGGTGGCCCGGAGCATCGCGGCGGAGGTGGGCATCACCGACGTCATCGCCGAGGTGCTGCCCGCCGACAAGCTCGACGTGGTCACGCGGCTGCAGGACGAGGGCAGGGTCGTGGCGATGGTCGGTGACGGCGTCAACGACGCCGCGGCGCTCGCCCAGGCCGACCTCGGCCTGGCCATGGGCACCGGCACCGACGTCGCGATCGAGGCCAGCGACATCACCCTGGTCCGCGGTGACCTGCGGGCCGTCGGTGACGCGATCCGCCTCTCCCGCCGAACGCTGGTTACGATCAAGGGCAACTTGTTCTGGGCGTTCGCCTACAACGTGGCCGCCCTGCCGCTGGCGGCGGCGGGGTTGCTGAACCCGATGATCGCCGGCGCGGCCATGGCGGTCAGCTCCGCGTTCGTGGTGGGCAACAGCCTGCGCCTGCGGGGGTTCACCGCGCGTTCTTGACGAGCAACGGTTGGGTGATGCCAACCCCGGAGTCCCCGGGTGCACCACCGATCTTGACCCTTGCGGTGGGTCTCGTTCAGCTCGGGTTGCCACGCTGCGCCGTCCGATGGAATGCCCGGCGAGCGCGAGGGTGCACCTCCCTCATACCCCTGTGATCGGAACCCCTGCGATCGGAACCCCTGTGATCGGAGTGGCAGGATGACCCAGTTCGGCCCGGTGTTGGTGCTGCTCGCCTTGGCGGTCTCCCTCGTGCTGGTGGGCTACGGCCTGTCGACGATGCTCGCGGTCCGGCGGATCGCGGTGGACGTTCCGGCGTTCTCGGGTGGTGTGCCCCCGGCCGAGCACGCGGTGTCGCGGTTCCACGTCCGCTGGTACCCGGTGACCCTGGTCTTCCTGGCCTTCGACATGGAGATGGTGTTCATGTATCCGTGGACCCTGGTCGTGTCCCGGGTCGGGGCACCCGCGGTGATCGAGATGTTCCTTTTCCTCGGCATCCTGCTCGCCGGAGTCATCTACGCCTGGCGCGAAGGGGCACTGCGATGGACCTGACCCGGATCCTGCTGCGCGTCGGGTCCCGCCGGCCGCATGTCCTGCTCGTTCCTGCCGTCGGTGGCACCGCCGTGAGGATGCGGGTGGAGGCTGAGCTGACGCGGCGCGGTTGGCCGCTCGCGACCGGCCCGGCCGACGCCGATCTGCTGGTGGTCGCCGGCGTCCCCGGCCACGATCTCGGTCCCGTCCTCGATCATGTCTGGACCGTGGTGCCGGCGCCCCGAGCTCGCGTCGATGTCGGGCGACCCGACGACGTGAACGCGGCCCTGGACGCCGGTGCTGCTCTGCTGGCCGACCCGAATCACCAGCGCGCACCCGCTGACGACGACCCTTCCGTGCCTCCTCCGGATGCGGCGCACGCTGATCACCCGGCAGCTGAGCATCCGGTCGATCACCATGGAATCCCGGAAGAGAGCGCGCACGGTGGAGCTCAGGGACCCGACGAGCACGGCGGTCATCACGAGATCGACCACCACGACGGCGACCCGGAAGCCGGCGAACCCGATGGGGTGCACGGAGGCCACGGCGGCCACGGCGCGCACGGTGGGCACGGCGGTGGCATGGGGATGCCCGGTGGCTTGCCGATGGCCGACCTGGGGCCCGACCGCGACGGCCTGACCCTGGACCGGCTGCACGTCGCGCTGGGGCCGGTGCTGCCGGACTGGCCGGCCGGGCTCGTGGTGCGGGTGGTGTTGCAGGGCGACGTGATCCAGGAGGCCCGGGCCGAGCTCCTCGACCGGGACAGGGCCGGCGTCTTCTGGGACGGTCCGCAGCGCCGGGCTGCGCGGGAGCTCGACGCGCTGGCGCGGCTGTTGGGCGTCGCGGGCTGGGCCGATCCCGCCGCCCGGGCCCGACGTCTACGTGACGAACTGCTGGCCGGGAGCCCACCGGAACGGGTGGTGGGGCGGGCTTCGGGGCTGGTGCGTCGGGTCCGCCGGTCACGCACGGTGCGGTTGCTGGTCCGCGGGATCCCGGCCGGGGAGACGAACCTCGCCGCGCTGGTCGAGCAGCGGCTCGATGCGGTGGAGGTTGCGCTGAGTTCCGGAGCCGCGCCCGTGCGCGGGCAGGTCGCCGAGCTGGCCGGTCTGCTCGTGGGCGCGGAGCTCGCCGCGGCCCGGTTGATCGTGGCGGCTGTCGATCCCGAGACCGAGTCGGCGCGGGTGCGACATGGCTGACGCCCTGCCGCTGTGGTCGGTGGTCCTGCTGCCGGTGCTGCTCGTCGTCGTCACCTGGGCCACGGTGGCGTTCGACGCCGCGTTGACCGCTCGAGCTGCGGGCGGACCCTCGGGAGTCGGTGCGGCGCTCGCCGTCCCGGTGCGGGAGACCGCGCGGTTGCTGGTCGGCCAGCGCCGCCGCACGGTGGCCGCCGACGTGGTGCTCGGGCGGGTCGGCGGGGCGGTGCTGCCGGTGGCGGCGCTGCTCGCGGCCGCGGTACTGCCGTGGGGCCGGCTGCCGGTGGCGGACCTGGACGTCGGAGTCGTCTGGTTCAACGCCATGGAGGTGCTGGCGTGGGCGGCGGTGTGGATGGTCGGGTGGGGGTCCAACAGCGCGCTGGCGCTGGTGGGCGGCTACCGCTTCGTCGCGCAGGGGCTGGCCTACGAGCTGCCGCACATGTTCGCGATCATCACCGCCGCGCTCGGCGCCGAGAGCCTGCGGGTCACCGACATCGTCGACGCGCAGCAGGACCTGTGGTTCGTGGTGATCATGCCGGTGGCATTCGTCGTGTACCTGTTATCGGCGGCGGCGATGACGTTCTGGGGCCCGTTCGATGCACCCGTCAGCCGGGACGTGGCCGGGGGAGCAGCAGCAGAGCTGTCCGGGATCGACCGACTCGTGTTCGCCGGTGGGCGGTGGATGTTGTTCGTGGCGGCCGCGGCGATGGCGGTGCCCCTGTTCCTCGGGGGTGGCGGGGGACCGTGGCTGCCGGCGTGGCTGTGGGTGGCGGTGAAGACCGCGGCGGTGCTGGCGCTGCTGGTCTGGCTGCGCCGGAAGGTGCCGACGCTGCGGATGGACCGCTGGACCGAGTTCGCGTGGGTCGTGCTGATCCCGGCGACGATCGCCCAGGCGCTGGTCGTGGCGATCGTCGTGCTCCAGCGAGGGGGGATGTAGATGATCTCGATCGTGCTGTTCTGGGTGCTGGCCGTGGCGGCGTTGGTGTTCGGGTTCCTGGTGTTCCGGCTGGACTCGATGGCGCAGGTGACCTTCGCGCTGCTCGCGTCGTTCCTGGCGGTAGCGGGGTTGGTGCTGCTGCTGGGGCTGAGCTACCTCGGGGTCGTGATCGTGTTGATGATGGTGATCGAGATGGTCATCATGGCGGTGTTCATGATCATGTACATGATGAACCCGGCCGGGTTGATGCCGATGTCGATGTTCCACAACACGAAGGGCTCGGCCGTGATCGCCGGGGTGGTGTTCGTGGCGCTGGTCGCGGGGATCCTGCTCGTCGACTGGCCGACGCGGCAGGGCGAGGCCGCGCCCGACCTGACGTTCGCCCTCGGTGAGGCGCTGATGGGCGGGCAGATGCTGACGATGATGACGCTGGGCGTCACCCTGTTCGCCACGATCGTCGCGACGGTGGTGCTCTCGACGAACCGCGGCCGCTACGACCGGTTCGGCGACGACCTGGACCGCGCGGTCGCCGACGACCCCGCCGGTGGGGGTGTCGGGTGACTCTCGAACTGTTCCTGCTGCTGGCGGCCGGGCTGTTCGCGATCGGGCTGTTCGGCGCACTGTCACAGATGTCGATCGTGATGATCATGATGGGTCTGGAGCTGATGCTCAACGGGGTCATCGTCGCGACCGCCGCGTTCTGGTTCTACGTGGCGCCGGGCGGCACCGACGGGCAGGTGCTGATCGTGGTGGTGATCACCGCGATGGCGATCGAGATGGCCGCGGGGTTCGCGGTGGCCACGGCGATCTACCGGTCCCGGCAGGTCGACATGACCGACGACGCCGCGGACCTGGCGGGCTGAGCCGGTGCTGGCATGGGCGCTGATCGCCGTCCCGTTGGTGAGCGGCGCGCTGCTCGCCGCAACGGGTCGGCGAGCAGATCGGTTCGCCGCCGGTGGCGGGGTGTTCCTCGGCGCGGCCGTGCTGGCCCTCGCCGTCGCTGCCGCGCTCGTCCGCCCGGCCGTCGACGCGGCGCTGTTCGCCGGCATCCGGGCCGGCCTGGCCGTGGACGGGCTCTCGGCGCTGATGGTGCTGACCGTAGCGGGCGCGACCGTGGCGGTGCTGGTGTTCGCGGCGGGGGAGGCGGAGCTGTGCACGGCCCGGTTCGTCGGGTTCGTGCTGCTGTTCGCCGGGGCGATGCTGGTCACGGTCACCGCGACCACGCTGGCCGTGCTGCTGATGGCGTGGGAGATGATGGGCGCGATGAGCTGGGCGCTCATCGGGTACCACTGGCGCGACCGGGCCTCGGTGGGGGCGGCGCACACGGCGTTCCTGACGACCCGGCTCGCCGACCTCGGGCTCTACGTGGCGGCCGGGGCGGCGCTGGCAGGCGGGGTCGGGTCGCTCGCGCTGGCCGAGTTGCCCACCGCCGCCGCACCGTGGGTGCACGTCGTCACCGCCGGGTTGGTGCTGGGGGCGCTGGGCAAGTCCGCGCAGCTTCCGTTCAGTTTCTGGCTCTCCGGTGCGATGCGCGGGCCGAGCCCGGTGTCGGCGCTGCTGCACTCGGCCACGATGGTCGCCGCCGGGGCGTACCTGCTGCTGCGGCTCGTTCCGTTGCTGGAGACCAGCGGTTGGGCGGGGCCGGTGGTGGCGTGGGTGGGCGCCGCGACGGCGGTGCTGCTGGGCCTGGTCGCGGTGGCGCAGACCGATCTCAAGCAGTTGCTCGCGGCGTCGACGTGCGCGCAGATCGGGTTCATGGTGCTCGCCGCCGGCTCCGGTGGCGTCGCGGGCGGGGCCGTGGCGCTGGTGGCGCACGCGGCGACCAAGAGCCTGCTGTTCCTCGCTGCGGGGGCGTGGCTCGTGGCGCTGGGCACCAAACAGCTCGGCGGGCTGCGGGGGGCGGCACGCCGGTTCCCGCTGGTCGGGGTGGCGTTCACGGTGGGCGCGGCGTCGCTCGCGGGGTTGCCGCCGCTGTCGCTGTGGGTCAGCAAGGACGCGGTGCTGGCCGCCGCGCTCGAGCACGGCGTCGCGCTCTACGTCGCCGGCCTGTCCGCGGCGGCGGTGTCCGCGGTCTACAGCGCCAAGGCCGTCTGGTACGTGTGGCAGCCGCTGCCCGCCGAAGAACCGGCGGTGGAGCAGCCACCCACGGGGTCGGTGAGCGGGGCGATGCGGCCGCCGCTGGTCGTGCTCGCCGCGCTGGCCGCGACGCTGGGGATCCTCCCGCTGGTCACGACGGGGGCGCTCGCGGTCGTCCCCGCCCCGGCGGTGTGGGAGCTGGCGGTGTCCGCGGCGC
>JAJAZD010000191.1 GCA_026785945.1 Pseudonocardia sp. | reverse complement strand
GGCGGGGGGGGGGGGCCCCCCCCCGCCCCCCCCCCCCGGCCGTACGCTCGGGCTCGCTGCACCCGAAGGGGCCGACCGGACGGGATCGCCGGTGTGACGGTGGACGCACTGCCCGTCGACATCGACATCCCCGGGTGGATCGGAGCCCCGTGACGGGCAGTGGCCGTGCGGCCAGGCGCTCCGCCGCCAGGATTCGAACCTGAACCATCAGAACCAAAATCTGAGGTGCTGCCTTTACACCACGGCGGACAGACCTCCATCTTGGCATGCAGCGACAACGGTCTTCGGCCAGGAGGGTGGCGGCCCCGGTTCGCCGGAAGTTCCCCGTCGACGGCCTGTGCGTCACGGGACCTTCACCTACCCTTCGAGGAGGGAGCCGACGGACCGTCGGCCCGACAGTGCCGATCATCGAGGAGATCGATGTCCACCACCGCCACCGAGGCCGGGTCGAACCCGCTGACCGCCGGCCCGAACCCGGTGATCTCCGGACGTCGTACGGCCGTCCAGCACGTGATGATCTACGTCTTCGTCGCGGTGCCGATGGTCGCGCTCGTGGCGGCCGTGCCGCTGGCCTGGGGGTGGGGCGTCGGCTGGAGCGATCTCGGTCTGCTCGGCGCGTTCTACGTCGTCGCCGTCCTCGGCATCACGGTGGGCTTCCACCGGCACTTCACGCACAAGGCGTTCAAGGCCAGGCCGTGGTTGCGTGTCGCGATGGCGATCACCGGGTCGCTCGCCGTGCAGGGCAACGTCCTGAACTGGGTGGCCGACCACCGCAGGCACCACGCCTTCTCCGACCGCGAGGGCGACCCCCACTCGCCGTGGCTGTTCGGCACCTCGCCGGGCGCCGTCGCCCGCGGCTTCCTGCACGCCCACATGACCTGGTTCTTCGACAAGAACGAGACCAACCACCGTCGCTTCATCCCCGACCTGCTGGCCGACCGCCTGATCGTCGGGGTCAGCCGGACGTTCGGCATCTGGGTCACGGTCAGCCTGCTCCTGCCGGCGCTGCTCGGCGGCCTGATCACCTGGTCCTGGGAGGGTGCGCTCACCGGGTTCTTCTGGGGCGGGCTGGTGCGCCTCGCGGTCTCCAACCACGTCACGTGGTCGATCAACTCGATATGCCACATGATCGGCGCGAGTCCGTTCCGGACACGGGACCGTTCGCGCAACTTCTGGCCGCTGGCGATCCTGTCCATGGGCGAGTCGTGGCACAACCTGCACCACGCCGATCCGACGTGCGCACGCCACGGCGTCCTGCCCGGCCAGATCGACATCTCGGCGCGGCTCATCTGGATCTTCGAGAAGCTCGGGTGGGCCCATGACGTGCGGTGGCCGAGCCCGAAACGGCTCGCCCGCCTGAGCGGTCAGGGTTGAGCACCGGTCCGCGACGTCGGCGTGGCCGACCGGCGTGAAGCGGTGGCCGACCCCGCAGGGGATGTCGCTCCGCGCGTGAAATACTTCCGCCAGTTCGCAGAGTGGAGGCCACTCACCGAGGCGACGCGATCGGGGGTCACCGAGGTGTTGACGGGCAGCGCCGTGGCTGCGGCGGGTACGTCGGTCACGGTCCCGACGGTCGCGTGCCGGCTCTGCGGGTCGACGCAGCTGCGAAGCTTCCTCGACCTCGGGGCGACCCCACCGTGTGAGCTGTTCCTGACCGCCGCGACAGCGCAGGTGCCCGAGTTCACCTATCCCCTGCACGTCCGGGTGTGCGATCGGTGCCTGCTCACCCAACTTCCGCCGCTGATCACGCCGGAGGAGACGTTCACCGAGTACGCCTACTTCTCCTCGTTCTCCACGTCGTGGGTCGCGCACGCGCGCCGGTTCGTCGACGCCGCGGCCCACAGGCTGGAGATGGGGCCCGAGTCGTTCGTGGTCGAGGTGGCCAGCAACGACGGCTACCTGCTGCAGCACGTCGTGGAGCGCGGGATCCGGTGCCTGGGCATCGAACCGTCGGTCAACGTCGGCGAGGCCGCCCGCGAGAAGGGTGTGCCGACGCTCACCGCGTTCCTCACCCCCGAGACGGGCGCCGCGGTGCGGGCGGAGCACGGCGGGGCCGATCTGGTCTGTCTCAACAACGTCTACGCCCACATCCCCGACGTCGTCGGGTTCACCCGGGGCCTGCGGTCGCTGGTGGCCGACGACGGCTGGGTGTCGATCGAGGTGCAGCACCTGCTGACGCTGGTGGCGCGCACGCAGTTCGACACGATCTACCACGAGCACTTCCAGTACTACACGCTGTTCACCGGAGCGCGGGCGCTCGCGGCAGGTGGCCTGACCCTCGTCGACGTGGAGGTGCTCGACACCCATGGGGGCTCGATCCGCATGTGGGCGCGCCCCACCGGGGTGGCCGGCGAGCCGTCGGACCGGGTCCGGGGCGTGCTGGCGCAGGAGGCGGCGGCGGGACTGCACAGCGCGGCGGGTCACGACGGGTTCGCCGAGGCCGTCTCCCGCGTACGCGACGACCTGGTCTCGTTCCTGATCGACGCGCGCCGGGCCGGGCGGAAGGTCGTCGGCTACGGGGCGCCCGGCAAGGGCAACACCCTGCTGAACTACTGCGGCATCCGGCCCGACCTGCTCGCCTACACGGTCGACCGCAACCCCTACAAGCACGGCCGGTTCACCCCGGGCACCCGCATCCCGGTGCTCGCGCCGGAGCGCATCGCCGCCGACCGTCCCGACTACGTGCTCGTCCTGCCGTGGAACCTGCGCGACGAGCTGGTCGAGCAGCTGTCCTACGTACGTGAATGGGGCGGGCGACTGGTTTTCCCGATCCCGAGCCTCGAGGTGGTCTCGTGAAGGTCGTGCTGTTCTGTGGTGGTTTCGGCATGCGGATGCGGGACGGGGTGTCGGACCTCCCGAAGCCGATGCACCCGGTCGGCCCGCGCCCGCTGATCTGGCACGTGATGCGCTACTACGCGCACTTCGGGCACAAGGACTTCGTGCTCTGCCTGGGCTACGGGGCCCACCACATCAAGGAGTTCTTCCTCAACTACTCCGAGACCGCGTCGAACGACTTCGTGCTCCGCGGCGGCGACGTCGAGATGCTGGGCAGCGACATCCAGGACTGGACGATCACCTTCGTCCACACCGGGCTGGAGTCCCCGATCGGGGAGCGCCTGCGACGGGTGCGGTCGCTGGTGGAGGACGAGGAGATGTTCCTCGCCAACTACGCCGACGTGCTGACGGACATGCCGCTCAACGACATGATCGACGAGTTCGCCGCCTCCGACAACGTGGGCGCGTTGCTGGCTGTCCCGCCGCAGTCGGCCTTCCACTGCGTCGACGTGGCCGACGACGGCCGCATCGCCTCGATCACCACGTTGCAGGAGCTGCCGCTGTGGGAGAACGGCGGCTACTTCGTCCTGCGCCCGCAGATCTTCGACTACCTCCCCGAGAACGCGGACCTGATCGAGGACGGCTGCGCGGTGCTCGCGAAGGAGGGCCGGATGCTCGCCTACCGCCACCGCGGGTTCTGGCAGCCGGCCGACACGGTCAAGGAACGCACGGCGCTCGAGGCCGCCTACCAGGGCGGTACGCGGCCGTGGATGCTCTGGGAGGAACCGGACCGCGACCCCCTCCAGGCCGCCATCGCCGCGCTGAACGACGCGCACCTCGAGCGCTGACACCGTGCTCAACCTGCTTCCCGAGCGTCTCGACCGCGTCCTCCTGCTCGGCGCCCACTGCGACGACATCGCCATCGGCGCGGGTGGGTCGCTGCTGGAGCTGTGCCGCGCCCATCCGGGGCTCGCGGTCTCGGTGCTCGTACTCACCGGCGGTGGTTCGCTGCGCGAGGAGGAGGAGCGCGACGCCCTCACCTCGTTCTGTCCCGGGGCGCGGCTGGAGATCACCGTGCTGGACCTGCCCGACGGCCGCGTGCCGACCCGCTGGGAACGCGCGAAGCTGGCGTTGCAGGAGCTGCGCAACGTTCCCGACGAACCGGATCTGATCTTCGCGCCGTCCTTGCACGACGCCCACCAGGACCACCGCACGCTCGCCGAGCTCGTTCCCACCGTCTTCCGGGACCATCTGACGCTGGGCTACGAGATCCTCAAGTGGGAGGGCGACCTGCGTCAGCCGTCGGTGTACCTGCCGCTGGCCGAGCCGGTGCTGCGCGAGAAGGTGGCCAAGCTGCACGAGCACTACGGATCGCAGCGCGACCGCAGCTGGTTCGACGCCGAGACATTCGGCGGTCTCGCCCGTATCCGGGGTGTTCAGTGCCACGCCCGTTACGCCGAGGCGTTCCACGTGTCCAAGATGGTGCTCGGAGTGGCACCGCTGACCGGATCGGTGCCGGTCGACTGACCTGTACCGCCGACTTCTGGGAGTAATCTGTGCGCGTTCTGCTGACCGGTCACCAGGGCTACCTGGGCACCGTCATGGCCCCGATCCTCGGTGCTGCCGGGCACGAGGTGACCGGGCTGGACAGCGGCCTGTTCGCCGACTGCATCCTCGGCTCGCTCGACACCCCCGACGTGGCCGGGATGTCGACCGACCTGCGTGACGTGACGGTCACGCAGCTGGCCGGCTTCGACGCCGTGGTCCACATGGCGGCGCTGTCCAACGACCCGCTGGGCTCGCTGGCCCCGGAGATCACCTACGACATCAACCACCACGCCTCGACGCGGCTCGCCACCCTCGCGAAGGAGGCCGGCGTGCAGCGTTTCGCCTACGCCTCGACGTGCTCGGTCTACGGTGCGCAGTCCGGTGACGACCTCGTCGACGAGGACGCCCCGCTGAAGCCCGTCACGCCCTACGCGATCTCGAAGGTGCGGGTCGAGAGCGATCTCGCCGACCTGGCCGACGAGCACTTCGTCCCGTTCTCGCTGCGCAACGCCACCGCGTTCGGGTTCTCCCCGCGGCTGCGGGCCGACATCGTGCTCAACAACCTCGTCGGGCGCGCCGTCCTGACCGGCGTCGTGAAGGTCCTCTCGGACGGCACCCCGTGGCGTCCGCTCGCGCACGCGCAGGACATCGCCGGAGCCGTCGTCGCGGGCCTCGCCGCGCCCGCCGACGTCGTCCGCGCCCGGGCGTTCAACGTGGGTACGGAGAAGAACAACCGTACGGTCGCCGAGATCGCCCATGCCGTGGTCGAGGCCGTGCCCGGCTCGACGCTGGAGATCACCGGTGAGGCCGGCAACGACCCCCGCTCCTACCGCGTCGACTTCTCCCGTGCGCGCAAGGAGCTGAACTTCGAGGCGGGCTGGACCATCGCCGACGGGGCGCAGCAGCTGGCCAGGGAGTACCAGGCCCGCGCCCTCACCCAGGACGCCTTCGACAACAGCTTCACGCGCCTCGCCGTCCTCAACCGCCGGCAGGCCGACGGCACCCTCGACGGGTCGATGAGGGTCATCTGAGGGCCGCGCTCACCCGGCCCGGCTGCCAGTATCGGGCGCATGTGCCGCAACATCCGGACCCTGCACAACTTCGAGCCGCCCGCCTCGCACAGCGAGGTGCACGGCGCCGCGCTGCAGTACGTGCGCAAGATCAGCGGCTCGGCCCAGCCCTCGCAGGCCAACGCCGAGGCGTTTGAGCGGGCGGTCTCCGCCGTGGCCGTGGCCACGCAGGATCTGCTCGACGCGCTGGTCAGTGCCGCGCCGCCCAAGGACCGGGAGGTGGAGGCAGCGAAGGCGCGGGAGCGTTCCGCCGTCCGCTACTCCCGCTGACACGCGAACGAGCGGCACTCCCGCCCACACGGGGTGGACGGGAGTGCCGCTCGTTGCCCGACCTTCGCGATCGTGTGACCGCGGGGCTCAGGCCGGATCGATGCGCAGCACCTTGTCGTCGCCGCCGTTGGAGGTGGAGACGAACAATGCGCCGTCCGGGCCCAGGCGCACCGCGCGCAGCCGACCGAACTCGCCGTCGAGCGGGCCGGGCACGCCGACCTCGGCGATCGCCCCGTCGGTCCCCGGGTTCATCAGCAGCAGCTTCTCGCCGCGCAACGCCGCGACTGCCAGCCGGCCGTCGAGCTCACCCCACTGCGGGCCCGACAGGAACGCCGCCCCGGCCACGGCCTCGACGGGACTGCCCGAGCTCCATGCGGCGGGCACCGCGTCGGGGAAGCGCTCCAGGTCGGTCATCGGCACCGACTCGTCGTAGCCACCCACCGTGCCGCCCTGTGAGGGGTCCCAGCCGAAGTTGCCGCCCGGTCGGATCAGGTTGACCTCGTCGTCGGTGCTCGGCCCGTGCTCGGCGGTGTAGACGTTCCCGGTGCCGGGCTCGACGGCCACCCCCTGCACGTTGCGGTGTCCGTAGCTCCAGACGAGCCGTTGCGCGGGGTTGTCGGCGTCGGAGAACGGGTTGCCGTCGGCGGGGCCACCGGTGGCGAGGTCGATGCGGAGGACCTTGCCGCCCAGCGACGTCAGGTCCTGGGGGATGGTGCCGCGCGCGGTGTCACCGGTGCCGACGAGCAGCGAGCCGTCCGCGGCCATCGTGGGGCGGCAACCCGAGTGGCGACCCGAGGGGTTGATCGGCAGGCCGCCGACCAGCGGGTCCCGCAGCCGCGTGGCCGCGGAGCCGTCGGCGGCGAGTTCCCACGTCACCAACCGGACGTCGGTGGCGGTGCCGCCCTCCGTGTGGGTCTGGCAGGTGGTGAACCGCCGGGTCCGGTCGAAGTCGGGGTGCACGACCATGCCCAACAGGCCGCCCTCGCCCTCGGCCAGCAGGTCACCGAAGTCGGCGTCCACGGGGGTGCGGTCGGCGCCGGGCTCCGCGCTCGACAGCAGCGTGAGCCGCCCGGCGCGCTCGGTGACCAGCACCTGGCCCTCGGGCAGGAACCCGACGTCCCACACGTGCTCGAAGTCCCCGGCGACGACGGACACCGACAGCTCGGGCGTGCCCGTGCGGGTGGGGGCAGGCGACGCCCCCACGGATCCGGTCGCGGGGGCCGCCCCGGCGCCACCACCGGCCACCGACGTGGCGGTCCCCGGGCCCGCTGCGCACCCGGTCAGTCCCACCAGGAGGGCGACCGCGGCCACCCGGAAGGTCGTCCGTCGTGAGTTCCGCACGGTGACCATCCTGCCTCCGACCGGGTGAGACCCTCGTGTGAACCCCCCGAAGCTGTCGGGGGTGGTCGCTACGGTCTGCACCCATGTCCCGCAGCTACCTCCGCCACCCACACCTGCACGGCGACTCGCTGGTCTGCACAGCCGAGGACGACGTGTGGAGCGCCCCGCTCTCGGGTGGCCGCGCCTACCGGCTCACGGCCGACGACGTGCCCGTGGCACGGCCGCGGCTGTCCCCCGACGGCCTGCAGGTGGCCTGGACGTCCTGGCGGGAGGGCGCGCCCGAGGTGTTCCTCACCGACCTCGACGGTGGCGGGGCCCGCCGGCTGACCTACTGGGGTGACGGGCTCACCCGCACGGTGGGCTGGACGGCCGGCGGGGACGTGCTCGCCGTCAGCGCGTCGGAGCAGTCCTCCGCGCGGCGCAGCTGGGCCCACGCCGTCCCCGTGGACGGCACCGCGCCGCGCCGGCTCGACCACGGCCCGGCGTCCGACCTGGTGTCGTCCGCCGGTGGCGCGGTACTGCTGGCCACCCCCGTCTCGCGCGAGATGGCCTGGTGGAAGCGGTATCGGGGCGGCACGGCCGGGAAGCTGTGGTGGGACGCCACCGGCAGTGGCGAGTTCGCGCGGCTGCTGCCCGAGCTCGACGCCAACCTGGCCTCGCCCATGCTCGTCGGCTCCCGCATCGCGTTCCTCTCCGACCACGAGGGCTGGGGCAACCTGTACTCCGTCGGGCTCGACGGGGGCGGTCTGCGCCGTCACACCGATCACGGCGGCGCGGGCGCGCCCGCGTTCTACGTCCGGCACGCCGCCACCGACGGTGAGCGCGTCGTGTTCGAGTCGGGGGGTGAGCTGTGGCTCGTCGAGTCGCTCGACGAGCAGGCGCGCCGACTGGACGTGCGCCTCGGCGGGCCACGCACGGCCCGGGAACCCGCCCGCGTGTCGACAGCGGAGTGGCTGACCTCGGCCAGGCCCGACCGCACCGGGCGCACCAGCATCGCCGTCGTGCGGGGCACCGTGCACCGGTTGACCCACCGCGACGGCCCGGCCCGCACCCTGCTGGCGCAGCCGGGGGCCCGGGCGCGGTTGGCGCGCCCGCTCGGGGAGGAGCGCGCGGTGTGGATCGACGACGTCGAGGGCGAGGACGCCGTGTGCGTCGCCCCGCTCGACGCGCGCGCCGGGGACGCGCCCCGGCGGTACGGGGCGGGCGAGCTGGGCCGGGTGCTGGAGCTGGAGGCGGCGCCGAACGGTTCGGCAGCCGCGCTCGCCACGCACGACGGGCGGTTGCTGGTGCTCGATCTCGCCGACACCGCCGCCGGGACGATGCGTGAGCTGGCCCGGGGTGCCGACGGCGACATCGACGGCCTGTCCTGGTCGGCCGACAGCGCCTGGCTCACCTGGTGCGAGGGTGTCGGCGCCGGCCTGAGCCGGATCGTGATCGCCCGGCTGTCCGACGACACCCTCGTGCCGGTCACCGACGGGCGTTTCACCGACTCCGACCCCGTGTTCACCCGCGACGGCAAGTACCTGGCGTTCCTGTCCCTGCGCAGCTTCGACCCCATCTACGACCAGCACTCCTTCGACCTCGCCTTCCCCGCGTCGTGGCGCCCGTTCCTCGTGCCGCTGGCGGCACGCACGCCGTCACCGTTCGGGGCGAGCCCGGACGGCCGGCCGGTGTCGGCCTCCGACGAGGCGCCCGAGGACCCACCCGCGCCGGGTACCTCAGACCCGTCCGCGGACCCGGCCGAGAAGCCCGATTCCGCCGAGAAACCCGACACGGCCGAGAAGTCCGGCACCGGGGAGAAGACGAAGGACACGCCGTCCCAGGTCGTGGTCGATGTCGACGGGCTGGGCGCCCGGGTGGTGCCGATCCCGGTGGCCGAGGCGCGCTACAGCGGCATGGCGGCGGCGAAGGACTGCCTGCTCTGGTACCGCGAGCCGGTGTCCGGCGTGCTCGGTGACGGTCGTGCGGGCACCGACGAGAAGGCCCAGCGGCCGGTGCTGGAGCGGTTCGACCTCACCCGCCGCAAGCTCGACGTCATCGCCGACGGGGTCTCGGGCTTCGCGGTCAGCGGTGACGGCACCCGGCTCGTCGTGCGCGACCACGGCGCGCTGCGGGTGCTGCGCACCGACCGTTCGGACTCCGGCGTCCCGACCGAGGGTGACGCCGGCGCCGACGAGTTCGACATTGACACACGCCGCATCGTCGTCACCGTCGATCCCGCCGCCGAGTGGCGCCAGATGTTCGACGAGGCCGGCCGGCTGATGCGTGACCACTTCTGGGTCGAGGACATGGCGGGGGTCGACTGGGCGGCCGAGATGGACCGCTACCGGCCGCTGGTCGACGCCGTGGGAAGCCACGACGACCTCGTCGACCTGCTGTGGGAGTTGCAGGGCGAGCTCGGCACCTCCCACGCCTACGTGTCGGGGCACGGGGCGGGCGACCACTCCGGGCGGCCCGGGCTGCTCGGTGCGGATCTCGCTCCCGACCCGGACGGCGGATGGCGCGTCGTGCGGGTGTTGCCGCCGGAGACGTCGGCCCCCGCGGCGCGCAGCCCGCTGGCCGGGCCGGGCGTCGACGTCCGGGCGGGCGACGTGATCCTGGAGATCGGCGGTCGGCCGGTCGACCCGGCCGTCGGACCCGCGCCGCTGCTCGTCTCCACGGCCGGCGAGCTGGTGGAACTCACGGTCCGCACCGGGCCCGACCGGAACGGCGGCGGTGAGGTGCGCCGGGTCGTCGTCCGGCCGCTGGGCTCCGAGGTCGCGCTGCGCTACCAGGACTGGGTCGCGGGGCGGCGCGCGTTCGCGGCGGAGCGCTCGGGCGGGCGGCTGGGCTACCTCCACGTCCCGGACATGATGGCGCCGGGCTGGGCGCAGCTGCACCGCGACCTGACCCGGGAGACCTCGCGGGAGGGCCTGATCCTCGACGTCCGCGGCAACAGCGGCGGCCACACCTCGCAGCTCGTGGTGGAGAAGCTGGCGCGCAAGGTGATCGGCTGGGACGTGATCCGTCACCGGCAGCCCACCACCTACCCCGGCGACGCGCCGCGCGGGCCGATCGTGGCGCTCGCCGACGAGTTCTCCGGCTCCGACGGCGACATCGTCACGGCCGCGATCAAGCGCCTGGGCATCGCGCCGGTGGTCGGGGTGCGCACCTGGGGCGGAGTGATCGGCATCGACGGCCGCTACGGCCTGGTCGACGGCACGTCCGTCACCCAGCCCCGGTACTCCTTCTGGTTCGACGACGTCGCCTGGGGCGTGGAGAACCACGGGGTGGATCCCGACGTCGAGGTCGTGATCACACCCCAGGACTGGGTGGCCGGGCGCGACCCGCAGCTGGAGCGCGCGGTCGACATGGCCCTCGACGAGCTGACCCGCAGCCCCGCGGCCATACCGCCCGACCCGTCCACCCGCCCGTCCCGCCGCCGCCCGGAACTGCCACCCCGACCCTGACCCACCCGTCACCCGCAGGATGTCAGGGACAGCTCGGGGTCCCCCCGGATTCCGCGCCCGGTCACCGTGCGGTGTGCTTCCCCTACCCGAAAAGGGGGGAACCATGATCGAGGCAAAGGGTCTCACCAAGCGTTACGGCTCGACGCTCGCAGTCGACGACCTGACGTTCGACATACGGCCGGGCACCGTCACCGGCTTCCTGGGACCCAACGGTTCCGGCAAGTCCACGACGATGCGGATGATCCTGGGACTGGACCGGCCCACCGCCGGTGAGGTCCTCATCGGAGGCAAGCACTACCACGAGCTGAAGCACCCGTTGCGCACCGTCGGGGCGTTGCTCGACGCCAAGTGGGTGCACCCGAACCGCTCGGCGCGGGCGCACCTGGCGTGGCTGGCCGCGTCGAACAACCTGCCGGTCCAGCGCGTCGACGAGGTGCTCGATGCCGTGGGGCTGACGGCCGTGGCGCGCAAGCGGGCCGGGTCGTTCTCGCTGGGGATGTCGCAGCGGCTCGGCATCGCGGGTGCGCTGCTCGGCGACCCGCAGGTCCTGCTGTTCGACGAGCCGGTCAACGGGCTCGACCCGGAGGGGATCCTGTGGATCCGCCAGCTCATGCAGCGCCTTGCGGGGGAGGGCCGCACCGTCTTCGTCTCCAGCCACATGCTCTCGGAGATGGCGCTCACGGCCACCGAGCTCGTCGTGATCGGCCGGGGGCGACTCATCTCCCACGGCGCCACGACGCAGTTCGTCGACGGCGCGGGCGGCGCGAGTGTCCAGGTCCGCGCGCCGCGGCTCGACCTGCTCACCGCGGCGTTGCGCGAGGCGGGTCTCACCGTCACCGACGTGGCGACACCGCCGGCGGTGCGCGTCCCGGGCGCCACCACCGAACAGGTCGGTGAGCTGGCGGCGGCACACGGGCTCGTGCTCCACGAGCTCAGCACGGTCCGGGGGTCGCTGGAGGAGGCGTTCATGGAGATCACGAAGCAGGACGTGGAGTACGCGGCGGTGACCCGATGAGCGTCCTCGCCGCGGAACGGATCAAGCTGTTCTCCACCCGTTCACCGTGGTGGTGCAGCGGGTCGGCGATCGTGATCGTCGTCGGGTTCACGGCGCTGCTGGCGGGCACGTCCCCGGCCGAGGCCGGGCCGCTCCCGTTCGACCTCATCGGGTCGTTCGTGCAGTTGGGGCTGATGATCGTGCTGGTGATGGCCGCCGTCTCGGTCACGACCGAGTACCGCTTCTCGACGATCCGCACCACGTTCCAGGCTGTGCCGAACCGCACGTTGCTGCTGCTCGCCAAGGCCGCCGTCGTCGCACTCGTGGCCGCGGTCGTCGGTCTGGTCGCGGCGTTCGGGGCCTGGGGTGCGGCTGTGCTGCTCGCGCCGACCGGCAGCCTCGCCCTCGACTCGCCCGACCGCTGGCGCGCGCTGCTCGGTGCGGGGCTGGTCTTCGCGGTCGCCGCGGTGCTGGCCGTGGCCGTCGGGATCCTGCTCCGCCAGACCGCGGGCGCGGTGGCGCTGCTGCTCGTGTGGGCGCTACTGGCGGAGAACCTCGTCCGCCTGATCCCGAACGTCGGCGAGGAGATCCAGCGGTGGATGCCCTTCGTCAACGCCGACCACTTCCTCACCGCCGGGGTCGGTGACGAGGTGGAAGCGGCGTCGTCCATGCCTTTCGGGCCGTGGGGTTCGCTGGCGTACTTCGCGGCGATCGCCGCCGGCATGCTCGTGGCGGCCCTGGTCGTGGCGAACCGCCGCGACGCCTGAGCCCCGCGAGTCGGGGTCTCCGTGCGCGCGAGTCGGGGTCTCCGTGGGTCCGTCAAGTCCGTG
>JAJAZD010000190.1 GCA_026785945.1 Pseudonocardia sp. | reverse complement strand
GTGCTGGTGCTGCGCGACCTGTTCAACGGCATCCGCCGCTTCGACGATCTCGCCACGCACCTGGGCATCGCACGCAATGTGCTCACCCGCCGGCTCGCCGGCCTGGTCCAGGAGGGCGTCGTCGTCCGCGTCCCCTATCACGAGGCCGGGCACCGGCAGCGTCACGAGTACCGGCTCACCGACGCGGGCCGCGACCTGCGGCCCGTCGTCCTCGCGATGCTGACCTGGGGCGACGCCCACCGGGCCGGCCCCGAGGGCCCCCCGATGCGCGTCGAGCACGCAGGATGCGGCGCGCACGTGCAGGTGGAGCTGCGCTGCTCGGACGGGCCTGCTGTCGATCCCGGCACGCGCCTATGGGCGATTCCGGGGCCCGGGGCCCGCAGGGTCGGTTGAGCCACGTCGCACGGGGTAGACCACGGCCATGGGCGACTACGAGCACCGGACGACCGTGACCACCGACCCCGAGGCGCTGTTCGACTACCTCTCCGACGTGCAGAACCTGCCCCACTACTTCGCAGCGATGAAGAGTGCGGAGCGGGCCGAGGGCTCGGCGGTGCGCACAGCGGCCGTGGTCGACGGGCAACTGGTCGAGGGCGAGGCGTGGTTCACCGCCGACGGCGAGGCACGCAGCATCCGTTGGGGCTCCCAGGGCCCGAACAACTACAGCGGTGAGCTGACGGTGACCGGTTCCGACGGGGGCGCAGAGGTCGTCGTCCGCCTGCACACCGAGCACGTGGACGGCCCGAGCATCGACGACGGCCTGCTGCACACCCTCGCGCAGATCAAGCAGAACGTGGAGAACGACGCCGACGACGCGGCCCCCGGCGCCGGCTGACCTGTCGTCACGATGGCGTGCGGGGGTCCCGACGCATCGGGTGGGTGGCCGGGACCTCCACGAGCACGATCCTCGTGCCGTCCGGGTCGGCGATCCACATCTCGTGCAGGCCCCACGGTTCCTCGCGGGGCTCCCGGACGACATGGTCGGCGAGGGCCGCGTGGACGGCGGTCAGGTCACGGACCTGCAGCCACAGCGCCACCGCGTCGCCGGCCGGTGCGCTCGCATGTCCGGACAGCTCCAGGAAGCCGCTGCCGAGAAAGAATACCGTGCCACCCGGGAACTCGCGGGCGATCGCCAGGCCCAGCACGTCCCGGTAGAAGGTGAGGCTGCGCGACATGTCCGCCGGTCGGACCACAATGCGCCCACTGAGCACCTCCACGATCAGCCACCTCCGCCCGGGGGCCGGCGAACAGCGGCGGCACCGACGTGGTCCGCGATCAGTTCGGCCAGGTCGTCAGGGGCCTCGTCGGGGATCCAGTGGCTCACGCCGCGCAGCTCGGCGTAGCGGAACGGGCCGGTGACGTGGTGGTGGGTCAGCTCCGCCGCCTGTCGTGTGACGGCGACGTCCCCGTCGCTCCAGACGAACAGCGTCGGCACCCGCACCGGCGGGTCGGCCGCGGACCGCTCGACGGCCAGCGCGCGGTACCAGGTGAGCGCGGCGGTCAGCGCCGCCGGATCGGCGAGCCCCGCCGCGTCCCGCTCCGCGGCGTCGCGGGACTGGCCCGTCCGCCGCAGCATCCCGGCGAAGACGGGCGAGAACGGGCGGCCGCGAGCACCGAGCAGCCGCTCGACGAGGCCGGGCACCTGTACTGCGAGCACGTACCACGACACGAACGCCTGCCGCGTCGTCACCAGCGAGCGGGCGTAGGCGGCGGCCGGCGGCACGGACACGGCCGTCAGCGTGGCGACGCGGTCGGGATGGCGCGCCGCCAACCGCCAGGCGACCGACGCCCCCCAGTCGTGCCCGACCACATGGACCCGCTCACCCGGCCCGACGAGCTCGTCGACCACCGCGAGCGCATCGGCGGTGAGCGCGGTGAGCGTGTACGCGCCACGCCCGACCGGTCGGGCCCGCGGCGAGTAGCCCCGCTGGTCGGGGGCCAGGGTGCGCAGGCCTCGCGACGCGAGCCGCGACGCGACGGCGTCCCAGGACGTGCCCCGCTGCGGGAAACCGTGCAGGAGCAGCACCGGATCACCGTCGAGCGAGCCGTGCTCGTGCACGTCGCAGATCAGGCCTAGCCTCGTTGCCGTCCGCACCGGGGCATCATGCACGAGGAGTCCTGCGCGAGAAGTATCGCCGGGTCGCCCGCTCGCGGGTTGTGCGACGGCGGTGGCGTCGAGTTGGGTGGGCGGGCCCGGGCATCCGGGCGTCCGGCGGTCGTGGACACGACCACCGGCAACGGGGAGTGGAGCAGATCGTGACGGAGCAGTCCTATCGGCGGGTCGCCATCGTCAACCGGGGTGAACCGGCCATGCGACTGATCAATGCGGTGCGGGAGTGGAACGCGGAGGGTCGCCCGTCACTGCGCACGATCGCGCTGTACACCGCCGTCGACCGGCATGCGATGTTCGTCCGTGAGGCCGACGAGGCCGTGTTGATCGGCCCCGACGACCCCGAGCAGGCGTTCGGCGCATCCCCCTACCTGGACCACGCCGAACTGGAGCGCGCGCTGCGGGTGTCCCGCGCCGACGCCGTCTGGCCCGGGTGGGGCTTCGTGTCGGAGAAGGCCGACTTCGCCCGCCTGTGCCGCGACCTGGGCATCGTGTTCATCGGGCCGTCACCGGAGGTGATGGAACGCCTCGGCGACAAGATCGAGGCGAAGCGGCTGGCCGAGCGGGTCGGCGTCCCGTTGGCGGCGTGGAGCCACGGTCCGGTCGCGGACGTCGACGCGGCGCGTGAGCAGGCCGCGGCGATCGGTTACCCGCTGATGGTCAAGGCCACCGCGGGCGGAGGTGGGCGCGGCATCCGGCGTGTCGACTCGCCCGAGCAGCTCCCCGATGCCTTCGAACGCGCGAGCTCCGAGGCCGCGAAGACCGCGGGCGACGCCACCGTGTTCCTGGAGCGCGCGATCCACGGCGGGCGCCACGTCGAGGTGCAGATCGTCGCGGACGCCACCGGCGCCGTCTGGACGTTGGGGGTCCGCGACTGCTCGGTGCAGCGGCGCAATCAGAAGGTGATCGAGGAGTCCGCCTCCACCGCGCTCGACGCCGAGCAGGAGGAGCTCCTGCGCACCTCGGCCGCTGCACTCGCGACGGAGGCCGGCTACGTGAACGCGGGCACGGTGGAGTTCCTGTACGAGCCCAAGGAGCGGCTGCTGTCGTTCCTGGAGGTCAACACCCGGTTGCAGGTGGAGCACCCGGTCACCGAGGCGACCACGGGCGTCGACATCGTCAAGCTGCAGCTGCACGTCGCGGCCGGCGGGACGCTCGCCGACAGCGGGGCGGCCGGACCCGACGGTGGGGCGCCGGCGCCCCGCGGGCACGCGATCGAGGCTCGGCTGACCGCCGAGGACCCCGAGCAGGGCTTCGCTCCCGCGCCCGGCCGCATCGAACACCTCGCGCTGCCCTCCGGTCCCGGAATCCGGGTCGACACGGGCGTGGCGGCCGGCGACCTCATCCCGCCGCAGTTCGACTCCATGATCGCCAAGGTGATCGCGTGGGGCCGCGACCGCTCCGAGGCCCGCGCCCGGCTGTCCCGCGCCCTGCGCCAGACGGCCGCTGTGATCGACGGCGGCACCACCAACAAGGCGTTCCTGCTCGACCTCCTCGACCGTCCCGAGATCCTTTCCGGCAACGCCGACACCACCTGGCTCGACGGCCTGATGGCGGCCGGTTACACCCCTCCCCGACGCCTGGACGTCGCGCTGCTCGCCACCGCCGTCGAGGCGCAGAACGCCCACGTGGCACGTCAGCGCGACCGGCTGTTCGCCTCCGCCGAGCGCGGGCGCCCCGAGGTGGGGCACGAGACGTGGCACCAGGTGGACGTGCGCGCGGCCGGGGAGTCCTACCGGCTGCACGTCGCGCAGTCGCGCGGGTCGCGTTACCGGGTCGCGGTCGACGGGCACGTCGTCGAGGTCGACGCGGAGCGGACGGGCCGGTTCGAGCGCAAGCTCATCGTGGGCACCCAGGCGTTCGCCGTGCTGTCGGTGCCACCGCGCGCCGCCTCGGCGGAGCGCACCTCGGCGCAGGGCACGGACTACCTCGTGGAGGTCGACGGGGCCGTGCACCGCATCTCCGGCGGGGAGGCCGGGCTCGTCCGGGCGCCGGCGCCCGCGATGGTCGTGTCGATCCCGATCGTGGCGGGCGACGTCGTCGAGGTCGGCGACATCGTGTCCGTCGTGGAGAGCATGAAGCTGGAGACGGCGCTGCGCGCGCCCGTCGCGGGACGGGTACGGGAGATCCTCGTCGCGCCGAACACGCAGGTCGAGGGCGGGACGAAGCTCGTGCGCCTCGAACCCGACGGGGACGGGTCCACCACCACCGGCGCCGAGCGCGCGGACCTCTCGGGACTCGCCGGTCCCCCGGCGGTGAGCACCGACCCCGCCACCGCCGCCGCCGACGCGATGACGTCGCTGCGCCACCTGGTGCTCGGCTACGACGTCGACGAGAGCGACGCGCGTCCTCTGCTCGGCGCGCTGGCCGCCGCCCGCGAGGACCTCCCGGCCGACGACGCCGCCGTGCTCCACAGCGAGATGGGGACGTTCCGGATCTTCGCCGACCTGTGCGCGCTGTCGCGCAACCGCCGCGGCCCCGAGGACGAGGCGCAGCAGATCGACCCGGCGGGCGAGGAGGCGCGCAACCCGCAGGAGTACCTCTACGCCTACCTGCGCTCCCGCGATGCCGACGCCGAGGGCCTGCCGGAGTCGTTCCTCGCGAAGCTGCGGCGGGCGCTGGCGCACTACGGCGTGGCGGACCTCGAACCCTCGGCCGGGCTGAGCAGCGCGCTCTACCGCATGTTCCTCGCCCACCGCCGCGCGTCCGCGCACGTGCCCGTGGTGCTGGAGCTCCTGCAGTGGCGGATGCGCCACCCCGAGACCGTCGCGGAGCTGCCCGAGGGCGTGCGCGCGGAGTACCAGCGGGTCCTGGACCACCTCGTCACCGCCACGCAGCTACGGCACCCGGTCGTCGGCGGCCTGGCCCGCCGGGTGCGGTACACGTGCTTCGAGGCCCCGGTGATCGACGACGAGCGCGCCCGCGGGCAGGCGCAGGTGCGCGCCGAGCTCGACCGGCTCTCCGCCGACCCCGACACCCGGGCCGCGCAGATCGACACGATCGTGTCCGCCGCCGAGCCGATCCTCGGCGTGTTCGGCGAGCGGCACCACGCGGCGATGCTCGAGGTCATGACACGCCGCTACTACCGCGCACGGACGCTGACCGACGTCCGGTCGGAGGATCGCGGGGGCCGATCCCTGCTCACGGCGAACTATCACCTGGACGGGCGTGACCTCACGGTCCTCGCCACGACCGTGCACACCGCACCCGACGCCCCGACCGGCGGCGACCCCATGGCCGTGCAGCGCGACCTGCGCCGGCTCATCGCCGCACTCCCTCCTGGGCGGACGGCCGTGCTCGACCTGTACGTCATCGCCGGTGAGGCGCCCGACGCCGACCCGGAGCGCTCCGGGGACAAGATCCGGGCGATGCTCGGCCGCCTGCCCGAGCGCCTCGAGCGCGTCGCGGTCGCGGTACGTCGACCCGGTGGGGACGAGCGGTCGGCATGGTTCACCTTCACGCCCGGCCCCGACCGCCGGCCGGTGGAGGACAGCACGCTGCGCGGACTGCACCCGATGGTGGCCGAGCGGCTGGGTCTGTGGCGGCTCTCGGCATTCTCCTTGACCCGCCTGCCGTCGCCGGTGGACGTCCACGTGTTCCGGGCGGTCGGCAAGGAGGTGCCCGACGACCGGCGGCTGCTCGTGCTCTCCGATGTCCGCGACCTCACTGTCCTGCGCGACGAGACTGGCGGCATCCGCGCGTTGCCCCAGCTCGAACACGTCCTGGACTCCTGTCTCGACGCGCTGCGCGCGGCCCGCGCCACCGACCGCGGCGACGCGAAGCTGGACTGGAACCGCGTGCTGCTCTACGTCTGGCCCGTGGTCGACGTGCCGCTCGACGAGCTCGACGCCGTCGTCCGGGTCCTGGCGCCGCGTTCGGAGGCGTTGGGGATCGAACAGGTGCAGGTGCAGTTCCGCCACCTGGGCGACGTCGCGGCGGGGGCCGAGCCCCAGGAGTTGCTGCTGCGGCTCTCCCGTCCGCCGGGAGCGGGCCTGACGGTGCAGGTCACCGAGCCGCCCCAACACCCGCTGCGCGAGCTCGACGCCTACACGCAGAAGGTGATCCGGGCGCGGCGCCGAGGGGCCGTCTACCCCTACGAGCTGGTGCCGATGCTGGTGCGCAACCCCGACCGTGGGGGGCAGCCCGGCGCGTTCACCGAGTACGACCTGGACGACTCCGGCGCGCCGGTGGCCGTGGACCGCGCGCCCGGCGGCAACTCCGCGAGCATCGTGCTCGGCACCGTCACCACGCCCACGGTGCGCCACCCCGAGGGCATGACGCGGGTGGTGCTGCTGGGCGACCCGACCCGGGCGCTCGGGGCGGTGTCGGAGCCGGAGTGCCGTCGCGTCATCGCCGCGATCGAGCTGGCCCGGCGCCTGGACGTGCCGATCGAGTGGTTCGCCGTGTCGGCCGGCGCGAAGATCGCGATGGACTCCGGCACCGAGAACATGGACTGGATCTCCCGGGTGCTGCGCGCGATCATCGAGTTCACCCAGGACGGCGGGGAGATGAACGTCATCGTCACCGGCATCAACGTCGGCGCCCAGCCGTACTGGAACGCCGAGGCGACGATGCTCATGCACACCAAGGGCATCCTCGTCATGACGCCCGACAGCGCGATGGTGCTGACCGGCAAGCAGTCGCTGGACTACTCCGGCGGGGTGAGCGCCGAGGACAACTTCGGCATCGGCGGCTACGACCGGATCATGGGGCCGAACGGCCAGGCGCAGTACTGGGCGCCCGACCTGTCCGGTGCGGTCGACGTCCTGCTCGCGCACTACGCGCACACCTACCGCGCCGCGGGCGAGCGGTTCCCGCGCCCGGCGCCGACGACCGACCCCGTCGACCGCGACGTCTCCGGCTCGCCGCACAGCGGCCCCGGCTGCGACTTCGCGACCGTCGGTGAGGTGTTCGCGGCCAACCCGGAACGCAAGAAGCCCTTCGACATCCGCTCGGTGCTCGCCGCCGTCGCCGACGCCGACCACCCCACGCTGGAGCGGTGGGTCGACATGATCGACGCCGAGGGGGTCGTGGTGCTCGACGCGCACCTGGGCGGGCAGCCGGTGGCGCTGCTCGGCATCGAGTCGCGCCCGCTCCCCCGTCGCGGGCGCGTGCCGGTGGACGGCCCGACCGTGTTCACCGCGGGCACGCTGTTCCCCCGGTCGTCGAGGAAGACCGCTCGGGCGATCAACGCGGCCAGCGGCAACCGTCCGCTGGTGGTGTTGGCGAACCTCTCGGGCTTCGACGGCTCGCCGGAGTCGCTGCGGGGGCTGCAGCTCGAGCACGGTGCCGAGATCGGCCGCGCGGTGGTCAACTTCGACGGGCCGATCGTGTTCTGCGTGGTCTCGCGGTACCACGGCGGCGCGTTCGTCGTGTTCTCCGGGACGCTCAACGACTCCATGGAGGTCGCCGCGGTCGAGGGGTCCTACGCCTCGGTCATCGGCGGGGCGCCCGCCGCGGCCGTCGTGTTCGCGGGCGAGGTGAACAAGCGGACCGCCGCCGACCCCAGGGTCGCCGACCTGGAGGCCCGTATCGGGCAGGCCCGGCAGTCCGGCGCGGAGTCGGAGGCGAGCCGGCTCACCGCGGAGCTGGCAGCGGTGCGTCCGGGCGTGCGGTCGGAGAAGCTGGGCCAGGTCGCCGACGAGTTCGACACCGCCCACAGCGTGCAGCGCGCCCACCGAATGGGCTCGGTGCACCGGATCGTGCCGGCGACGGGTCTGCGCCCCTACCTGGTCGACGCGGTGCGGCGCGGCGTCGCGCGGGCGGGCGGGCGGCGGTGAGTTGTGCTCCCCGACCGGCCCGGTGCCCCCCAGATGGTGCCGGGCCCCCCGTCGACGGGGAGTACGAGCCGTGGACGGGGAGCACGGCGG
>JAJAZD010000189.1 GCA_026785945.1 Pseudonocardia sp. | reverse complement strand
GGTCGCGGCGATCTGCAGGTTCATGCCCGGGAAGCCGACCTTGCCGGAGAACAGGTCCGGAACGTGGCTCCAGTCCCAAGTCGGGCAGACCGTGCCGTCCACCAGCACCGTTCCCCGCCCGACGATCTCGGCCGGATCGGGTGCCCGACTCCGCCGCGACGAGCCAGCGCACCTGCGGAAATGCTCCGTCCCGGGTCCCGTTCG
This sequence comes from Pseudonocardia sp., assembly GCA_026785945.1. GTDB lineage: Bacteria > Actinomycetota > Actinomycetes > Mycobacteriales > Pseudonocardiaceae > Pseudonocardia. The sequence goes on along the minus strand of JAJAZD010000189.1, from coordinate 9,301 downwards.
ACGGGCGACCGAAGTGCTCGGCGTTCTCCTCGGTGGCGGGCACATCGGTGCTCGAACCGTCCACCGACACCACACGCAGCCCGCAGCAGAACACCCCTGCGGATCCGGCACCCCATCGAGCAGGTCCCGGGCGCGGCGCCGGTGACACAACCCATCCACCAGCTTGATCATCACCTGGCCGTAGCCGCAGTTACGGCCCCTGAACAGCCACAACGCCAACACGAAGTACATCACGAACCGGGCCGGCAACAACCGCCGACGAACCTCCTTGGTGCCGGTCGTCGCCACCACCCGATCCACCAACTCCGGCGAGAACGTCCTGCTCAACGCCCCCAACGACACCCGATCGGGCAACCAACCCTCCGGAGACACCCCACCCGACCCGTCATGCGCCACCCGCCGACCATCCCGACAGACGATCACCACACCATGGACATCTCCCGGCGTGTCGCAACACGATCCACCTTGAAGCACGACCATTGGCCGTTGGCCCACTACGGCGGCAAGCAGCGCACCGCGCGGATCCACCTGCGCCGGACGAAGGGGATAGCGCAACCTCCCGGCGCGATCGTGGTCGCCCGTAGTGCGTTTGCGTATGATGGGCCGTATGCAGAAGGAGCGTATGACGGTGTCCCTCGACGCCGGCACGGTCGCGCGGGTCCGGCAGTGCGGCGCCCGCACCCGCGGCGGCGCATCGGCCTACCTGGAGCGGCTCGTGCGCCAGGACGAACTCCGCGAAGCGGTCCGCGAGCACGGCCGGTGGTTCCGCGACCACCGCGACCACGCCGAACAGGCCCTGCAGGAGACCGCCGCGGCGTTCGACGCCGAGCGCACCGCGTGAGACGTGGGGAGATCTGGCGCTACGACCCGGTCATCCGCCGCAGCGACGCACCCACGCTGCGCCTGATCGTCTCCGCCGACGGCATCAACACCGCCGACCGCGCCGACGCCCCGGTCGTGTTCGGCGTGCACCTGCTGCTCACCGACCCCGGCAAGCTGCTCGCCGTCCGGATCGACCCGCACGGCTGGGCCTCGGCAATGACCCTCGAAACGGTCATCCGTCGACGCCTGATCGAGCCTGTCGACACCGTCGACCCCGAGCTCATGGACCTCGTCGACGGCGGCCTCCGCGCCGCCCTCGACCTGTAGCGGGGGCTTCGAGCCAGCGGACATCGGTCCGCCCGACGGGCGACGAGGTGTCGCGGCAGTCCTCGGCGAACTCGGGCTGACCCCCGCTCCTGCGCCAGTCGCAGCGCCCGCGTGGAGCGCGCCGATGAGCTGTCGCTCGCGGCGTTCACCGCCTACCAGCACCGCGACCGCGCCCTGCAGCTCATCGCCCAGGCGGGAACTCCCGCCGCCCGCGACGCCGGCCACCGCGACCCCGGTCACGGCCTTCGCTCCGACCACGACCACTTCGATCGACGCCTCGGCGACCCCATCGCCGGCCGCCCCCTCGCCCACCATCCAGTGGCCCGTCGCGGAGTCTCCCGCCGCGCAGCCGGCCAAGGCCCAGACGCTGGCCGCAGCCGGGGCGCGGCTGCCGCCGACGGTCGAGTCGGCCCCGCACCGGCGGACCCGGCCCGGCCAAGCTGCTGCCTCCGTCCCGACCCACCCGCAACGATGACGGCGGGGAGCGCGACGACCTCACCGGCGCGCCGGTCGATGCGCCGGGTGAGGCTGCGGGGCTGGATCCGGACGGCCTGGCGACCGTCGGCAGGGGTTCGGGTGACCTCGTCGAGCCGCCCGAGCAGCTGGACATCGAGCGCCGCGCGGCGCGGTTCCGCCCGGCCACCCAGGACGACCTCGCGCCCTCGGGCGCGGTGACGCGGGTCCGCGCCAACATCGAGGCGCTGCGCGCCCTGCGCGTGATCGAGCAGCAGCAGCGGCCCGCGCTGGCCGTCGAGCAGACGGTGCTGGCTCGACGACGGCGGGCAACAGCCCTAGGGCGCCGGTCCCGGCGAGGATCACCCCGGCCCGGCCACCCAACGAGGTCTGGTTGACGGTCAGGATCCCGTCGCTCCATGTGTGCTGTTCCATGCCCGCGACGGCAAGGTCCGTTGGCGGCTGCAGAGCCAGGACGGCGACGTCGACGTGCAGGTCAGGGGCACGATCGCGGCCGACGACCTGTCCTTCGTCCGGCGGGCCACCGTAGCGGGAGCCGGCATCGCCCTGCTACCGGAGCTGGTGGGTGTCCGCGCGGTACGGGACGGCCGCCTCGAGGCGGTGCTGCCCGCCCACCACGTCACGGGCATGCCCCTCTACCTCGTGTACCCCTCGCCGCTGCACGTCCCTCACCGGGTGCCGGCCCTGCGCGACTTCCTGCTCGAACACTTTCCCCAGTAGATCGCCCGGCTCTCGGTCCGGGTTTCTCAGACCGTCCTCTGCTGACAGGTCATACCCTTGTCCCGAAGGCCACGGTCCGCGCCACCGACCGCAAGGACGACCCACCCATGTTGAAGATCATCGCCGTTCGAGGGGCTGCTCTGGTTGACCCTCATCGGCGCCGTCCTGTTCGTGGGCACCGCCGCCTACGGCTATCTGCGCCGCGGATCCGATCGGCGCGGCATCTCCTGATCGGGCGCCCGAAGATCTCCGCCAGGAGTGACGGCCTTGACTCCGTTTCGGAGCCATTCAGCGAGCTATGCTGCCTCCGTGGCGGAGCAAACGCGGGACGACACCGTGGGCCGGCGTGAACGGGGGCGGGTCGAGGCGTCGGAGGTGTCGTGGGCCGTGCGGGATCTGCAGCGCGCGCAAGGCGAGCTGGACCGCCACCTCGCGCACCGCTTGGGCCTGCGCGCACTGGACTACGCCGCGATGACCTACCTGATGCAGACGCCGGGGCAGGCCGGGCCGGTCGAGCTGTCCGTGCGCCTGGGCATCTCCACCGGGTCCGGGACCGAGCTGGCCGACCGCCTGGAGCGCGCGGGACACCTGCACCGCAGACGCGACGCCGCCGACCGGCGCCGGGTGGTGCTCGAACCCGACGAGAACTCCGTCACCCGGATGATCGACGAGTTGACCCCTCTGTTCGGCGCCCTGGAACAGGTCGCCGATACCTTCACCGACGACGAGCGGGCCACGATCGTCCGCTACCTCACCGCGGTCGCCGAACGCACCCATGCCCGCGCCACCCCGACGGAGACGAGTGCGCCCGGCGGGTGAGGACGTCAATCATCCGGTGGCGCGTGGCTTCCACCCGAGGAGGTCGTCGCGGCTGCGCAGGGCGGTGGCGGTCGAGACGTAGGAGGCGTAGGTCAGCCACAGCAGGCGCGGCACCAGCGCCCAGGCGGCCAAGCGGCCAAGCCTGGCCGTGGCCACGACACCGTGGGTGGTGGTGACCAGTCCCGCCACCGTGTCGACGGCTCCGAGCACCGGGCTGCGCAACCCGAAGTAGAGGCCCGAGAACGAGGCGAACAGCCCCCACGTGGCCGCCTCGAAGACCAGCGCGGCTCGCCAGCCGTCCGTCTCCGGTGGAAGGTTGACCACTCGCAGGTTGCTCCACAGGGTGAGCACGTTGTTCACCGCCCAGGCCGGCGCGAACGCCCACCCGGGCGGCGAGCCGGGCGGGGTGTCGAGCTGTGCGTAGAAGGTCTCGTCACCGTTGTGGCCGGCGGGAAGGGCGCCGGCCAGGTTGGCGGCGACACCGACGGCGGCCGCGTGCCACCACCGGTAGCGCGGACGTGAGCGTGGCACCGCTCCGCCGTCGTGGACCGGGAAGCCGATGGTGACGCTCACATGGCTCTCCGGGGGTCGGGCCCGCTCGTGGTCACGGGATGGGGGTGCGGCGGCGCCCCGGTATCGAGCGCGGGCCGCCTTGCGTGAGCTCCGAGCCAGCCGACCACGGTCTCGGCGGTTCGTCCGGGGTGTTCGAGGTGCGGGAAGTGGCCCGTACCCTCCCACGTCTCGGCCACGTAGGGGCCGCTGAACAGGGCGTCCTGCCCGTCGGCGAGGAAGGGCAGTGCGCACCCGTCGTCGGCCCCGGTGACGTACAAGGTGGGCACGGTGATCTCCTGCTCGGGGACGGCGAACCCGCCGCCTCGGTACATCGCCACGGGTGCGGGCATGCTGGCGGCCAGGGTGCGCTTGACGTGGGTCAGATGCTCGGCCGGGACGGTGAAGCCGCGCGCCCACCGCCGCCACAGCGCTTCGACGTAGGCGAAGTCGTGCCTGGCGACGCGCCGGTCGGCGTAGCCGCCGAACTGGAAGAACACGATGTAGCGGCTCATCCACAGCTGTCGCAGCGACCGGCGGGCGTTGCGCTGCACGACGGCGGGGTGGGCCCCGGCGAGCAGGACGGCCGCGCTGAACCGCTGCGGGGCGCGGGCCAGGGCCGGATACGCGAGCTGGGCGCCGTAGTCGTGACCGACGAGTGACACCGGCGCGTCGGGCGACAGCTCGTCGACCACGGCGAGCAGGTCCTCCACGAGGTCGTCGAGGCCGAGCGAACCCTCCAATGGCGACGGGGCGTAGCCGCGCAGGTTGACCGCCACCACCCGGTAGCCCGCGTGGACCAGGGAGACGGCAAGGGCGTCGTAGGTGGAGGCGTCGTCGGGGAACCCGTGCACACACACCACCATCGGCCCGCTCTCGCCATGGCGGCGGACCCCGAAACTGCCGCGGGAGTGACGAGCTGCGTGAAGGTCATCGCGGTCCCCCCCGGGCGGGCGCCGGCGACGGCCGGCGACGCGGTAGACCTGCCCGCCATCTCGGGCACGTCTATGACAGCCACCTCCATCTATCGCTCCTCAACAGAGCTGCTCCGATACGGAGTAGTATGTGGGTCGGTGGTTCGGATGGCAAGCGGCGAGCGCGGCTGGGTCCATACCCACAAGTCACCACTTCGGACGAGCGGCAACAAGTAAGCCGTCGCAGCGCTGGACCCCACCCGGGCTGAGGTCTCACCAAGAGCACCACCGCGAGCCCCGTGCGCCGGGCCGGGCATGGTCGGTGGGCGGTGGTCGGCCCGGCGTGACCTGTCATCGCGGCGATCCAGCGGGACCGCCGGTTCAGCCCTGGGACACCGGTCGGCGCACGTAGGATCGCCGCATGCCTGACGACGAGGATCTCCGAACCCGCGTGCAGGTGGTCGAACACGAACTCGCTCGCCTCCGCGACCAGGTCGCAATCGTCGCCGCGGACGCCGGCGCCGCCCGCCCACTCGCCGTCGGCGCGGACCGCGACGTATCCGAGGTCCGCGCGGAGCTCCGCGGGCATACCCGCACCCTCAACGCGCTGCGCGAGACGCAGGTCGAGCACGGCAACGCCATCCTCGAACTCCGCGCGGAGACGGTCGAGATGCGTGCCGAGATGCGCGGCGGTTTCGCCACCCTGACGACCGGGGTGGAACACATCACCACGCTGCTCGACCGGGTCATCGAGCGCGGCGAGTAGCCGGAGCCCGTCGGCCCGTCCGGCGGAGCATCGACGTCAGCCACCTCCGCAGGTGATGAGGTACATGCGGACCGCTCTACGGCAGGATCGGGCGGGTCTGTCCACCCTCCTCCTCGCCGACCTGGCAGCTTGATCGGGCGTGCCGGGGCGGGTCAAACCTGGGACACCACGGCGGCCCCGGCCCCTCGACTCGTGATGACGTCTGTCGCCAACGCGGGCCGGGGTCGAAGCCGAGGCGCGCAGCGGGGTCGATGCGGTCGGCACGGTCCATGACGTTCGGCATGGACCGTGGAAGATACGCCCGTGATCTTGGCCGGTCGAGGGCTCCGCGGCCCGGGCAGGAGCGGAGCGCAACGCCTGGCGCGCAATGGGCCGCCGGGCAACAACTCGCGCCGGTGCCGGGTCTGGCGTCCGCGACCGAGGCGGGGCCGGCGCACTGAATCATTCCGCGTAACCATCGGTTGCTCTGTGTGACTGAGTTCGATGATCATGCGGTTCGGTGGTTCTCGTGGTGGAGCAGGGCCAGAGCTGCGGCGACGATCTGGCCGAGGCGCCAGGGGCAGCCGCGGTAGCGGCGTAGCGCCTTGTAGGTGGTTATGAGCAGGGAGTTCGCGCGTTCGCCGAGGTAGCGCAGCGCGCCGTGGACGGCGTTGTGGGTCTGTTGGTCGGCGGTGAGTTCGCGGCCGGCGGGTTTCTTGATCGGGATGGTGAAGATGTCGGGTTCGCCCTGGTGGCCCTGGTAGCCCTGGTCGGCCAGGCTCGGTCGTCCGTCCTGGACCCGGGCGGTGATCACCGTGAGCAGGTCGGGGTCGGTGCGGGCGGCGGTGGTGTCGTGCTCCCGGCCGGGGCGCACGTCGGAGGTCCACAGTGGCCATCCGTCGGGGGTGGACACGACCTGGATGTTGCCGCCGTGGTGGCGGTGTTTCCCCGACCACCACAGGTCGACCGACGCGGTGGGTCCGGCGGCGCTGGTCGCGGTCGGTGTGGATCAGGGTGCCGTCCACGATGACGTGGCTGTGCCCGGCCGTCTTGGCGGCCAGCAACGCCCCGTGCAGCAACGGCCCCGTGCAGCGACGTCTCGTGCAGCGCCCCGTGCAGCGACGTCTCGTGCAGCGCCCCGTGCAGCGACGTCTCGTGCAGCGACGTCTCGTGCAGCGACGCCCCGTGCAGCGACGCCCCGTGCAGCAACGGCTTGAGTCGGGCGGGCACAGCGATCGCTTCGTCGCGGTGGTCGTAGGTCGTGGAGGAGGAGATGGCGTTGTCGCGGCTCGGTTGCGCCATGCGGGTGTCGTCGAGGAACCAGCGCAGCACCGCCTGATCGTGGGTCGAGAGAGCGCGGCTGCCCTTACGCGTCCCTCGGCGGAGCCGCTCGGCGTGGAGCAGGCCCGCGACGAACGCGACACCGTCCTCGGACACGGTCAGGACCGACTCGGTCCGGCGCGCCACCGACGAGCCCTGCCAGTCACAGCAAGCTACGACCCGTTACGCGGAATGGCTCAGTACTACCTGTTGGCCGGCGATGTGTGGAGATTCGACCGGCTGCGATGGGCCATGGAGACCTCCATGCCCAAGACGTTGACGGCGAAGCACCGCTCGACGGTCATGACGATGGCCCGCACCTTCAAGACCGTCGTCGACACACCGCACGGACCGCACACGTGTTTCCAAGCCAACATCGATCGCGACAGCAGGCAGCCACTGGTCGCCAGACCATCTGCCCTCGACGTCCCTGAAGATCAACCAGGCGTGGTGTGTGGCCGCGACCATCGCCGCGGACCTGCTGAGCCGGCTACGGCTGCCGTGCCTGGATCAGTCCCTGGCCGACACCGAACCCAAGACGCTGCGCTACCAGATCCTGCACACCGCGGTCCGGCTGGTCCGGGGCCAACGCAAGCACCCGCCCCCGACACGAAGAACCCACCGGCCCGTGGAACCGGCGCCCACCCGACGCGACCCGTCGGGCCGCCACCGACGAGCACCACCGAAAACCAAGATCAAAAACGGAGGTGAAGATCATCGCAGCCACTCCGAAGGAACCCTCCATGAACCCAGTGAATGATCAAGGCTAGTCGGCGACCTGACGCCACTCGCCCGCGAACTCCCGCTGACGGCGCAGCTCGTACGTGCCCGGCCCGATGCCGTTCGCACCGTGCTCCTCTGTGTGTAAAAGGTACGCAGATCCGCCCGGCGGGACGGTCAGCGTGCCGAGGGTCAGATCGGCGTTCCCGCCTGTCTGGTCGGCGTCGAAGAAGCAGCCGGGGCCGTCCCAGCTCATGATGCTGTGCGTGTTCGCCGACGCCTCCGCACGCACCACCCGCACGCCCGCCGCGGGGATCGGGGTGGTCGCGGTGGCGCGGTTCGGGCGGGGCAGCACGATCACATCACCCTGCCGCTGCGCGCCGGTCAGGATCGGTACGTCGATCTGGATGTCAAGGACGCCGAGGGTGCCGATGCCGGCGCGGTCGAGGATGCTGCCGAGGGTCGTAGTCATGAGTTGGTCTCCTTGCTGGTCGGGTACCCGAGGTCTGGTGATATCGCCCCACACCTGGCGGTGATCTGGGCGCGTTCGTAGCCGGTGATGCCGACGGTCCTGCGTTCGACGATCTCGACAGCGGCGCCGGCGAGGGCGGCGCGGACATCCACCGCGGCTGCCGCCCACTCCTGGTCACGGCGTCGACGCCATGAGCCAGTCGCGTATCACGTCGCACGCTCCAGCTCCTCGTACTCGACGCGGGACAGCCCGAACGTCGTCGCGGCGGCGGTGACCGGGTCGTCGATCTCGGCGGGCACCGGCAGCCCGAAGGTGCGACGAGTGCCGTCCCGTTCGAGGCTAGCGTTGGACACGATGAGGATCCGGGCAGGCGCGCTGTAGAGGTCGCGGAGCGTCGGCGGCAGGTCGTACAGGCGAAGTTCCTGGCCCGGGTTGCCCGGGTCTGGCACGGCCGCGCCGACCTGCGCGAGGCCGGCGTCCACCACGAACCGGTCCCAGCCGCGCTTCTCGATCGCGCACCGCCGGATCTCGGCGTTGCGTTCGGTGAGGATCCGGTCAGGTGCCCAACCATCCCCGTCAACGAGGTCGGCGGGAACAGTGGTCCCGTGCCACGAGTACAGGGCGTACCCGTCGGCGTAGGCCAGGGCCGGGCCGTTCTCGCAGTGCAGCCGGGCCTGCTGGTCGCGGTGCAGAGCGGTCGGCCGGTCGGTCATGACAACAGCACCGCGCATCGGACACCACCATGCGGTGTGCCACACAGCGGCGGCGAGGGTCTCCAGCCGGTGTGACGGCGGCATACCTGCGACGTCGAGCGCGCGGGTGCAGAGCGCGAGCCAGAACGACACTGACCAGGGGTCGAGCGCTTCGCCGAACTGGTCCCGGAGCTGGTCCCCGAGCTGGCCCCCGAGCTGGCCCCCGAGCTGGCCCCGGAGCTGGCCCCGGAGCTGGTCCTCGAGCTGGTCCCCGAGCTGGCCCCGGAGCTGGTCCCCGAGCTGGTCCCCGAGCTGGTCCCGGAGCTGGCCCCAGAGCTGGCCCCGGAGCTGGTCCCGGGGCTCGAAATCGTCCAAGATGTTCAGGAGCTGGTCCCAGAGCGGGTCCCCGAGCTGGTCCCCGTTCCTCGTGGTGAGTATGTGCTGCTGCAGCACGGCCTTCGCGAACCCGCCGCCCAACGGCGAATCCATCCAGATCATCAGCGGCGGGCAGAGCAGTCCGGCCGCGGTGTATGCCTCACGAATCGCCGCCTCCGCAGCGGGCCGGTCGCACCGGTCGGTGGAGAGGGCCTGCGTCCGCTGTCCCGCACCGGCCGGGCGGGGACGCCAGAAGCAGACCCGGACGTTCTCCTCGTTCACCGGGTCGTTGGAGGCGATGGCCGATTGGTTCGCCGCCGAGGAGGTGACCGAGGTCGTGATGGAGGCGACC
>JAJAZD010000188.1 GCA_026785945.1 Pseudonocardia sp. | reverse complement strand
GGCGGTCACCATGCCACCTCCGCGGGACCACACACGTCGGCGGTCGGCCCCACGTCGTCCCACTGTTCGAGGAACGCCCGCTCGGTGCCGGTGAGGCGCCGGGGCCGTCCCGCGTCGAGGTCGAACAGGGCCATCCGCGTCCACGCCGTCACGGCCACCGGATCAGCGGACCCGGGCCCGTCGTGCATGGCGTAGGAGATCCGGAACGACGCCGCACGCACCACGTCGACCCACATCTCGACCCGCAACGACGACCGGTACGGGATCTGGCGGTGGTAGTCGACGTGCAGGCCGGCCACGAGCAGGCCGCCGACGAACCCGGTGACACCCGCAGACGCGGCGGCGGTGAACATCAGCCCGACCCGGGCCTCCTCCAGCAGGGTCACCGCGCGTGCGTGGTTGATGTGCCGGTAGGCGTCCTGGTCGGTCCAGCGCACGGGCACCTCCGCAACGAAGCGCGCCACTACCGCACCAGCCCGCGGAGCTGGCGGGTCACGACCGAGAGCGTCGCGAGATCCAGCTGCCCGGCCTTGCCCACCTCGTGCAGAGCCGTGCGGGCGCGCACGAGCCGCGAGGAGTTGGCCCACTCCCACTGGGCGATGGCCTCCTCCACGGGAGTGCCCGGGGCGGCCTCGCGCAGCGCGTCGAGGGTGATGGACCGCAGCGCGCCGTACAGGTCGTCGCGCAGCGCGAGACGGGCCAGCGCGTGCCAGCGGTCGCCGCGTTCCAACGCGCTGACGGAGGTGAGTGCCAGGTCGACGCCCAGGTGTTCGGACAGCGCGTAGTACAGCACCGCCACCTCGACCGCTTCCCGGGGCTCGCGGTCGCGGTCGGACAGCTCGATGAGGTCGACGACGTCGAGCAGCCCGTAGCCGTACACCAGCGCGGCGCAGCGGCTCGCGCACTCCGCTCCGATGCCGGCGCCGCGCAGCTCCGCCGCCCGCGTCTGCACGACGTCGAGCTCACGGCCACGCAGCAGTCGCGGCAGCTCGGCACGGAGGGTGCGCACCGTCGCGGCGAAGCGCGTGATCTCCGCACCGACGGCGAGGGGTTGCGGCCGGTTGCTCAGGAACCAGCGTGTCACGCGGTCGATCAGCCGTCGGGACTCGAGCACCACGGCATCCGACACCGCCGTGGGGATGTGGGGAGCGCGCAGATCCGCCCACAGGGCCGGCAGGTCGTACACGCCGGTGATCACCTCGTACGCACGCACGGCGTCGGTGACCGGGGCCGAGAGCTCCTCGACCAGCCGGAACGCATACGTCATTCCCGCGCCGTCGACCATCTCGTTGACGAGCTGTGTCGCGACGATCTCCCGGCGGAGCGGGTGGCGGGCGATCGCGGCGGGGAAGCGCTCGCGGACCGCGTGCGGGAAGTAGCCGGTGATCCGCCCGGCGAACGCCGTCACCTCGGGCAGGTCGGTCGCCAGCACCTGTGCGGTCAGGTCGAGCTTGGTGTGGGCGAGCAACGTGGCCAGCTCCGGGCTCGTGAGGCCCCGGTCGGCCGCCTCCAGCGCGGCGAACCCGGCGGGCTCGGGCAGTACCTCCAGCCGGCGGTCGAGCCCGCGGCGGGCCACGAGGTCGGAGGTGAGCCTGCTGTGCACGTTCACCATCGCCGTGGCGTGTGCGCGGGCGATGCCGAGCACGACGTTCTGGTCGCGGTTGTCCGCCAGCACCAGCTCCCCGACCTCGTCGGTCATCTCGACGAGGACGGCGTTGCGCGCATCCCGATCCAGCTCCCCGGCCGCGACGAGCCGATCCAGGAGAATCTTGATGTTGACCTCGTGGTCGGAGCAGTCGACGCCGGCCGAGTTGTCGATCGCGTCGGTGTTGATCTTGCCACCGGCCTGCGCGAACTCGATGCGCCCGAGCTGGGTGAGGCCGAGGTTCCCGCCCTCGCCGACGACCTTGACCCGCAGGTCACGACCGTCGGCCCGCACCCCGTCGTTGGTCTTGTCCCCGGCGGCGGCGTGCGACTCGGCCGAGGACTTGACGTAGGTGCCGATGCCGCCGTTCCACAGCAGGTCCGCCGGCGCGCGCAGGATCGCGGCGATCAGCTCGGGCGGGCTGAGCTTGGCCACGGACTCGCCGAGACCCAGCGCCGCGCGCATCTCCGGCCCGACCGGCACGGACTTGGCCGTCCGCGGCCACACCCCGCCTCCGGGGCTGATCGCGTCACAGGAGTAGTCGTCCCACGACGACCGGGGCAGGACGAACATCCGCTCCCGCTCGGCGAAGCTCGTGGCGGCGTCGGGCGCCGGGTCGACGAACACGTGACGATGGTCGAACGCGGCGAGCAGCCGGATGTGACGGGAGAGCAGCATCCCGTTGCCGAACACGTCACCGGACATGTCGCCGACGCCGACGACGGTGAAGTCCTGGGACTGCGTGTCGACCCCCACCTCGTGGAAGTGGCGCTTCACGCTCTCCCACGCACCCTTGGCGGTGATGCCCATCGCCTTGTGGTCGTAGCCGACCGAGCCGCCGGAGGCGAACGCGTCGCCCAGCCAGAACCCGTAGGACGCGGCGACCTCGTTGGCCGTGTCGGAGAACTTCGCGGTGCCCTTGTCCGCGGCGACCACGAGGTAGGAGTCGTCGCCGTCGTGGCGGACGACGTCGGGCGGCGGGACGGTCACCGCGGCACCACCGTCCATGGCGACCAGGTTGTCGGTGACGTCGAGCAGGCCGGAGATGAACATGCGGTAGCAGGCCTCGACCTCCGCGGGGTCCGGCTGAGCCGCCCGGACGTAGAACCCGCCCTTCGCCCCGACCGGCACGATCACGGCGTTCTTCACCGCCTGCGCCTTGACCAGGCCGAGAATCTCCGTGCGGTAGTCCTGCGGCCGGTCCGACCAGCGCAGCCCACCGCGGGCGACCGCGCCGAACCTCAGGTGCACGCCCTCCACCCGCGGTGAGTACACGAAGATCTCGAACTTGGGACGTGGAGCGGGCATGTCCGGCACGGCCGAGGGGTCGATCTTGAACGAGAAGAAGTCGCGACCGCGGAACCAGTTGGTCCGCAGGGTCGCGACGATCATCGCGAGGTAGCCGCGCAGGATTCGGTCGGCGTCGAGCCCGGTCACCGCATCGATCAGCGCCCGCACCGCCGTCAGGGCCTCGTCCATCGCGTGGTCGCGCTCCGTCACGGCCGGGTCGAACCGGGCGCGGAACAGCGCGATCAGCGCGCGGGTCACGTCCGGCTGGCCCAGCAGCGTCTCCGCCATGTATTGCGGGCCGTAGGGGCTGCCGAGCTGGCGAGCGTAACGCGCGTAGGCACGCAGCACCGCGACCTCGCGCCACGGCAGCCCGATCCGCAGCACGAGCGCCGAGAACCGGTCGGACTCGGCGTCGCCCCGCCATGCCGCGCTGAACGCGCTGCAGAACGAGAGCTCCACCTCGTGCTCGGGACGCCCCTCGAGCACGGCGCGGGCGGCCTCGTCGGGCCTGATGCCGAACTCGTAGACGTAGGCCCGCAGGCGGTCGTCGCGGACGAACTCCGAGGGACGCTCGTCGAGCACGTCCACCCCGAGATGCTGGAGCACGGGGAGCACGGCAGTGAGCGTCGCCGGCGCGCCGGCCAGGTAGAACGTGAACCGGCGGTCCGATCGTCCCGACTCGGCGGGGTGCAGGCGCACGTCGAAGTGACCGGGACCGGTGAGGGCGGCGATGCGGCGCAGGTCCTCCACGGCCTGGGCGGGCGCGACAGCCGCCTTGTACGCCTCCGGGATGCCAGGCAGCAGGGCGGTCACCAGTGCCTCGTGGGGATCGGACAGCAGCCGATCGTCCCACGTCCGGATGGCCTCGGTCAGCTCGTTCTGCAGTGAGGGGACGTCGATGCCCGCGAAACCCGCTGCGTCGGCTGCCGCGTGGACCGTGAAGTGGACGAGCGCGAGCCTGGACTCCGAGACGCGCGCGGTGTGGTCGACACCGCTGCCGCCGAGCCGGCGTGCCAGGACCTCCGCCATCGCCAGCCGCGACGACGTCGTGTACCGGTCCCGCGGCAGGTAGACCAAGCACGACATGAACCGCCGGTAGGGGTCGGGGCGCAGGAACAGCCGCACGTCCCGTCCCGCGACGCCCAGCACCCCGACGGCCGTGTCGTGCAGGCGCTCCTCGCTCGCGCCGAACAGCTCCTCGCGGGGCAGACCGGAGATGACCTCCAGCATCTGCTGGCCGGAGTAGGACTCCAGCGGGAACCCGGCCCGGTGTATCGCCGCGCGCACCCGGCGCTCCACGACCGGGATGTCGAGCACGCTCTCGTAGAGTGCCGGCACCGTCAGGGTGCCGAGGAAGCGGTGCTCCCCGTTCGGGCGGCCGGTCGCGTCGACGGTGGTGATCGCGAGGTAGTACGGATGCACGTGACGCAGCGGACTCGGGGCGTTGGCGCGGGTGATCACCAGTAGGTCGCGCCGACCGGTCTCGGTGGTCGGCGCGAACGTCGTGGCGGTCCGGGAGTCATGGCGCAGGACACCCAGCCCCGGATCGGCGTCGGCCCGCAGCCGGCCCTCCCCGTCGGTGACGTAGTGGCGGTGGCCGAGGAACGTGAAGTGGCCGTCGGCGAGCCAGCGCAACAACTGCCCGACGTCGGCCGGCCGGGCGTCGTCGGACGTGGCGGGCTGCACGGGCAGCCGGTCGGCCAGGCGGCGGGCGGTGCGGGCCATCGGTTCGGTGTCCTCGACGACCTGCCGCACGTCCTGCAGCACCCCGGTGAGCTTGCGTCCCAGCTCACCGGGTGCGGTGACCACCGGTCCCACGTCGAGGTGGATCCACGACTCGACGAGCGCGTCGGCCGGTGGCGACGCCGGATCCGCCTCGGTGAGCACCTCGGCGAGCTTCCCGTCCGGTGCGCGGCGCACCACCACGATCGGATGGATGATCCGCCGAGCCTCACCCCCCGCCCTGTTGACACCCGCGAGTACGGATTCCACGAGGAACGGCATGTCGTCGGTGACGATCTCGACCACCGCGCCGCCGGCGCCGTCGAGGTCGCCCGGCTGCGGTTCGCGCACCCGCAGCAGCGGCTCACCGGCAGGACGCTGTGCGGCCAGATGCAGGTGGGAACGTGCGGCGGCGAGCAACGTGGACCAGCGGCCCCCCGAGAGACCCTGCAGGTCGGGGGCGTGGCGCGCGTAGAGCGCGGTCAGGGCGGTCAGCTCGGGATCCGGCGTGGGCGCCTGCTCACGGGTCCGGCTCGTCACATGCAGCTCCGGGGATAGGCGGTGATCACCCACGATGGTGACCTCGGCGTCACCAACCCTAACGCCGCGGCGTTCGGCTCGATCGTGCCGTGGCCGGCTCCGTCAGCGGACGGTCAGATGCCCCGGTAGGCGGCGAGGGCGCCGGCGAGGAGGTCGGCGAGCCCGAGTCCGTCGGTTGCACCGGGCCGACCCGGCGGTGTCCCCCGTTCATCGGTGGACGACTCGCGGGACGCAGGCTCGGAGCGCGACCACTCCTCGTTCGACATCGGGCCATTCGACGACGCACCTCGCGGTGTGCCACCTCGCGGGGTCACACCGTCCAACGCGCTACCCAGCGGCGTCCCACCCCGCGGGGTGGGACCGTCCAACGCGCCACCGCGCGACGAGCCACCCCGCGGAGCCACGCTGTCCAATGCCGTACTGCGTGGCAGGGCACCGCGCGACGCTGCGCCGTCCGGCAACGCGGCAGCCGAAGGTCCATGGGTCGCTCTGCTGCGGGACTCGACCTCGGCCGGTGAGGATGCGCCGAGGGATCGACCGGGCCGGGCGCCGGAGGACACTGCGCCGGTGAACGAGCCGGAGTCGGAAGGCTCGTCCTTGGCTCGGCGATGCCGCCGCCCGCCACTGCCCGGCTCCACCCGCTGCCCGTCGATGCGGAACGGGGCGCGGCCGGCTGATCCGTGGCGCCCACCGCTCGTCTCGTCCGGCCGGTCCCCCGAACCGGCCGCGGATGCGGCAGCCGTCGACGACGCGGAGCCCCACGACCCGGTGCGTGACAACTCCGCCCTCGGCGACGCAGTTACTGACCGCTCTCCCGTCGTCGATGCCGTCGGCGGCTCGTCCCTGCGCGGCTCGTCCCTGCGCGACTCGTCCCTTGTCGGCTCGCCCCACCGCGGCTCGTCCGCCAGGGGTTCGTCCGTTCGAGGCTCGTACCACAGCGGCGCGTTCCTTGAGGGCGCATCCCTCGACAGCGCATTCCTCGACGGGTCATCCCGCGGCGGCCCGCTCCTCGACAACTCGTTCCCCCACGGCGCAGCCCCGGACAGCGGATCCCTCGGCTGAGCCTCTCTTGATTGCGCCTCTCTTGATTGCGCCTCTCTTGATTGCGCCTCTCTTGATTGCGCCTCTCTTGATTGCGCCTCTCTTGATTGCGCACTGTCCGACGGTGCGCTCCTCCACGACTCACCCCCCGACGGCTCGCTCCTCGACGGGGCTGGAACCGGCGGTGCGGAACCGAACGGGACCGTCGTGGACGTGGAAACCCTCGACAGAGCGGAGTCATACCGGCCGGATGCGCCGGACGTCGCGCCACGTGGAGTCCCGGCACGAGAGATCGCGCCACGAGAAGCCCCGGACCGGACGGTCACGGCATCCGGAATCGCGGCATCGGGAACGGCCCCTGTCCTGCGCGTGACGGACGTCAAGGACATGGTCGCATCGGAATCCGCCCGCCGGGCCTCCGCAAGATCGATGCGTTGCAGGATCTGCGCACCGACGGGACCGTCCACGTCATGCACCGCGGCTCGCAGATGCGTGCCTGGGAGATCGTCCGCGAGAGCGACGCCTTCTAGCAGGCCGGGCATCGTGCGATGCATCCACTCGGTGGCCGGTGCGCGTCCCCACCCGGGAAGCACGACGGATAGGGCATCCGACTCCTCCTGGCGGATGCGGGCTCCAGGGGGGAGCCGGTCGGACAGGCGATCGGTGGCCGCCCGCACCACAGCGCCGGCGCGAGGCCCGGCGAACCGGCGACCGTCGCGCGCGATGTCGACCACGACCACGCAACCCTCGGCCTCGGGCCCGTGACGACGCCGGTCGACGGAGGGTTGGGACCCGGCAGGACCCGGAGTGGTGTGGCCGAGTGCGCGGTCCAGCTCGCCGAGTGCGTTCTCGAGCCAACTTCCCGGTTCGACGTTCGCCTCGATGGCGCCGTATCGAGCGGCGCGCGCGACGTCGTCGACCTGGTGCGGGTCGGTGGTCCGACCGGAACGCCGTTCCCTCGACCCGTCGTCGAACGGATCCCGGTTCGCCAGAGCCTCGGATGCATCCTCGCGGACCCGATCAGACCGATCGTTCGGGAGCCGTTCGGGCCGCCGGCCTGACTGTCGGGACGGATCCGCCTGCCGTCCGTGCTCACTGCGCTCCGCGAACGGGCGGGCCGCTCGCCTGTTCCCGCCACCCACGAGCCCTAAGGTCAGATCCCGGGCGAGCATGTCGGCGATCGGCGACTCGGCGTCCTGAGCCCACCCTCGGCGCGGGGTGTCGGCGGGAACGTCGGGCGCCGGGGGCCGCCGGCTCGGCGGCGTGGCGCCGACCGTCGCACCGGCCAGCCACGGCGTGATCGCGGCCGGCTCACCCGACCGCCCCGACCACAGCCCGGCGGCCAGGTCGTGACCAGCATCATCGGCACCGGACCGGCCCTCCGAGCCTGCCCTGTCGCCTCCCGCGCGGGCGGCCGCGCCATCGCGGACGTCCAGGTCACCTCCGCGCACCCCCCCGCGGTCCGAAGACGCGTCGCGGTCGTCCAGGCCCACGGGATCCGCCGTGCGCTGCGCCCGCCCCGGAAGGGACCGACGGGGGCGATCCGACCGGCCGGCGCCTTCGCTGTCCCGGTAGGTGTCCCCGTCGCGGACCGGTGCCCATCGGTCGCCCGGGTCGGCGTCTGGCCGCGTGGTTCGGCCGGCGGTGCCGGCGGGTGGGTCCCACGGGTCGGCGTCCCGCGACCGGGTCGTCTGATCCGCGTCGTCGTGCCCACCGTCGGCGTACGTGCGTCCATTCACGCCGCGTGCTCCGCTCAATGCGCCGGCCGTTGACCCTCGTCCGGTGAAGAGATCGACCGCAGGCTCACCGTCGGCGTGGAAGAGCCGTCCGGTTCTCGACCCGGATCGCACGACATCGCGCAGCGCGGCGACGAAACGAGTGGCCCGGTCCTGGTCCCTCCGCTGCGCCGCGGCACCGAGACCCGCTGCGTCGCGAGCGTCGTTCGACCGCCCGGCACTCTCGTGCAGCGCACTCAGGGTCGACAAGCACACCGCCTCGAGATCGGGGGCGTCACTCTGGGCCGCGCCCCGCGCGGCGTCCTCCAGCGCATCGATCACGGCGTCGCTGTCGGGCTGGGTCGCAAGGATGCGGGCAACGGTCAGCCGGAGCAGTGACACCTGACGACTGGGTCGCGTTCTGGCGGCCAGTAGCGACTCGAGCGGGGCACGGCCTTCAGCTGCGTCATCCAACCGACCGGCGTCGATGAGCGCAGAGATCCACTCCGCCGACAGCGCCGCGGCGAGATGCCCCGAAGAAGTAGGGACATGCGATGCGTTCCGGTCGCCGTCCAGGCGGGCCAGCCCCTCGGCCGCATGTTGGGCGGCGGCCAGCGGGCGTCCGGACCGACGCTCGAAGAACGCCGCGACCAGCGCGACCCCGGCCGACCCGACACCGCCGTGCGGGCCCTCGATCTCCGACCAGGCCGACTCTGCGCGGCGCAGTGCGTTGACGGCCTCCGCCGGTCGGTCCTCGACGAGGCATCGGGCCAGTACGCAGTAGGCGTCGGCTCGGATCGCGGGCGCGACGTCCGCGGCGGCGGCCGCGCTGGACAGGGCACGGGCCGCTGCCACGTCGCCGGCCGCCACCGCCAGCACCGCCAGCTCGACGCACAGCCGGCGCGCGACGGGACTGTCGAGCGGAAAGTCGTCCCACTGCGCGAGCTCGTCAAGCACTTCCGACGCGACGACGCGACCGTCACCTGTGGCCGACCGCGCATGCACGGCCCAGCCCGCCGCAGCGAGCCACAGGTGCCGATTTCCGGCAGCGGCAGCCGCCCCGAGGACGTGGTCCGCGAGCTCGGCGGTCAGGTCCGGCCGGGTCCAGCGGAGCGACTCGGCGGCTGCGAGAAGGTCAGGTCCGTCTCCGTCGTTCGACCCATGCACCTGGGTGCTCGTGCGACGTGACTCCACCTGACCTCCTCACGTGCCGGACCGTCCCGTGACGGAGTTGCCCTGAATCATTGACGTGGGCGTGAATCGCTCTCAGTCACGAGTCAGCTTACGATGAGTCACTCGGTGCGGGCGCGCCGCGTCTGTACCGAGGCGTTCCACCTTGTTCTTCTCGTACGCCTCGAAGTTGCCCTCGAACCAGAACCACGAGGCCGGTGTGTCGTCCGAACCTTCCCACGCGAGGATGTGGGTGACGACACGATCGAGGAACCACCGATCGTGGGAGATGACCACGGCGCACCCCGGGAAGTGCTCCAGCGCGTTCTCCAACGACGACAGCGTCTCGATGTCGAGGTCGTTGGTGGGCTCGTCGAGCAGGATCAGGTTCCCACCCTCCTTCAGCGTGAGCGCGAGGTTCAGCCGGTTGCGCTCTCCGCCGGAGAGCACTCCGGCCGGTTTCTGCTGGTCAGGGCCCTTGAACCCGAACGCGGCGACGTAGGCCCGGGACGGCATCTCGACCTGACCCACCTTGATGTAGTCGAGCCCGTCGGACACCACCTCCCACACGTTCTTCTGCGGGTCGATGCCGGCCCGGTTCTGATCGACGTAGGACAGCTTTACCGTCTCACCGACGCGCACGGTCCCGGAGTCCGGCTGCTCCAGCCCGACGACCGCCTTGAACAGCGTGGTCTTGCCCACCCCGTTCGGACCAATCACGCCGACGATCCCGTTGCGCGGCAGCGAGAACGACAGGTCCTTGATCAGGACACGCCCGTCGAACCCCTTGTCGAGATGGTCGACCTCCACCACGACGCTGCCCAGGCGCGGGCCCGGCGGGATCTGGATCTCCTCGAAGTCCAGCTTGCGGTGCTTGTCGGCCTCCGCAGCCATCTCGTCGTACCGCTGGAGCCGCGCCCGGCTCTTGGCCTGGCGAGCCTTCGCGCCGGAGCGCACCCACGCGAGCTCGTCGGCGAGGCGCTTCTGCAACTTCGCGTCCTTGCGGCCCTGTACCGCGACGCGCTCGGACTTCTTCTGCAGGTACGTGGAGTAGTTGCCCTCGTAGGGATACGTGCGGCCCCGGTCGATCTCGAGGATCCATTCAGCGACGTTGTCGAGGAAGTACCGGTCGTGCGTCACGGCCAGCACGGCGCCTGCGTAACCCGCCAGATGCTGCTCCAGCCACAGAACGCTCTCGGCGTCGAGGTGGTTGGTCGGCTCGTCGAGCAGCAACAGGTCGGGCTTGCTGAGGAGGAGCTTGCACAGCGCTACCCGCCGGCGCTCGCCCCCGGACAGCTGCGTGACCGGCGAGTCCGGAGGCGGGCACCGCAGCGCATCCATGGCCTGCTCCAGCTGGGAATCGATCTCCCACGCGTCGCCGTGGTCGAGGATCTCCTGGAGCTGACCCATCTCCTCCATCAGCTCGTCGGAGTAGTCGGTGGCCATCTGCTCGGCGATCGCGTTGTACCGATCGAGCTGGTGCTTGATCTCGCCGAGGCCCTCCTCGACATTGCCGAGGACCGTCTTGTCCTCGCTCAGCGACGGCTCCTGCTGGAGGATGCCGACTGTCGCGCCAGGCGCGAGAAGCGCCTCGCCGTTGTTGGGGTGGTCCAACCCCGCCATGATCTTCAGGACACTCGACTTGCCGGCCCCGTTGGGGCCGACAACGCCGATCTTCGCGCCCGGCAGGAAGTTCAGCGTCACATCGTCGAGGACGACCTTGTCGCCGTGGGCCTTCCGGACCTTCTGCATGCTGTAAATGAACTCGGCCACGCCAAGGATGGTAGTTGCGAGGACTTCAGGCCCCGACAGCCACCTCGACGAAGGTATCTCGGCACCCTGGACCGGCCTCGGGAGATTCTGCGCCGTCGGGGTAGGCATCCGCATCACCGCTGGCAGCGCCCCCGAGGCGGCCCGATTGCCAGGGGTCGCCCTCCGGGTCGGGTCGCGCGAGCGCGACGGGGCGGCCCGCGAGGCCGGGTGGCTGCGCACCTTCGGCTGCCGGATCCGCCGCCGGGTCGTCAGCGCGCGCCCACTCCGCGGCGGCCGGCACCGCACCGTCGGACCCACCGGCACGCCCCTCGTCGGTCGCCTGGCCACCCCGCTTCGTCCGCGTGACCTTCGCGGTGCAACGGGACAGGTCCGCACCGACCGCCGACGCCTCCAACTCCGTCATGGACTGCCGTCTGCCGTCCTTCTCCCACTCGCGCGTCACCAGGCGCCCGCGCACGATGATCGGGTCGCCGGATACGAACGATGCATGCACGTTGTCCGCGAGTCCTCTCCAACAGCTCACCGACAGGTACAGAGTGTCGCCGCTCGTCCACCCGTTGGCGGCGCGGTCGAACCGCCTCTCGTTGCACGCGATCCGGAAGCTGACCTTCGTGGTGCCGTCGGCCAACCGCCGCTTGTCGACCGCTGTGATCAACGTGCCGACCGCGGTCAGGTGCGTCTCATACATTTGTGCCTCCTCGCCGAACCACTGTGATGTGGCGGGTTCGAGCCTGGTGGCCACGGCCGACATCTTCCAGTCCCCGCTGAAAACTGTGGACAGCCGGGCACCGATGTGGATGGACGGCCGCTCTGTGGCGTTCCCAGCACCTCGAAGTCGGTGCGTCGTGCAAGAATGAGGCCGATCTCGGGCGCACAAAAAATGTGGGGGGGCCCCCCCCCCGCGGGCGGCGGGGCCACTAATTTAGGGGGGGGCCGCGAGCAACCCACACCCACCCCGGCGGGACACGAACAGGCGCCCGCGCCGGCGTGAAGCCGGGGAGGGGGGGCCG
>JAJAZD010000187.1 GCA_026785945.1 Pseudonocardia sp. | reverse complement strand
TCATCGGCCTGAACGTGTTCCTGATCTGGCAGACCGTGACGGGCGCCTGAGCACGCCCAGGCCCCTCACCGAGATTCGGCGGGGCCGCCGCGGCGGAGCTGCACGGTGTGTCAGCGCAGGCCGGTGCCCCGTGCCAGCGCGGTCTCCACGAGCGTGGTGAGCAGGGTCGGGTAGTCCACCCCGGTCACGGCCCAGGCGCGAGGGAACATCGAGATCGGCGTGAAGCCGGGCATCGTGTTGACCTCGTTGACGGTCAGCTCCCCCGCGGCCCCGACGAAGAAGTCGACGCGCGCCAGGCCCTGGCCGTCGAGCGCCCGGAACGCGTCCACCGCCATCTCCCGGAGCCGCTCGGCCACGGCGTCGTCGAGCTTGGCGGGAATGTCGAACTCGCACACGTCGTCGAGGTACTTGGACTCGAAGTCGTAGAAGTCGGGAACCGCGGCGCTGCCACCGACGAGCCCGACCAGCCGGATCTCCGCGGGCACGCTGGCCCGGAGCGACCCGTCGGGGAACTCCAGCACCCCGCACTCCACCTCGCGCCCGACGATGGCGGCCTCCACCAGCACCTTCGGGTCGTGCTCGCGGGCGGTGGCGATCGCGGCGTCGAGAACCGACCAGTCGGTGACGCGCGTGATCCCGATCGACGAGCCGGCGCGGGCGGGCTTGACGAACACCGGCAGGCCCAGGCACTCGCGCTGCGCGCCGGTCAGGGTCGCCGTGCCGGGCCGGAGCACGACGAGATCGCCGACCGGGAGCCCGTCGGCGGCCAGCAGCTTCTTGGTGAACTCCTTGTCCATCCCCGCCGCGCTCGCCAGCACTCCCGCGCCGACGTAGGGCACGCCTGCCATCTCCAGCAGTCCCTGGATCGTGCCGTCCTCGCCGTAGGGGCCGTGCAGGGCGGGGAACACGACGTCGACACCGCTGAACACCTCACCGGCCCGGTCGGGGTCGAGCACCACGAGTCCGCCGCGGGTCGGATCGCCGGGCAGGGCCAGGGCGGTGCGGCCGGCGTCGACCGACGGGAGGGTCCGGCCGGTGATCGCCAGCTCGCGGGGGTCGTCGGCGCCGAGCACCCAGGCTCCGTCGGTCGTGATCCCGACCGGTACCACCTCGAAACGCTCCCGGTCGAGGTGGCCCATCACGCCGCCCGCCGAGACGCACGAGATCGCGTGCTCGCTGCTGCGACCGCCGAACACCACGGCAACCCGCACCCTGCTCCCCGAGTCCATGGCGGCCGAGACTAGGCCGAACACGCCCGCCGACGGGGATCGGGGCCGATGCTGGGTCAGTTCCGCGACACCCGGCCCCGCAACGCCACCAGCGCCAGGGTGAAGCTGACCGTGCCGACGATCACGATCGCGCCCACGCCGCCGAGCAGGGTCCCCGGCTCCCAGCCCTCCGTGAGCAGGGAGCGCAGCGCCGCGAGCAGGTAGGTGACCGGGTTGTAGTCCGCGATCGCCGACAGCCAGCCCGTCAACGCCTCCTGCGGAAGGAACGACGTGGTGAGGAACGCGAACGGGAAGAACAGCAGGAAGCTGGAGTTCACCGCCGCCGGGTTGCCGGTCTTGAGCGCGATCGCGTACGGGAAGCCGGTGAACGCCAGCCCCCACAGCCCGGCGAGCAGCAGGAACACCAGTATTCCCGCGATGCCCGTCTCGAACCGCACGCCCACGGCGAAACCGAGGATCAGCACCGGGATCGACAGCGCCACCACCAGCACGAAATCGGCGACCATCAGCCCGAGCAACAGCGGGAGCCGCTTCATGGGAGTGAGCAACAGGCGGTCGAAGTAGCCCCCGGTGATGTCGGTGACGAGCGCGCTGGCCCGCGAGACCCCGGTGACCGCGAAGACGATCGCGACCGGCAGCTGGAAGGCCAGGAAGTCCTCGACGCCTCCCTGCTCGGCCACCCCGGACAGCGAGCCGACGTTCACGACGA
Organism: Pseudonocardia sp.; assembly: GCA_026785945.1. Lineage (GTDB taxonomy): Bacteria > Actinomycetota > Actinomycetes > Mycobacteriales > Pseudonocardiaceae > Pseudonocardia. The sequence continues at coordinate 1,694 of JAJAZD010000187.1, read as the reverse complement.
AGAAGAACACCGGGATGATCAGAGCCGGGATGATCGCCTCGGGCTCGCGCGGGATCTGCCGCAGCGCGCGCGACGCGACGGCCGTGAGGTCGCTGGCGAACCCGGCCCGGCGGGCGGTGACCGGGGAGGCCGTCATGGTGCTCACGCTCCCACCCCCACCGGCTCGGCCTCGGCGGCACCGATGCGTTCCCCGGTGACCGAGAGGAACACGTCGTCGAGGGTCGGACGGCGCAGCGACAGCTCCCGCACCCGCCCCACGGCAGGCGCGCCGGCCAGCGCGATCGCCACCGGGCTGAGCGCGGCCGGTCCGTCCTGCACCGACGCGCTGACCTCGGCTCCGTTCACGTCGACCCGCTCCACCTGGGGCAGCTCCGACAGGACCGAGCGAGCGGCGCCGGTGTCCCCGTCGACCACCGCGACGATCAGGTCCGTGCCGATCGCGCGCTTGAGCTCCTCGGGCGTGCCTTCGGCGACGATGCGCCCGCCGTTGATGATGCCGACGCGGTGGGCGAGCTCGTCGGCCTCCTCCAGGTACTGCGTGGTGAGGAAGACGGTCATGCCGAGCTCGAGGTTCAGCCGGCGCACCTCGTCCCACACCTTGACGCGGCTGACGGGGTCGAGCCCGGTGGTCGGCTCGTCGAGGAACAACACGCTCGGGTTGTGCACCAGGGCGAGTGCGAGGTCGAGGCGGCGCCGCATCCCGCCGGAGTAGGTGCCGACGCGGTCCTCCAGCGCCGGGCCGATGTCGATCAACTCTCGGAGCTCGGCCAGGCGGCGCTCCGTGTCACCCCGTGAGAGCCCGTAGAAGCGGCCCTGCAGACGCAGCATCTCCACCCCGGTCTGCTTGTCGTCCAGCGACGCGCTCTGCAGGGCCGCGCCGATGCGCAGCCGCACCTCGCCGGGTTCGCGTGCGACGTCGAACCCCGCGACGGTGGCACTGCCCGCGGTCGGGGCCAGCAACGTGCAGAGCATTCTTGTGACCGTCGACTTGCCGGCGCCGTTCGGGCCGAGGAACCCGTACACCTCACCCGGCCGCACCTCGAGGTCGACGCCGTCCACCGCCCGGTTCGTCCCGAACGTGCGGACGAGCCCCTCGGCGCGGATCGCCGTCTCACCGTGTTCCTGCCCGATCATGTGACCTCATCGTGTCTCGCCCGACGATAACTATCTCGACTGTCGAGAAGACTAAGCTCGGGTCGGTCGCTCCGCAACACGAGCGAAGCGGCCCTCCAGCTCCTGCACCTCGGGCAGGCCGATCAGATCGGTGAAGCAGTCGAACGTGGGCAGGCCCGCCATCGCGGCGGTGCGCCCCGGTGACGTGCTGCACTTCGTCACCTGGCGGCGGCTGGGGCGACCCGCTCGAACGTGACCCGGCGCTGGTGGAGCTGGAGGTCCGGCGCGGCCTGGTCACGGCGGACGGGGTGCGGCGCTACGGCGTGGTGGTGGGCGAGGGCGGAGTCGACGATTCGGCGCCCACGCCCACCACCGCGACACCGGGTGACCGCCACCGCGGTGTGCGCGGCCTCAGCCCTCCCTCGTCTCGCTAGTGATATACCCCCCCACGGGGGGTGGTGTGTATATTTGAGCCTCGGGGTGGGGGGTGGGGCGCCCCCCCCGGCGGGGGGGGACCCGGGTGGGGGGTTGGGGGGGGTGGGGCCCAAATGGTGCTCCCCCGCCCCCCCCCCCCACCACGC
>JAJAZD010000186.1 GCA_026785945.1 Pseudonocardia sp. | reverse complement strand
GAGTGTCGGGTACGTCGATGACAACGGCAGCGACATGTGGTCACGGGGCGACGCGGAAGCCATGCAGAGGCGGGCACGCGAGCGGGCCGGCACCGCTCCGGCGCCTGCCGCGGCGCCACCATCCGGCAACGCGTGGGACCAAGGGGTGCAGGCCGTACAGAACTGGACCGGCGACCGGATGAGAGACGTCGGCAACGCCTGGAACTCCCTCTGGAACCGCAGGTGACGGCATCCAGCACCGGTTGACCGTGACGATTGGCCCACACCGCGCCGGGCGTCACTCAGTCGTGGCTACACCCGGTGGTAGCGGGCGTCGAAAAAGCAGAAGACGCCGTACGCGGCCAGGCCCAGTGCCACCGCGATGAGCAGGTACGGACCGAACGGCTGCTCGGCGAGACCCTTCAGCGCGGCGTCGAGCCCGGACGCCTCCTCCGGCCGGAACCGGATCGCCGCGACCACGACGAGCACGCCGATCAACCCGATGGACACGCCCTTGGCGACGAACCCGATCTGCCCGGTTCGCTCCGCGACCTCACGCACCCGCCGGTCGGACGGGACGTCCATGTCCTCCAGGAACTTCTTCTGGATGCCCTCAACGACCTTGACGACGCCGACCACGAGGATTCCGACCCCCACCGCGCCGACGATGAGCTGGCCGCCCGGGAGTCCGAGCACGCCCGCGGTCGCGCCCTGCTGCCCCCCGCCGCCGCCACCGCCGCCGCCCGCCGCCGTCTGCCCGGCCAGGAATGCCAGCACCAGGAACAGCAGGGCCTTGGCCGCGCTCACGACGCGCTTGCGGATCTTCTTCGCGCTGTCCGACACGTAGTCGTAGCCCCAGATGGCTGATTCCAGCCGCCACAACGCCACTGCGACGAAGCCGACCACGAGCACCCACAGCAGCACCTGCCCGAAGGGCTGTCGGGCCAGGGCCGCGAAGGCCCCACTCTCGTCGGCCTGCCCGCCGTTGCCGAACGCGACCTGCAGCGCCAGCCCGGCGATCAGCAGGTGGGTGACGCCGTAGGACAGGATGCCGATGCGTGCACCGAGCTTGACCGGCGTGCTGTTCGCCGCCTTCTTCGCGGAACGGTTGGCGGACTCGGCCGAACTGGACGCCGAACTGGCCGCGGAGCTCGCTGCGGAACTGGACCCGGAACTGGACATGACGCACCGTGGCACGGACGCCCCCGCCGCGCAGCCCCTGGCACCCCATCCGCAACACCCGCCCGCGAGTCGGGGCGTGAATGCGCGCGAGTCGGGGTCTGCGTGCGCGCGAGTCGGCGCGGGGAGGCACCCGGACCGGGCTCAGGCGTCCGGATCGGTGCGCACCCGGGAGACGTCGGCGCCGAGGCCTCGCAGATTCTCCACGAATCGCGGATAGCCACGGTCGATGTGCTCGACGTCCCACACCTGCGTGGCGCCGTCGGCACAGAGTCCGGCGAGGACCAGACCGGCGCCGGCGCGGATGTCGCTGGCCCACACGGGCGCGCTCGAGAGACGCTCGACGCCCCGGATGACGGCGTGGTGGCCGTCGGTGCGGGCGTCGGCGCCCAGGCGCACCATCTCGTCGACGAACCGGAACCGTGCCTCGAACACATTCTCCGTGATCATCGACGTGCCGTCGGCAATGGCCGAGAGGGCGATCGCCATCGGCTGCAGGTCCGTCGCGAAACCGGGGAACGGCAGCGTGACGAAGTCGACGGCGCGTGGGCGGTCATGCATCGAGATCGTGAAGCTGTCGGCGCGGATCTCGGTGCGCGCGCCGGCGGTGCGCAGCTTGTCGAGCACGAGGTCGATGTGGTGCGGGTCGACACCGTTCACGGTCACCTCGCCGCACGTCATCGCCGCGGCAAATGCCCAGGTGGCACCGACGATCCGGTCGCCGATCACGCGGTGATCGGTCGGAGCCAGGCCGGTCACGCCGTACACGGTGAGCGTCGAGCTGCCCACGCCGTCGATCTTCGCGCCCATCTGACTGAGCATGACGCAGAGGTCGACGATCTCGGGTTCGCGCGCGGCGTTGTCGATCACCGTGGTGCCGTCGGCCAGCACCGCGGCCATGAGAATGTTCTCGGTGGCACCGACGCTCGGGAAGTCGAGCCAGATCTGGGCGCCGTGCAGTTCCTTCGCGTGCGCCACCACGCGGCCGTGCTCGATCTCCGTCGTCGCGCCGAGCTTGCGCAGTCCGGCCTGGTGCATGTCCAGGGGTCGCGACCCGATCGCGTCTCCACCCGGGAGCGGGACGACCGCCCGCCGGCAGCGGGCCACCAGCGGACCGAGCACGCACACCGACGCCCGCAGCTTCGACACCGACCGGTAGTCGGCCTCCGCGCTCGGCTCGGCCGGGACGTCGATGCTCACGGTGCCGTGGTCGACCTCCACCGTGCAGCCCAGGCTGCGCAGCACGTCGGCCATGAGTGGAACGTCGAGGATCTCCGGGCAGTTCGTCAGCGTCGTCGTCCCCTCCGCCAACAACGACGCCGCCATCAGCTTCAGGACGCTGTTCTTCGCTCCGACGACCTCGACGGTGCCCACGAGTCGGGCACCCCCGCCCACCAAGAAGTGCTCAGCCACAGGCGCCGACGCTAGCGGAGAGCGCAGGCCCCGCCCGCACCGGTTAACGTCATGCCATGCCCGTGCACCTGACCAGGATCTACACCAAGACCGGCGACGACGGGACCACCGCGCTGGGTGACTTCAGCCGCGTCCGCAAGACCGACATCCGGCTCGCTGCCTACGCCGACACCGACGAGACCAATGCCGCGCTCGGCGTCGCCGTCACACTCGGTGAGCTGGCCGGTGGTCTGCTCGTCCCGCTGCGCCAGGTCCAGAACGACCTGTTCGACGTCGGCGCGGACCTGTGCACGCCGATCGTCGAGAACCCCCGTCACCCGCCCCTGCGGGTGACGGAGGAGTACGTGGCTCGTCTGGAAGGCTGGTGCGACGAGTTCCTGGAGGGCCTGCCGCCGTTGAACTCGTTCATCCTGCCCGGCGGTACGCCCGGCGCGGCCTACCTCCACGTCGCGCGCACGGTCACGCGACGCGCGGAGCGGTCCGTGTGGGCCCTGCTGGACGCCGAGCCGGAGCGCACCAACCGGCTGACTGCGATGTACCTCAACCGCCTCTCCGACCTGCTCTTCATTCTCGGTCGCCGCGCCCACCCGCGCGGCGACGTCCTCTGGCACCCCGGCGGCCCCCCCGCCCCCAGGCCCGCCCCCCCCCCCCCCGGGGGGGGGGGGGGGGGGGGGGGGGGGGGGGGGGGGGGGGGGCGGGGGGG
>JAJAZD010000185.1 GCA_026785945.1 Pseudonocardia sp. | reverse complement strand
GGGGGGGGGGGGGGGGGGGGGGGGGGGGGGGGGGGGGGGGGGGGGGGGGGGGGGGGGGGGGGGGGGGGGGGGGGGGGGGGGGGGGGGGGGCGGGGGGGGCCGCCCGGCGGGCGCCGCGGCCGGCCCGCCGCGCACCCCCCCGCGCACAGCGCCCACAACCCGGTTGACTGCTTTTAACCTCACCCGCCTCTCCGACGTGCTTTTATTTCGGGGGCGCCGCCCCACCCCGGGGGGCGACGTCCTCTGGCACCCGGGCGGCCCCCGCGCCACCTGACCCGCCCCCCACCCCCGCGAGTCGGGGTCTGCGTGCGAGCGAGTCGGGGTGTGAGCGAGCCGGAGCGCGTCCCGTGGGCACCGACCGGATCGCTCGAGGCAGCGAAGCCGCGACAAAGCACACGGAAAGCCCGACTCGCTCACGCGGACGTCACGACTCGCGCCCAGCGAGACCCCGACTCGCGCTTATACAAACCCCGACTCGCACGCGCGGAAACCCCGACTCGCGCGCATGTAGACCCCGACTCGCGGGGGTGGGGGCGGGGGCGGGTCAGGAGGCTTGGCGGTAGCCCGTGCGGTGGCCGGGAGGGGCGGCCTCGAGCCACGAGAGGAAGCCGGTCAGCACGCCGGGGGTCATGGCCAGCTCCAGGTCCACCCCGCCCGCGCGGCAGCGCAGCACCGACGCGGCCTGCGGGAGCGCGTAGACCTCCACCGCCGACGGGGCGCGACGGTCGAGGATCTGGAGGTCGCTGCGGTCGACCAGCACGGTCGAGCCGGGCCACAACGACGTCAGCCGGTACCAGGCCAGTTCGTTGCCGCGGTACCGGCCGACCCCGAAATGCCAACCGGCGGCCACGTGTCGCGTCTCGCTGGAGGGGCCGCGGCGCAGGCAGACGTCCACGCCGCCGCCCCGCATGAGTCGAACTCTCCTGATGGTCAGGTATCCGAGGCAGAGGCAGGCGAGCACCAGCAGGATGCTGACGACGTACGCCGTTGCCCCCACCCGCGGCTCCGGTTACTCCGCCACGCCGGCGGCTCTGAGCCGCGCGTTCGCCCGTGCGGCCGCGGCTGCTCCCGACGGGTCGGACGCGTCGGCGCGGTCCAGCGCCGAACGCGCGCGGGACACGTCGATCTCGTCGGCGCGCTCCGCGTACTCGGCCAGGACCGTCACGGTGTCGGAGGTGATCGACAGGAACCCGCCGTACACGGCCAGCGTGGTGGAGGTGCCGTCCGTTCCATCGATGCGGACGACACCGGCCTCCTCCAGCTGGGCGAGCGTGGACTCGTGGCCCGGCATGACGCCGATCTCCCCGACCGTGGTGCGGGCGAGCACGAAGCTGGCCGGCCCGGACCAGATTCTCCGCTCGACCGCGACCAGCTCGACCGTCATCTCGGCCATGTCAGCCCTCGAGCTTCTTGCGGTTGCGCTCGAGGTCCTCGAGTCCGCCGCAGAGGAAGAACGCCTGCTCGGGAATGTTGTCGAACTCGCCTTTGGTGATCTTGTCGAAGGCCTCGATGGTCTCCTTCACCGGGACCGTCGAGCCCTCCTGCCCGGTGAACTGCTCGGCGACGATGAGGTTCTGCGAGAGGAATCGCTCGATCCGCCGGGCGCGGCCCACCAGCTGCCGGTCCTCCTCGGAGAGCTCGTCGATACCGAGGATCGCGATGATGTCCTGCAGGTCGGAGTACTTCTGCAGGATCCGCTTGACCTCGTTGGCCACACGGAAGTGCTCCTCGCCGACGTACTGGGGGGCCAGGATCCGCGACGTCGACGTCAGGGGGTCCACCGCCGGGTAGATCCCCTTCTGGGAGATCGGCCGGGACAGCTCGGTGGTGGCGTCCAGGTGCGCGAACGTGGTGGCGGGCGCCGGGTCGGTGTAGTCGTCGGCGGGCACGTAGATCGCCTGCATCGAGGTTATCGAGCGGCCGCGCGTGGAGGTGATGCGCTCCTGCAGCTCACCCATCTCGTCGGCGAGTGTGGGCTGGTAGCCCACCGCGGACGGCATCCGGCCGAGCAGCGTCGACACCTCGGAGCCGGCCTGGGTGAACCGGAAGATGTTGTCGATGAACAGCAGCACGTCCTGGCCCGCGACGTCGCGGAAGTACTCCGCCATGGTGAGCGCGGACAGCGCGACGCGCATGCGCGTGCCGGGCGGCTCGTCCATCTGGCCGAAGACCAACGCGGTGTCCTTGAGGACGCCGGCCTCGGTCATCTCCGTGATGAGGTCGTTGCCCTCACGTGTGCGCTCGCCGACGCCGGCGAACACCGAGGTGCCACCGAAGTTCTTGGCGACACGGGTGATCATCTCCTGGATGAGCACCGTCTTGCCGACACCCGCACCGCCGAACAGACCGATCTTGCCGCCGGTCACGTACGGGGTGAGCAGGTCGAGAACCTTGATGCCGGTCTCGAGCATCTCGGTGCGGCCCTCGAGCTGGTCGAACGCCGGCGCCTTGCGGTGGATGCCCCACAGCTCGCCGGTGATCTCGAGATCGGGCTTGTCGAGGCACTCGCCCAGTGCGTTGAACACGTGGCCCTTGACCTGGTCACCGACCGGTACCGAGATCGGACGCCCGAGGTCGGTGACCTCCGAGCCGCGGACCAGGCCGTCGGTGGGCTGCATGGAGATGGTGCGTACGAGGTTGTCGCCGAGGTGCTGGGCGATCTCGAGGGTCAGCGTCTTGGCCAGGTCACCGAAGGTGACCTTCGTGGTGAGCGCGTTGTAGAGCTCCGGCACCTGGTTGCGCGGGAACTCCACGTCGACGACCGGGCCCGTGACCCTCACGACCCGCCCGGTCCTGGACTGTGTCGGGGCGTCGTGGGTGTCGTGATCGGCGGTGGCGGTCATCAGTTCTCGCTTCCTGCGCTCACGAGAGCGTCGGCGCCACCGACGATCTCACTGATCTCCTGGGTGATCTGGGCCTGGCGAGCCTGGTTGGACTGCAATGTCAGGGTACGGATCAATTCGTTCGCGTTGTCGGTGGCGGCCTTCATGGCCCGCTGGCGGTTCGCCGACTCCGATGCCGCCGATTCCAGCAGCGCCGCGAACAGACGCGCCCCGACGTAGCGGGGCAGCAGCGCGTCGAACAGCGTGTCGGCACTGGGCTCGAACTCGTAGAGCCCGACGGGGCCCGGCTGGGGCGCGCCGGCCTGCTCGGCCGTGCTCCCGACGGAGTCGCCCTCGGCGATCCGTTCGGTCTCGCTGCCGGTGTACTCGACCTCCATGGGTGCCATCCGCCGCGCCTGCGGCGTCTGGGTGACCATGTTCTTGAACTGGGTGTAGACGAGGTGCAGTTCGTCGACGCTCTGGATCGCGTCGGCTGTGCCGTCGCCGTCACCGTCGCCGTCGCCCTCGCGGCCGTCGGTACCGGCCATGAACGCCGCGACCAACGTCCGCGCCGCCTCGGCCGCGTCCGCGTAGGTCGGCTGCTCGGAGAAACCGCTCCAGGCCTGCTCGACCTTGCGCCGCCGGAACCGGTAGTAGTTCACTCCCTTGCGCCCGATGACGTAGAGCACCGGCTCCTTGCCCTGCTCGCGCAGCAGCGACTGGAGCCGCTCCGCCTCCTTCAGGACTCCTGAGTTGTAGCCGCCGCACTGACCACGGTCACTGGTGACGACCAGCACCGCGGCACGCGTGGCGTTCTCCCGCTCGACGAGCAACGGGTGGTCCAGCGCCGAGTTGTTGGCCAGCTCGGTGAGGACCGCCGTCATCTGCTCGGCGTAGGGCTTCGCCTCGTTCACCCGTGCCCGGGCCTTCGCGATCCGGGAGGTCGCGATCAGCTCCATCGCGCGGGTGATCTTCTTGATGGACTGCGTCGATTTGATCCGTCGCCGCAGGACGCGAATCTGTGCCGCCATGTCCGCCTACTTCGCTGTGCGGCCGGACGGCGCGGACTTGCTGACCTTGACCGACTCGTGGTCGACCTCGTCCTCGTCGAGCGCCTTGGCCTGTGCCTCCTTGGGCACGACCGACGAGCCGTCCGACGCCGTGAAGTTCTGCTTGAAGTCGGTGACCACCGTGACCAGACGCTCGGAGTTCTCGTCCGAGAGCTTCTTCGAGTCGCGGATCTCCCCGAGGATGCCCTCGTGGTTGCGCCGCACGTGATCGAGGATCTCGGTCTCGAACCTCCGGATGTCGCCCACGGGCACCGAGTCGAGGTGCCCCCGGGTACCGAGGAAGATCGAGACGACCTGCTCCTCGACGGGCTGGGGCGCGTACTGGCCCTGCTTGAGCAGCTCCACCAGTCGCCCACCACGACCCAGGGCCCGCGCCGACGCGTCGTCGAGGTCGGAGCCGAACGCGGCGAACGCCTCCAGCTCGCGGTACTGCGAAAGGTCCAGGCGCAGCGATCCGGAGACCGTCTTCATCGCCTTGATCTGCGCCGCACCACCCACGCGCGACACCGAGATGCCGACGTTGATGGCGGGCCGGACGCCCTGGTTGAACAGATCGGACTCCAGGAACACCTGGCCGTCGGTGATCGAGATGACGTTGGTCGGGATGTAGGCCGACACGTCGTTGGCCTTGGTCTCGATGATCGGCAGGCCGGTCATCGAGCCGGCACCGAGCTCGTCGGAGAGCTTCGCGCACCGTTCCAGCAGCCGGGAGTGCAGGTAGAACACGTCGCCCGGGTAGGCCTCACGGCCCGGCGGGCGGCGCAGCAGCAGGGAGATCGCGCGGTAGGCCTCGGCCTGCTTGGACAGGTCGTCGAACACGATCAGGACGTGGTTGCCCTGGTACATCCAGTGCTGGCCCATCGCCGAACCGGTGTAGGGGGCGAGCCACTTGAAGCCGGCCGGGTCGGACGCCGGGGACGCGACGATCGTCGTGTACTCCAGCGCGCCCGCCTCCTCCAGCGACTGCCGGATGCCGGCGATCGTGGAGCCCTTCTGCCCGATCGCGACGTAGATGCAGCGCACCTGCTGCTTCGGGTCGCCGGTGGCCCAGTTCTGCTTCTGATTGATGATCGTGTCGACGCAGACCGCGGTCTTGCCCGTCTTGCGGTCGCCGATGATCAGCTGGCGCTGGCCGCGCCCGATCGGCGTCATGGCGTCGATGGCCTTGATGCCGGTCTGCAGCGGCTCGCTCACGCTCTGGCGGTCGATCACCGAGGCGGCCTGCAGCTCCAGGACGCGCTGGGTCTCGGCCTCGATGTCGCCCAGGCCGTCGATCGGGTTGCCCAGCGGGTCGACGACCCGGCCGAGGAACTTGTCGCCGACCGGCACCGAGAGGATGTTGCCGGTGCGCTTGACCTGCTGACCTTCCTCGATGTGGGCGTAGTCGCCCAGGATGACCACGCCGATCTCGTGGACGTCGAGGTTCAGCGCGACACCCAGCACGCCACCGGGGAACTCGAGGAGCTCGTTGGTCATCGCCGAGGGCAGGCCCTCGACGTGGGCGATGCCGTCACCGGTGTCGGAGACGTGGCCCACCTCCTCGCGGGAGGTCTCGGTCTCCAGCGACGAGACGTAGCTGGAGATCGCGCTCCGAATCTCCTCCGGGGAGATCGTCAGCTCTGTCATGGCTGTCGTCGTGTCCTTCTCGTTGTTCGGAATGCGTCTCGGACGGTGGATGCCATCAGCTCGGCAGGACCCGACGCGCGGTGGCCAGTTTTCCGGCGACGCTGCCGTCGATGACCTCGCCGCCGACCTGGACCACCAGGCCACCGAGCAGGCTCGGGTCGAGCTCGATCTGCAGCGACATCGGGCGGCCGTAGAGCCGGCCGAGCGTCGCGAGCAGCCGCTCCTCCTGTGGCGGGGCCAGGGCCACCGGGGTGGTCACCCGGGCCACCGACCGCTGGCGGCGGGCGGCGGCGAGCTCGGCGAGCTGCTCGGCGAGGACGTCGAGGTGCCGTCCGCGCGGCATCCGTACGGACTCGTGCAGCAAGGTGGAGGTGACCGGACTCACGCGCCCGGCCAGCACGCCGTCGAGCAGGGCGAGCCGGCCCGCCTCGGGGCGGCCGGTGTCGGCCAGCAGCTCGGCCAGCTCCAGCTCCCGGTCGAGGATGCGACCGAAGCGGAAGAGCTCGTCCTCGACGTCGTCGAGCGAGCCCTCGGCCTCGGCCACCGCCAGCGTGGCGTCGCGGGCCAGGAGTTCGACGGCGTCGACCAGGTCGAGCGACTGCGACCACCGCGCCCCGACGAGCTCGCAGGCCACCTCCAGCGATGCCGACCGCAGCCGGCCGCCCAGCACCCGGTCGAGCAGCTCGATCCGCGACGGCGCCGGGGTGGACCCTTCCCCGAGCAGCCGCCGCAGCGGACGCTGCCCGTGGAGCAGCCGAGCCACGGCGAACAGGTCGACGCCGATGCCCGCCGCGTCCGCGCCCGGCGCGTCCGTACGAGCCTCGAGCCGCTGGCGCGCCGCGGCCAACGACTCCCGGCTGGTCGCCTGCAACTGCACGGCCATCAGCTCGGTCCACCAGCCGGCGCGGCGTCCCGGCGCGGCTCGAGGCCGTCGAGCTCCGAGAGGAAGGTGTCGATGGTGTCCGACCGGCGTGCGTCGTCGGACAGCGCGTTCCCGATGATGCGCTCGGCGAGCTGCACCGACAGGCCGCTGATCTCGCCGCGGAGCTGGCGCGACACCTGGTCGCGCTGCGCGGCGAGCTGCTCCTCCCCGCGCAGCCGGATGCGGGCGGCCTCCTCCTCGGCCTGGGCGCGCAGCTCCGCCTTGATCTGCTGGCCCTCAGCCCGCGCGTCGTCGCGGATCCGGGCGGCCTGGGCCCGGAGATCGGCCATCTGGTCCTCGTACTGCTTCTTCAGCTGGTCGGCGGCCTCCTGGGCCTCGCGCGCCCGGGTGAGACCGCCTTCGATCGCATCGGTGCGCTGCGTGTACATCGCCTCGAAGCGAGGCACCGCGAACTTCCACAGCACCCCCAGGAGCAGGGCGAAGGCGACCGCCCCCACGATGATCTCGGAGGTGACCGGGAGAACGGGGAGGGGTTCCTCGGCCGCGAGGATCAGACTGTGCACCGTGTTTCCTTCCGTCGGTCGCGCCACGACGTGCAGCGCCGGGCCGGCATCTCCGTGGGTCAGCTGGCCGACGCGATGAAGAAGACCACGAGGCCGATCAAGGCCAGCAGCTCCACGAGCACGAACGTGGTCCACGCGATGCCCATGAGCGCACCCTGCGCCTCGGGCTGGCGCGCTGCGCCGTTGATGACCGCGGACCAGATCATGCCCACGCCGATGGCAGAGCCGATGGCGCCGAGGCCGTAGCCGATGGCGGCGAGTCCGGCGTTGATGTTCGCCGACTCGGCCGCCTGGGCCAGGACGATCTGTGTGGGGCTCACGTTCTGAGGTTCCTTCCGGTTTGGTCTCCGCGCTGCGCGGAGGGAATCGGGGAGTCGAACGGTCCGGGGACCGGGTGGTCTGCCGGGGGATCAGTGCTCCTCGGACACCGCGGCACCGATGAACACGGCGGCGAGCAGGGCGAAGATGTAGGCCTGGATCACCATCACCAGTGCTTCGAGGAAGGTGAACGCGATGGCGACGATGAACGACAGCGGCGCCGCCACGGCCAGCAGCCCACCCTGCAGCAGCAGGAACTCCGCGGCCACCGCGAACAGCACCAGGATCAGATGTCCGGCGAACATGGCCGCGAACACCCGGATGGCCAGCGCGACGGGCTGCACGATGAACTTCTGGAGGAACTCGATCGGCGCGATGATGACGTAGACGAAGGCCGGCGCGCCGGGCGGGAACAGAGCGTGCTTGAAGTACCCGACGAAGCCGTGCTTCCGGAAGCCGGCGTAGTGGTAGAAGACGTACACGAACAACGCGAGTGCGACCGGGAACCCGATCCTCGACATCGTCGGGAACTGGAACAGGGGGATGATCCCGAACAGGTTGTTCACCAGCACGAAGCTGAACAGGCCGAGAATCAGGGGCACATAGCGAAGGAACTCTGTGCCACCGATCTGATCACGTGCCATCGTATTGCGGGCGATGCCGTAGAACGACTCGGCGACGAACTGCGACCGTCCGGGCACCACGGCCAGCCGGCGCGAGGTGACGACGAAGTACCCCGCAATGATCACCGCGGAGAGGACGACCATCACGATCGGCTTGGTCACCTCCCCGAAGATCGGCGGATATATGAAGCTGCCGACGCCCGGTGGCACGAACTCCTCGGCCGCCAAGATCTCCTCGGCCACCATTGCGGACATGCCCAACAGGGCTCCTTCCGGTGCTCCCGACGGCGCGCGTCGCTGCCTGTGGGAGATCGCCTGCGTACCTGGGTCTAGGGGAGCCGCCCTGGGCCAGCTCCGCCTTCGCGTCGAACGATATCAGCCGGTTTCTACCGCTCGTCGACCCCGGTCCCCCGCTCGACCAGCCCCTTCGGTCGCCTCGTCGATCACCTGTGGTGGTCGGCGGCGCGCCGCGATGATCAAGCTGGTCAGGGCGCCGGGCCGGGCGAGACCGACAGCATGCGCATGCGGTAGGCCGCAATGCTCTCGGCCGCCGCGACGACGACGAACACCGCCAGCATGCTCAGCGCGAGCGACTGACGGTGCACCCCGCCGACGCCGCCGAGGAGCGTCAGCACCGCGAGCAGGACGATCATCTTGAGCAGGAAGCCACCCAGTGAGGCGACCATCACCACGTTCGGGGCCTGGGTCGCCGTGCGCTGGATCAACCACAGCGTGAGCAGCGAGGCGAGCAGGGCCAGCACGCTCCCGGCCAGTGCGCCGAGCACCCCGTCGACTCCGACGACCAGACCCGCGACGACGACGGCGAGCACCGCCGTGCCGACAGCGAGCGCGGCAGCCCCCCGGAACATCGCCGCCGCCAGCGCCCGCAGGGTGGCCTCCTGCCCCTCGGGCAGCGTGCGGAAGTACGGCACCTCGTCGCTCATCTGGCCCTCACTCTCGGAACGGCGGAGGCGAGCACGGCCACGACCAGGCCGATGCCCACCGCCCACAACACGATGAACGGATCGTCGATCAGCGCCAGTGCCACCGCACCGAACGCCAGAACCGCCGCCCACAGGTAGATCAGCAGGACTGCGCGGCGCTGGCTGTGGCCGATCTCCAGCAGCCGGTGGTGCAGGTGCATCTTGTCGGGCGCGAACGGGCTCAGCCCCTTGCGGGTGCGCCGGACCACGGCCAGCAGCAGGTCCAGCAGCGGGACGAACACCACCGCGGTCAGCACGATGAGCGGCGCGAACAGCGCCAGCAGGTTGCTCCCGTCGTCACTGGGCGGCACCCGACCCGAGGCGCTCGTCGTCGCCGCGGCGAGCAACAACCCGATCAGCATCGAACCGGAGTCGCCCATGAAGATCCGCGCCGGGTTGAAGTTGTGCGGCAGGAACCCCACGCACGCACCGGCCAGCACGGCGGCGATGAGCGCGGGTGAGTACCGGGACGGGTCGTTGCCCTCCTGCTGCACGAGCCCGAGGGAGAACAGGCCGATCGAGCCGGCGGCGATCAGGCCGATCCCGGCGGCGAGCCCGTCGAGCCCGTCGACGAAGTTCATGGCGTTCACCAGCGCGACGGTCAGCAGAACGGTCAGCACCACGCCCTGTTCCTGACCGAGGCTCACCGTCGAGCCGATGCCCGGTATCACCGTCCACTGGATGCCGAACAGCACAAGTACCCCCGCCGCCGTGGTCTGCCCGGCGAACTTGGTGAGCGCATCGAGGTCGTAGCGGTCGTCCAGTACCCCGACGCCGACGAGCAGCATCGCCGCGAGGACGACGCCGAGTACCTCGGGCCGGTTGGACCAGTCGAACGCGAGCCGCAGGGCGGGCAGCTGGTAGGCCATCCCGACGCCCGCCAGAACGCCGCCCAGCATCGCGATCCCACCCCAGCGCGGCGTGGGCGTGGTGTGCACGTCACGCCCCCGCGGCCAGGCCACCGCGCCGAGCTTCAACGCGAGCAGGCGAACGGGCCCGACCAGCAGGAACGTGACCACGGCCGCCGTCAGTCCGGCGAGCAGGTACTCCCGGATCGGCAGGACCAGCTCGGTCACGGCGCCGACGACCCGATCAGGGCCGCGGGTAGGCGGGGGCGCGAGCAACGAGAGCAGAGACCGCCTCGGCGACCGCGGCCAGTTCGGCGTCCCCGGCCGCGGTGCCGTGTGGCGCCTTCACCGCGCGGGCGAGCAGCGACCCGACCTGGGCCATGTCGGACTCGACCATCCCCTGCGTCGTGACGCTGGGCGAGCCCACCCGCAGGCCCGAGGGCTTGAGCGGCGGCGCCGGGTCGTAGGGGATGGCGTTCTTGTTGAGCGTGATGCGGGCGGCGTCGCAGCGGGTCTCGGCATCGGCGCCGGTGACGCCGATCGGGCGCAGGTCGAGCAGCGCCAGGTGGGTGTCGGTGCCGCCCGAGACCGCGCGCATGCCCTCTGCCTCGAGGCTCTTCGCGAGCGCCTGCGCGTTCGCGATCACCTGCGTGGCGTAGGTCCGGAACTCCGGTTGGGCCGCCTCGCGCATGGCCACGGCCTTGGCCGCGACGGCGTGCATCAGTGGCCCGCCCTGCGAGAACGGGAAGACGGCCTTGTCGATGGCCTTGGCGTGCTCCTCGCGGCAGAGGATCATGCCGCCGCGCGGGCCGCGCAGCACCTTGTGCGTGGTGGCGGCGACGACGTCGGCGAACGGCACCGGCGACGGTATCGCCTGGCCCGCGACCAGCCCGATGAAGTGGGCGGCGTCGACGAACAGCTTCGCGCCCACCTCGTCGGCGATCTCGCGGAACGCCCTGAAGTCGATCAGTCGGGGGTACGCCGTGGCCCCGGCGATGATCATCTTGGGCTTGTGCTCGCGGGCCAGGTCACGGACCTGGTCGTAGTCGATCAGCTCGGTGTCCTGGCACACGGTGTAGGACACGGCGTTGAACCACCTGCCCGAGAAACTGACCTTGGAACCGTGGGTGAGGTGCCCGCCCTGCTTGAGGTCCATCGCGAGCACCGTGTCACCGGGCCTGGTGAACGCCGCGTAGACCGCGAAGTTGGCCGACGCCCCCGAGTGCGGCTGCAGGTTGACGTGCTCGGCGCCGAAGAGCTCCTTCGTGCGCGCGTTGCCGATCTCCTCGGCCTGGTCGACGACCTGGCAGCCGCCGTAGTAGCGGCGACCCGGGTACCCCTCGGCGTACTTGTTCGACAGCGTCGACCCGAGGGCCGCGAGCACCGCGGGGCTGGTGAGGTTCTCGCTGGCGATGAGCTGCAGTCCGCCGCGCAGGCGGGACAGCTCGTCGAGCACCACACCCGCGATCTCCGGATCCTGATGCTGCAGCGCGTCGAAGTCCGGTCCCCAGAACGGTGTCGTCACGAGCTCCACGGTACCCGGGGCGATCCGCAGCTCAGGCCGCGACCCGTTCCTGTTCGCGCCACCAGCCGACGGTCTCGGTGAGCCCCTGCTCGAACGGCGTGAAGGGGAGGTCGAACGTCGTCTGCGCCGCGCTGGAATCCATCACGAACGGCGCCGCGAACTGGTAGCGGACCTCGGGGAGCTCCCGCAGGAACGGGACCGCGAGCCCGCCGAGCCGGATCGCGAGGCGCGGCAGCACCTGCACACCCGGGTCACGGACGCCCGCGACCTTCGCCATCTGCGTGGCGACCTGGCGGACGGAGAGGGCTCGATCGGTCGGCACGTGCCACGCCCGGCCCCAGGCCCGCTCGTCGCCGCCGAGCCTGATGAGCGTCCGCGCGACGTCGCCGACGTTCGTCCACGAGTGGGGCGCGTCGGGGTCACCCTGGGCGATCCGCGGCTTGCGCCCGGCGAGCAGCCGCGGCACGAACTGGTCGCCCAGGTGGCCGGTACCGCGGATGCCGGGGCCGTAGAAGTCCGAGGCCCGGGCCTCGGTGACGCGGATCCGCCCGGCGTCGTGCGCGGCCAGCGCGTCGAGCCACATGCGGTTGCGCACCGCGCCCTTCGTGCCAGGGGCGGAGCGCAGCGGGGTGTTCTCGGTCATCGGGGAATCCACGGGGCCGTAGCCGTACAGGTTGGACATGGTCACCAGCACCGCGCCGGAGCTCTCGGCGGCGGCGAGGAGCGCGGCGGCGATCGGGGGCCAGTCGGTCGTCCAGCGGTGGTACGGCGGGTTCGCACAGTTGTAGATCACCGCGGCACCGCGGGAGAGATCGGTGAGTCGGTCGGCGTCGGCGGCGTCGGCGGCGACCCTTTCGACACCCGACAGGTCGGGGCCGGAGCCACTGCGGGTGACCATCCGGACGGTGTGGCCGTCCTCGACGAGACGCCTCGCGACGCCGCCCCCGATCGTGCCGGCGCCGACGATCACGTGCTGAGCCATGGGGTTCCTCCGTTGTTGCGTGAGCACTGCTCTTGTCAGGAAACAGTGTTCACGCGGACGGTCGCTTCGTCAAGAGCGCCGCTCCTTATTTTGGTCGGTGCTCCGAAATGTGTGACACTCGACGGGTGACAGCCACCGGAGCCCGCGCCCGCGTGCGCGCCGAACTGACCCGCGAGATCACCGAGGTCGCCCGCCGCCACCTCGCCTCCGGCGGCGCCTCGGCACTGTCACTGCGCGCTGTCGCCCGGGAACTCGGAATGGCCTCCTCGGCCCTCTACCGGTACTTCCCCAGCCGCGACGACCTGCTGACCGCCCTGATCGTCGACGCCTACGACGCGCTCGGTGGCGCGGCGGAGGCCGCTGACGCTCGCGTCGCACGGGAGGACCTGCGCGGCCGCTGGGTGGCAGTCTGCCGCTCCGCCCGCGAATGGGCGATCGCTCACCCACACGAGTACGCGCTGGTCTACGGCACGCCGGTACCCGGCTACGCCGCCCCGCAGACGACGATCGGGCCGGCGTCACGCGTCGGGGAGGTGCTCTGCGGCCAGATCAGGGACGGCGTCGCGGCCGGCGCGATCGCCACGGGAGCCGACGCCACGGGAGCCGACGCCACCCTCGCCCCCGGCATCGCCGAACGCATCGGCCTCTCGGCGGGCACGGCGGGCCCGATGTCGTCGCTGGCCGCCCGCGCGATCTTCGGCTGGACGGCCCTCTTCGGCATGATCAGCTTCGAGCTCTTCGGCCACATGACCAACGTGGTGGAGCACCGCGAGGAGTTCTTCACGGACGCGGCGAACCGCGTGGCCGTCCTCATCGGCGTCCCGTGAGGTCGGCGGTCAGGCCGTGCGGACGTCCCGGCCGAGGACCTCGGTGACCTCGGCCGTGGTCACTGCGCCTTCGCGGAGGATGCGGGGCTCGTCGCCCGTCAGGTCGACGATCGTGGACGCCACCGGTTCGCCGGACTCGCCGCCGTCCAGGTAGGCGGCCACCGAGTCGCCCAGCTGGGACTCCGCCCCGGCCACCGTCGTCGCGGGCGGTGAACCGGAGATGTTCGCGCTCGACACCGCCATCGGGCCGACGTCGCGCAGCAGTTCGAGCGCCACGGGATGCAGCGGCATCCGCAGCATCACGGTGCCGCGCGAGGAGCCGAGGTCCCACGACAGCGACGGAGCGTGTGGCAGGACCAGCGACAGCCCACCCGGCCAGAACGCCTCGATCAGCTCGCGGGCCGCGTTCGGCACGCCCAGCACCAGACCGTCGATCGTGGACCACGACCCGACGAGCACGGACACCGGCATGTCCGGCCCCCGGTTCTTCGCCGCGAGCAGACCCTTCACGGCGGCGCCGGAGAACGCGTCGCACCCCAGCCCGTACACGGTGTCGGTGGGCAGCACCACCAGCCTTTCGGCCCGCACGGCACGCGCGGCCGCGGACAGGCCCTCGATGCGGGAATCCGGGTCGGCGCAGTCGTAGGTCGGAGCCACGGCGGGCAGCCTACGAGGCCGCGGCATCGCGCCGGCGTGCGGTGGCGAAGCGGGGACGGCCGTTGAGGTCCTGGTGCTCCGCGACGTCGGTCAGCACGCGGCGGCGGCGCAGGAGAGCCGGTACGAGGACGCCGTGGGTGTCGTCGTGCTCGATGGCGAGGTACCCGCCGTAGCGCAGCAGTCCGGCGGACGACGCGATCACCGCGCGGATGACGTCCAGCCCGTCGGGGCCGCCGAACACGGCAACGCGGGGGTCCCACTCGGTGACCTCCGGCGGCAGCGGGGTGCCGTCGGGGACGTAGGGCGGGTTGCAGAGGACCAGGTCGACGTGGGACTCGAGCTCGAGCAGGAGGTCGCCGGACCGGACGTCCGCAGCGTGCAACGTGACCGGGGTGCCGCCGGCCGCGATGTGGTCGGAGACGTTGCGCTGCGCCCACGACAGAGCCGCGGCGTCGGCCTCGACCGCGTGCACGACGGCGTCGGGACGGCTCGCCGCGACGCCCAGCGCGAGCGCGCCGCTACCCGTGCACAGGTCGACGACGACCGGCGAGGACACCCCCGAGATCGCGTGCACGCCCCACTCCAGCAGCAGTTCGGTCTCCGGGCGGGGGGTGAAGACGCCCGGGCCGACGGCCACCTCGACCGGCCCGAGCACCGCGGTGCCCAGCAGGTGCTGCAGCGGCTCCCTGGCGGCCCGGCGCACGACGAGCTGTCGTAGCGCCTCGATCGCCGGCGGGTCCACCAGCGGTTGCAACATCAGCCGCCCCCGCTCCACCCCGACGACGTGCGCGGCAAGCACCTCCGCATCGTGGCGGGGCGAGGCGACGCCCGCGGCGAGCAACATCCGTTCGGCCTCGGCGATGGCGAGCCGCAAAGGCTGCCGGCTCACCCGAGCCCCCGCCCCATGCCCCGGCCCCGGTTCCGGCCCCGGTTCAGGAAAGCCACGTTACTGCCCGCAGAGGGCATGAAAGTGGCTTTCCTGAACCGGGGGCAGGTGTTCACGAGGTGAGCTGTTCGGCTCGGTCGGCCGCCGTCAGTGCGGACAGGACGTCGTCGAGTCCGCCGTCCAGGACGGTCTGCAGGTTGTGGGCCTTGTAGTTCACCCGGTGGTCGGAGATGCGGTTCTCCGGATAGTTGTAGGTGCGTATCCGCTCGGAACGGTCCACGGTGCGCACCTGCGAACGCCGCTCGGCCGACGCGGTGACCTCGAGCTCGGCCTCGTGCAGGGCCTGCAGGCGCGACCGCAGCACTTCCAACGCCCGCGCGCGGTTCTGCAGCTGCGAGCGCTCGTTCTGGCAGCTCACGACGAGCCCGGTGGGCAGGTGCGTGATCCGCACGGCCGAGTCGGTGGTGTTGACGCTCTGCCCGCCGTGGCCCGAGGAGCGGAACACGTCGACGCGCAGGTCCTTCTCGTCGATCACGACGTCGGCGTCCTCCCCGGTGTCGGGGTAGACGAGCACGCCGGCGGCAGAGGTGTGGATGCGGCCCTGCGATTCGGTGACGGGCACCCGCTGCACCCGGTGCACGCCGCCCTCGAACTTCAGCGACGCCCACACCCCGTCCGGATCGGTGCCCCGCGAGCGCAGGACCAGCGTGATGTCCTTGTATCCGCCCAGGTCCGACGGGGTGGAGTCGAGCACTTCCACCTTCCATCCCTGACGCTCGGCGTAGCGGCTGTACATCCGCACGAGGTCGCCGGCGAACAGCGCGGACTCCTCACCGCCCTCCCCCGACTTGACCTCCATCACGACGTCGTCGGCGTCGTGCGGGTCGCGCGGAACGAGGAGCTCGGCGAGCCTGGTCTCCAGCCCCGGGAGGCGCGCCGCCAACTCGTCGGCCTCCGCGGCGAACGCCGCGTCCTCGGCGGCGAGCTCACGGGCGGCGGCGACGTCCTCCCGGACGGCGGCGAGGTCACGGGCGGCTCCGACCACCTGGCCGAGCGCGGCGTAGCGGCGGCCCAGCTTGCGGGCGTTCGCGGCGTCGGCGTGGATGGCGGGGTCTGAGAGGGCGCGTTCCAGCTCGGCGTGCTCCATGAGCAACGCGTCGACGGCCGGCGCGCCCATCAGCTCCTCCTGACACTGTGCTCAGGAACCCACTGCGATGGGAACCACTGGGATCCGGACCACTGGGATCCGGACCACTGGGATCCGGACCACTGGGATCCGGACCACTGGGATCCGGACCACTGGGATCCGGACCACTGGGATCCGGACCACTGGGATCCGGACCACTGGG
>JAJAZD010000184.1 GCA_026785945.1 Pseudonocardia sp. | reverse complement strand
GTGCTCGACGGCGTGGCCACCGGCGTCGCCCTGATCGTCGTCGACGGGGTCGGGGAGAACCAGATCGCCGTCGGGGCCGGGGCGAACGCCGCCGTCACCCCCGCCGCCGTCAGCGCCGCCGTCAGCGCCGCCGTCGGTGCTGCCGCCGGGTCCGGCGCCGGGGTCGGGTGCGTGCTGGTGAGTACCGAGATACCGGGCGGGGCGGTGGCCGCGGCGGTCCGGGGGGCCGCCACCGCCGGGGTCACGTGCGTCCTCAACCCGGCCCCGGTCGTCCCGGCCGTCGCCGAGCTCTTCGACGCCGGTCCGATCCTGACCCCGAACCGGTCGGAGTGCCTGGACCTGGCCGCACAGCTCGGCCACGCGGGCGGGTCGGCGGGTGGCGATCGGGTGGGCCCCGTGCCCGCAGCGCTGGTGGCTGCCGCCGCGGCCGTCCAGGCCCGGACCGGGGCCCCGGTGGTGGTGACGCTCGGCGGGGACGGCGCGCTGATCGTGTCCGCGGACGGCACCGCCGAGCACGTCGGACCGCTGCGTGCGACCGTGCGGGACACCACCGGCGCCGGTGACACCTTCAACGGCGTGCTCGCCGCCCGGCTGGCCGCCGGGGACGAGCTGGGCGACGCGGTGCGGACGGCCGTGGTCGCCGCGTCCCTGTCGGTGACGCGGACCGGCGCGCGGGACGGCATGCCCGGTGCCGCGGCGATCACGGCCGCACTCGCCGACCAGGACCCCGGTGTCCCGTGATTCCCACAGGCGGGCGGATCTTCGCCGCGGCCACCCCACATGGTGTTCAGCGGGCGCTGCTCCCAGAACCTCGCGTGTTCGCCGTTCGAGGAGATCGTGGTGACCGACACGATCCCGCTGCGACCGGGTGCGCCGCCGTGCGTCCGCGTGGTGTCCTGTGCGGAGCTGCTCACCGATTCGATCCGCCGGATCTTCACCGACGACTCCGTCAGCGAGGTCTTCGGCGGGAAGAACCACATGTTCTGATCTGAGGGGATCTCATGACGCGCACACCACTGGAGCTGTTCGACGTCGACGGGCTGTTGACACCCGACGAGCGCGACATCCGGGCCACGGTCCGCAGGTTCGTCGACGAACGGCTGCGGCCCGACGTCGCCGGCTGGTTCGAGTCCGGCGAGCTGCCGGCACGCGACCTGGTCAAGGAGTTCGGCGCGCTCGGGGTGCTGGGCATGCACCTGGAGGGCTACGGCTGCGCGGGCACCAACGCCGTGAGCTACGGGCTGGCGTGCGCCGAGCTGGAGGCCGGCGACAGTGGGCTGCGCAGCATGGTGTCGGTGCAGGGGTCGCTGTCGATGTACTCGATCCACCGCTACGGCTCCGACGAGCAGCGCCAGGAGTGGCTGCCCCGGCTGGCGGCCGGCGAGGCGATCGGCTGTTTCGGGCTGACCGAGGCGGACTACGGCTCCAACCCGGCCGGGATGCGGACGACCGCGCGCCGAGACGGCACCGACTGGATCCTCGACGGCTCCAAGATGTGGATCACGAACGGCCCCATCGCCGATGTCGCGACGGTCTGGGCACGCACCGACGAGGGTTTCCGCGGGTTCCTCGTCCCGGCCGGGACACCGGGGTTCACGGCCCGGGCGATCCACCAGAAGCTGTCGCTGCGGGCGTCGGTCACCGGTGAGCTGGTGTTCGACGGCGTCCGACTGCCCGACTCCGCCCGCCTGCCCGGCGCCACCAGCCTCGGCGCGCCGCTCTCGTGTCTGGGCGAGGCGCGCTTCGGTATCGTGTTCGGCGCGCTCGGGGCGGCGCGCGACTGCTTGGACACCGCACTGGAGTACGCGATGACCCGCGTCCAGTTCGACCGTCCGATCGCGGGGTTCCAGCTCACGCAGGCCAAGCTCGCGGACATGACCCTCGAGCTCGGCAAGGGGATGCTGCTCGCGATCCACCTCGGCCGGCTCAAGGACGCCGGGACGATCCGGCCCGAACAGGTCAGCCTGGGCAAGCTCAACAGCGTGCGCGAGGCCATCGCGATCGCCCGGGAGTGCCGCACCATCCTCGGCGGCAGCGGGATCACCCTCGAGTACCCGGTGCTGCGGCACGCCAACAACCTCGAGTCGGTGCTCACCTACGAGGGCACCTCGGAGATGCACACGCTGATCATCGGGCAGGCGCTGACGGGGCTGGCCGCCTTCGCGGGGTGATCCCCGGAGCCGCGGGCGGGTCGACCGTTCAGGGTGGTCATTAGGCTTCCCGCCATGACCAGCATGTGGGGGTCACCGCTGCGGGACCGGTGGGGCCCGGCGGGGCGGCGGGACCCGCGACAGGTCCGGTTCCTCACCCTCGCCTCGCTCCGTTGGGTCCTCCGCAACCGGGCCTGGACGCCGTGGTACCTCGTGCGTTACGTCCGGCTGTTGCGCTTCCGGCTGGTCCACCCGCACGTCGTCCTGCGCGGGATGGTGTTCCTGGGCAAGCGGGTGGAGCTGCACGCCCGCCCCGGCTACGGGCGCCTGGAGGTCGGCCGGTGGGTGCACATCGGCGACGGCAACTCGTTGCGCTGCCACGAGGGCTCCCTGCGGATCGGCGACAAGGTCGTCTTCGGCAAGGACAACACCGTGAACTGCTACCTCGACATCGAGATCGGGGCCGCGTCGATCGTCGCGGACTGGGTGTACGTGACCGACTTCGACCACCGCATCGACGACGTCCACGTCCCGATCAAGGACCAGGGGATCGTCAAGACCCCGGTCCGGATCGGTCCGGACTGCTGGATCGGGACGAAGGCGTCGGTGCTGCGCGGCACGCGGATCGGGCGCGGGTCGGTGCTCGGCGCGCACGCCGTGGTGCGCGGGGACATCCCGGCGTACTCGATCGCGGTCGGAGCCCCGGCTCGGGTGGTGCGCAACCGGCTGGCCGACTACGAGGCCGCCGCGGCGAGGCGCACCGCGCTCGCCGACATCGCCCGCAAGACCGCGGCCGCCGTCCAGGCGCGCCTGGAGCGTTCCGAACCGTGGTGACCCGCCACGGTGCGGCCTGACCGCCGACCCGTGGCTCAGCAGCCGAACACGTTGCCCGTGGGGATCTTCGGACGGCCGAGCTCCACCGGTCCGCCCGCCTGCGCCCCGGCGTACACCCGGGCGGTGCCGGCGGCGATCTGTGCCCAGTCGAAGTCGGCCCCCAGCCGGGCCCGGGCGTTGCGCGCCCGCCGGGTCGCGGCAGTCGGGTCGGTCAGCACGGTTCCGACGGCCCGCGCGAGGGCGGCCACGTCCCCGGGCGGGAACGACACGCCGGTCTCACCGTCCACCACGACCTCGCCGAGCCCGCCCGCCGTCGACGCCACCAACGGTGCGCCGGCCGCGGCGGCCTCCAGCGCGACTATCCCGAACGGCTCGTAGCGGCTGGGCAGGACCACCGCGTCGGCGGCGGCCAGCGCGGCGACGAGCTCGTCGTCGGGCAGATGGCCCAGGAAGGCCACACTGCGCCGCACGCGGTGCGTCCGCGCCGAGGTGAACAGCATGTCGGCCGCGGTGCCGGTGCCGGCGACGATCAGGCGGGTGCCGGGGTGTGCGCGCCGGATCCGGGGCAGCGCCGCGATCAGGTCGTGTACGCCCTTCTCGTACTCCAACCGACCGAAGTAGAGCAGCAGCGGTTCGTCGCGCGGGGCGTAACGCGCCCGCGCCGCGGCGCGCCGGTCCGGCCGGACCCGCCACGCCCGGGGCGTGATGCCGTTGTGCAGCACCGCGATCGGGCCGGGGTCGAGATCGAAGAGCCCGGCCACCTCGTCGCGCATGGCTCCGGAGCAGGTGATCAGGACGTCGGCGCGCCGCGCCAGCCACCACTCCACGGAGTGCACCTGGCGGCTCAGCGGCGACGACAGCCAGCCCGCGTAGCGGCCGGCCTCGGTGGCGTGGATCGTCGCGACCAGCGGGACGCCGAGCACGTCGGCCAGCGCGATCGCCGCGTGCGCGACCAGCCAGTCGTGGGCGTGCACGATGTCCGGTCGCCACCCGGAGAGCCTGGTGAGCGCGGCACGGAGCATGGCGTGGCCCATCGCGAGCGTCCACGCCACCATGTCGCGCTCGAACTCCAGATGCGCGGGGTCCTCGGCGACGGCGAGCACACGCACCCCGTCGGTGGTCTCGTCGAGTGTCGGGTGGGTGACCGCGTCGGACCCGGCGGGACGTCGGACGAGCACGACGACCTCGTGCCCGGTCGCCGCCAGCTGTGTCGCGAGGGCGTGCACGTGGCGTCCCAGGCCGCCGACGACGACGGGGGGGTACTCCCACGACACCAGCAGAACCCGCATCCCAGGGAACCTACCCGTGGGTAGAGGGCCGGCACGGGCCGGTCCCACGCGGCGGCAGGGTCCCGGAGAAATCGCTACCGCCGGGCCGTCCGCGATGCCCGCGCCCGGCTGCTGGTGCCCGCCGCGGCGTCGGTCTTCTCCCTCGTCCTGCTGGGCACCGCCTTCGGGACGCTGGGGCCGGGACCGGTGCCGTTCGGGCTCATCATCGCGGGCGGGCTGACCAGGACCGCGGCGATCGGGACCGGTCGCGGCCGTCGTGACCGATGTCGTGCATTCCGGCCTCCGGGTGACAGCGCTCTCCACCTCGACCGCCGTGCAGAACCTCCTTGGCCTCGCCGTCACCCCCGGTGCGCACCGGGGTGCTGGCCGACCGGTTCGGCCTGCCCACCGCCCTGGCCGTGATGCCAGCGGCCTGCGGCGCGGCGGCGCTGGTGTTCTGGTACGGCCCCCGCAGCTATGCAGCGGACCGCGACGCCGTGCACTCTGGAGGATGACGTCGTCGACGGAGGACCCCTGATGCGCACCCTGCTCAACCTCATCTGGCTGCTGCTGTGCGGTATCTGGTTGGCGATCGGCTACGCCATCGCCGGGATCGTCTGCTGCCTACTCATCGTGACGATCCCGTTCGGCCTGGCGTCGTTCCGGATCGCCGACTTCGCGCTGTGGCCCTTCGGCCGCCGGCTCGTCGAGCGACCCGACGCGGGTGCGGCGTCGGTCATCGGCAACGTCATCTGGATCGTCCTCGCCGGCTGGTGGCTCGCGCTAGCACACCTCGTGACGGCCGTCGCCCTGGCGGTGACGATCATCGGTATCCCGCTGGCACTGGCCAACCTGAAGCTGATCCCCGTCTCGCTCGTCCCGCTCGGGCGGGTCATCGTGCCGATCGACGCGGGGCAGGACGGGCGGTACCCGGTCGTGCGCTGACCGCCGCCAGTACCGGTCCGCCGGGGACACCGCAGATCACCGCGGCCGGGTCGCCGATCACCCCTTCGGCCGATCGGTTCCTCGTGCCGGACCGCTGGCTTGACGGTCGGTAGTGGTCCGCATCATCAGCAGGCCCCGGGAACACCCGGGTGGCGGTCATCGAGTCACCACCCGGGTGCGCGACCATCTCGTCGGCTGGTCGGCGCAGCGGCGAACCCACCATGGGGCCCACCATCGCGTCACGCACGCACACCGCAGGCGGCGGCGTCACACCGGTGCCCGGGTCACCACCACCGGGCAACCCACGAACCCGACGAGGCCGCGGCTCGTGGACCGACCGTCACATCCGGCGGCGGCAGCTGCTCGCGTGCCGGATGCTGAAGAGCACCGACGAGGCCCGGAGCCGGCCAAGGCGGACTTCTTCCTCGCCACGCAGGTCAACGGCGGCGGGGACGAAGCGGACTCGGTGACCATCGACGTCACCGGCATGGAGTCGGCAGGCACGGCCCAGTGCGCGGTGCGGGCGGGCAACGGGTCGCACCGCATCCCGATGATGGAGCTGGTGAACCAGATCCCGGCGTTCGACACCGTCGAGATCACCGTCGGCTAGGCCCGGACGTGGCCCCCGGGGGGGGGGGGGGGGCCCGCCCCCCCCGCCGGGGGGGGGGGGCGGGGGGGGGCCCCGGGGGATATAAAAAAAAAACCGCCG
>JAJAZD010000183.1 GCA_026785945.1 Pseudonocardia sp. | reverse complement strand
GGCACGCACCGAGGCACAGCACCACGGACATCACCGGGGGGGCCCCGCGGGGCCCGGGGGCCAACCCCCCCCCCCCCCGCGGGGGGGGGGGGGGGCGGCGCGCCCCGCGGGGCGGGCGCCGGGCGCCGGGCCCCCCCCCCCCCGACCTGGCACACGGTGGCCGAGACAGCGCTGCCCGTTGACGTCCCGGAGTTCGCACGTCTGCGGGAGCTGACCGCGACGATCCAGGAGTCCGTGATGGCCGACGGTGACAGCGGCCGCGCCGACGCGGCCTCGGCGAGCACCGAGCTCTGGACGTTGCGGACGGCGCTGGACGCCGAGCCGCCGCTGACCGGACCGGCACGCGCGGACCTGTTCGCCGCACTGGGGTCCTCGCTCACGGCCATGCACACCGCGGAGGTGGCCGCGGTCGCCGAACTGGCCGCCGTCACAGGGCAGAACGTGTGACCTCCGCCGAACGGGGCGCCACGGGGACCCCGACTCGCACGCACGGGGACCCCGACTCGCACGCACGGGGACCCCGACTCGCACGCACGGGGACCCCGACTCGCGGGTTCAGCGGCCGGGCTTGTGCGTGACGAGGACCGCGGTGCCGGGGAAGAGGGCACCACGCATCGGGGACCACTGGCCCCAGACCGTCTCGCGGCCGGGGGGCCACTCGGGTTCCACGAGGTCGTCGAGGACCAGGCCCGCGGCCACCACGTCGCGGATGCGGTCGCCGAGGGTGCGGTGGTGTTCGACGTAGGTGGCCCGGCCCGTGCCGTCGACCTCGAGGTACGGCGTGCGGTCGAAGTACGACTGCGTGACGATCAGGCCGTCGGGTCCGGGGTCGTCGGAGAACATCCAGCGCATGGGGTGGTTCACCGAGAAGACCCACCTCCCTCCCGGCCGCAGGACACGCGCCACCTCGCGCATCACCCGCCCGGGCTCGGCCACGAACGGCACCGCACCGAACGCCGAGCACGCGATGTCGAACGACCCGTCGGCGAACGGGAGGTGCTCGGCGCCCGCCTGGACGAGCGGGACGGGCACGCCGCTCGTGACGCCCAGCTCGGCCGCATGGCGGAGCATGGCGCCGGACAGGTCCAGCGCCACCGCCGTGGCCCCGCGGGTGACCAGCCAGCGGGCGCACGGCGCCGACCCGGCGCCGACCTCGAGGACCCGCGCGCCGGCCACCGGTCCGAGCAGCCCGACATCGGCCTCGCGCATCCCCTCGGGGCACCAGACGAAGTCGGTGTCGCCGATGTCGGGCCCGTGTTCGGCCAGGTAGTCGGTGGCGTCGGCGTCCCACCACGACCGGCTCGCGAGCTCCGACTCCGCCGCTCCCACGGCCCGTCGCACGACCCCCGCCGTCCCCAGCTCCTCCTCGGCACTCACGGTGCCATCGTGGCAGCTCGCAGGGGGGTACCCGCATTGCCCTGGTGATCGGTCCGCGCGTAGCATGACGAGAGCACTGTGGTCAACGTCGCGCCCGGTCGTCCGTCGTGAGCCGGGCCATCCGTACGTGGATCGCCGACCCGCCGTGCACCGCACCGCCTTCGAGCCCAGCTTCGACACAGTCTCGACCAGTCACACGGTGACAGCACCACGTCACGAGTCGTCCTCCACCAGGCCCGCGCCACCAATCCATCCATCACCGGAGCACCCCACTACATGTCCACCGACACCACCGCCGCCCCGATCTCCACCACGCCGCAGGTCGCCGTCAACGACATCGGGTCGGAGGAGGACTTCCTCGCCGCCATCGATGCGACGATCAAGTACTTCAACGATGGCGACATCGTCGAGGGCACGATCGTCAAGGTCGACCGCGACGAGGTTCTGCTCGACATCGGCTACAAGACCGAGGGCGTCATCCCCTCTCGGGAACTCTCGATCAAGCACGACGTCGACCCCGCAGAGGTCGTGTCGGTCGGGGAGTTCGTCGAGGCCCTGGTCCTCCAGAAGGAGGACAAGGAGGGCCGGCTGATCCTGTCCAAGAAGCGCGCACAGTACGAGCGCGCCTGGGGCACGATCGAGGCCCTCAAGGAGGCCGACGAGCCCGTCGAGGGCACCGTCATCGAGGTCGTCAAGGGCGGCCTGATCCTGGACATCGGCCTGCGCGGCTTCCTGCCGGCGTCGCTGGTCGAGATGCGCCGCGTGCGCGACCTGCAGCCCTACGTCGGCCGCAAGATCGAGGCCAAGATCATCGAGCTGGACAAGAACCGCAACAACGTGGTTCTGTCCCGCCGCGCGTGGCTGGAGCAGACGCAGTCCGAGGTGCGCAGCGAGTTCCTCAACCAGCTGGCCCGCGGCCAGGTGCGCAAGGGCGTCGTGTCCTCGGTGGTCAACTTCGGTGCGTTCGTCGACCTCGGTGGTGTCGACGGCCTGGTGCACGTCTCCGAGCTGTCCTGGAAGCACATCGACCACCCGTCCGAGGTCGTCGAGGTCGGCCAGGAGGTCACCGTCGAGGTCCTCGACGTCGACCTGGACCGCGAGCGGGTGTCGCTGTCGCTCAAGGCCACGCAGGAAGACCCGTGGCGTCTCTACGCCCGTACCCACGCGATCGGCCAGATCGTGCCGGGCAAGGTCACCAAGCTCGTCCCGTTCGGTGCGTTCGTGCGCGTCGAGGAGGGCATCGAGGGCCTGGTGCACATCTCCGAGCTGGCCGAGCGCCACGTGGAGATCCCGGAGCAGGTCGTGCAGGTCGGCGACGACGCGATGGTCAAGGTGATCGACATCGACCTCGACCGCCGCCGCATCTCGCTGTCGCTCAAGCAGGCCAACGAGGGCATGACGGTCGAGACCGAGTTCGACCCCACCCGCTACGGCATGGCCGCCGAGTACGACAACCAGGGGAACTACATCTACCCCGAGGGCTTCGACGTCGAGACCGGCGACTGGCAGGAGGGCTTCGAGTCCCAGCGCGAGACGTGGGAGAAGGAGTACGCCGAGGCCCACACCCGCTTCGAGCAGCACATCGCGCAGCTCAAGAAGTCGGCCGAGGCGGAGGCCGAGGCGGCCGCCGACGGTGGCGGCACCAACTACTCGTCCGCGACCGAGGACGGTGAGCGGGTGCCTGCCGAGTCCGGCGGGTCGCTGGCCAGCGACGAGCAGCTCGCGGCACTGCGCGAGAAGCTCTCCGGCGGGGCATGACGTCCGGGGTGTGACCGGCTCCCTTCGGAAGCCGTGGTGAACGTCCCCGACGATCGTCGGTCGTCGGGGCCGTTCACCTGTCAGTAGGAAGGGCGTGGCACGGGTGGGGTGCGTTCGCTCGACGGATCGGTGGGTCGCGTGACGTCACTGGTCCGTTCGCACTACCGTCAAGGAATGGACGGCGGCAATCGGCCGCGCGTCGCCCGCGCAGGCATCGCCGTCTCGATTGCGGCGACGCTCCTGCTGACCGGGGCGTGCGCGGCGACGGGTACGGACCCGGGCCCGTCGTTGCCGACATTTCCCACGCCCACCCAGGTCGCGGCGCCGCCCACCCCGGGTGCCGACCTCGAGGGTGCGCTTCCCGACGACTGCGATCGGCTGCTGAAGGTGGCCGACCTCGGAGCGCTGCTGGGGCTGCCCCTCGACAGCGTCGGGGTGCGCACCACGGTCGGCGTACCCGCCCAGTCGGTGGGCCGCACGGAGCGCGTGGCCTGTCAGTACTCGGGCACCGTGGGCGGGCCTGTGGGTGGGCGGACCCTGCTGGGCCTGAACGCCGCGGCCTACGTCGACGCCGCGGCTGCGGAGAAGCAATGGCGCCTCAACGCGGACGCCGAGGACGGTGACCGGCGCGAGATGCCCCTCGGTGCCGCGTCCGCGGTGCTGATCGAACGGCGGGTCGAGGCCGTGCTGATGGTGGTGTACGGGTCGGACACGCTCACGGTGATCCTGCCGGAGGGGCCGCGGCCGGAGGCGACGTCGCGCGCCGACATCGTCAGCGACCTGGCGCTGCGCGTGTTGCCGACCCTCGCCGCCATGGGCCCCGCTCCGTTGGCCGTCACCGATCCCGCCCGGGCCGTGGGCGCCTCGTCATGACGTCGGCGTACCCCGAGGTAGCATGCCGCCCGTGCTGCGGGTGGGGCTTACCGGGGGTATCGGTTCGGGCAAGTCGACGGTGGCGCGACGGCTCGCCGAACGCGGGGCGGTGCTCGTCGACTCCGATCTCGTGGCCCGTGAGGTCGTGGCAGCGGGAACGGACGGCCTGGCCGAGATCCACGCCGAGTTCGGCGGGGGGGTACTGGACGCCGGCGGATCGCTGAACCGCCCTGTCCTTGCGGCGACCGTGTTCTCCGACTCCCGGGCCCGCGAGCGGCTCAACGCCATCGTGCACCCCAGGGTCCGCCGCCGCTCCGAGGAGCTGATCGCCGCCGCGCCCGTCGACGCGGTGGTTGTGCAGGACGTCCCGCTGCTCGTCGAGGGGGGGATGGCCCCGCTGTTCCCGCTGGTCGTGGTCGTGCACGCCGACGTCGAGGAGCGTGTCCGCCGGCTGGTGACCGGGCGCGCGATGCCGGAGGCCGACGCCCGCGCACGAATCGCCGCGCAGGCCGGCGACGGCGCCCGGCGTGCCGCCGCCGACGTCTGGCTCGACAACTCGGGTGGCCCCGACGA
This sequence comes from Pseudonocardia sp., assembly GCA_026785945.1. Classification (GTDB taxonomy): domain Bacteria; phylum Actinomycetota; class Actinomycetes; order Mycobacteriales; family Pseudonocardiaceae; genus Pseudonocardia. Next base: position 7,271 of record JAJAZD010000183.1, on the reverse strand, counting down.
TCTCGTCCGCGTGGTCGACGCCCTGTGGAGCGACCGGCTGCTCGGCTTCGAGGAGAACCTGAGGCTGCGTCGCCCCGTGCGGAGGGGCCGACCGCGCCTGGTCGAACCCGATCCGGGGTGGACCGCCCAGGCAGCGCGGCTCACGGCCCGGGTGCAGGCGGCGGCGGGTCGGCTGGGTCGCGGCGTCGCACACATCGGGTCCACGTCCGTCCCCGGCCTGCCGGCGAAGGACGTGATCGATCTGCAACTCGGCGTCGGCTCACCGGCCGACGCGGACGCCGTCGCCGAGGCCCTGCAGGACGCGGGCTTCCCCCGGTTGCCCGGGGTCGACGCCGACAATCCCAAGCCTGCGGGGAGACCGTGGCCCAAGCGGCTGCACGGCTCCGCCGATCCCGCGCGCCCGGTCAACCTGCACGTACGCGAGGTCGGCTCGCCGGGATGGCGCTACGCGCTGCTGTTCCGTGACTGGCTGCGGGCCGATGCGGCCGCGCACGCCGATTACCTGGCCGCCAAGCGCGAGGCGCAGGCACGGTTCGCCGACGATCCCGACTCCTTCCGATACGGTGAGGCCAAGGAGCCCTGGTTCGACGCCGCGCACCCCCGGTCCGAGGCGTGGGCCACATCCACTGGATGGGCACCGTGGTCGGACTGACAGTATGGCCGTGGTGTAACGCGCTGCGTCATCTCCACGACGGGGTGACGAAGAGTGCTCCCGCATCGGTGGACGGCGATGGCGCGGAGTGGCACCGGTGACACCGACCGAGTCGCGGCGTCCGGATGATCGGGAGGACCACACGGTGAGTGCACAGCTCGACCACCGGGCCGGTGACGAGTCCGACGTCGCCGAGGGCGTGCACGCCGTCCGGCCCCACCCACAGGCCGGCCGACCTTCCGACACGGACACCGACACGGACACGGACGCCGACGCCGAGCGCGACGACGTGCCCCGAGCCGCGGGGGAGGTCCGCTCGCCCGGCGAGCTGCGTGCCGACTTCGGCGCCCATGTCGAATCCGACTACCCGCGGCTCGTCGCCCTGCTCTATGCGATCACGCTCGACCCGGGTGAGGCGCACGACGTCGTACAGGACGCCTACTCGCGGGCGTGGCGCGACTGGGCGGCGATCAGCCGCATGCCGGATCCCACCGCGTGGATCCGCCGGGTCGCCGTCCGCTCGACGATCCGCAGCTGGCGCCGCGTCCTGGGCCGGGTCGGGGGGGCCGCGCGGCGCCCGACCGACGGAGGGGTCGACGCCCGCACCGGGGCTCTGCTCGGTGCCCTCGCGCGGTTGCCGGCCGCCGAGCGGCGCACCGTCGTGCTCTTCCACATGGCCGGGCTCTCGTTGACGGAGATCGCGGCACTCGAGCAGGCGTCCCGCGGCACCGTGCAGGCCCGCCTCGCGCGGGCGCGCAACGTGGTCACCGAGGGCCTGGCCGACGTCCTGCCCGCGGTACTGGGCCTCATGACCGGTTCGAACGGGCTCTACCAGGACAACACGTACGAGGGCGACCCGTACGTCGACGAGGGGGAGTATCGGTGAACGACACAGTCACACGGGTCACGCAGGAGTTCCGGCGGCTGGACGACGAGCTGTCGGGCGCGGTGACCCTGCCGTCCGTGGACAGCGTGATCCGCCGCACGAGCACCCTCAACCGCGCCAGCACTGCGGCGGCCGCCGCCGTGTTGACGGTGGGCACACTCGGTGGCATCACCGCGGTCGCGCAGGCCGGACCTCAGACCGGCTCCGCGGCGGCCGCCTTCGTCCCGCCCCCGGCCCCGTCGGCGGGTTCGTGGCCGCCCCCGTCGTCCGCGCCTGCAGCCGTGACTCCGACGTCGGAGCCCACGCTCGACCCGACCTCGGGGTCGGCCGGCAAGACCGAGGCGACGCGCACCCGTACGCGCACCTCTGCCGTCGATCCCGACCCGACGACCACCACCCGCCGCCCGGTCGTACCGACCACCGAGGCGCCGGAGCCGACCGCTCCGCCGACGTCCGTCGTGGAGACCACCACCGTCGAACCGACGCCCCCCGGTGGCACCGAGGACGATCCGCCGACGTCCACGCGGCCCGGCGTGCCCTCCCTTCCCGTGCTGCCGCCGGGAGCGCCCTTGCGATGAACCGCCGTACCGGGTGTCTCAGGTGCGCTGCTTCCAGTCGAGGGTGATGCCCAGCTCGCCGAGCCAGGCGTCCAGGTCGTGGCCGTGCGCGGCGAGCCCGGCCACGGCCCGGTGGGTGCGGTGCATGGCCGCCTCCGCCGTCACCGCGTCGAGCAGGTCGAGTCCGATGGCCGCCACGAACTCGTCCACGTCGATCACCTGTGCGCCGCGGTGTTGCTGCACGACGATGTCGAGGTAGTGATCGGTGAGCAGCCACCGCTCGCCGTCGCGGGAGATCTCGCAGATGTCGAGATAGAAGTCCTGGTCACGCTCGTGGCCCGGGTTCCACCACCAGTCCGTGACGCAGATCCCGAGGTCGGGTAGCAGCCACGACTGCATCCAGTGGGCGCTGGGCCGCGACACCATCGCGCGGCTCATGTACAGGCCGAACGGGGCGATGCGGTACTCCTCCACCGGCCGCTCCTGGCCCTTGCTGTCGACGTTGGTACGGGCGGGGACGTCGAAGGTGGTGATCTTCGGTGGGTGCACCGGCCGATCGTGCCAGACCGCCGCCCATGTCCGCCGGACGTCGGCGGCCGCCGCGGTGTCCGTGCGCAGCAGACTGTCGGTGGTGCCTCGTACCCTGGGACCGTGGCATTCGCGACGGAAGTACCCGGCAGCGCAGCGCGTCCCGAGCAGGCGGAGCGGGACATGCCGCTCGCGCACTCCGAGCACCGCCCGGTGGGGGACATCCCACGCACGGGGGGGCACTTCGAGGTGGTCAGCGAGTTCGAGCCCGCAGGTGACCAGCCGGCGGCCATCGCCGAGCTGGAGAAGCGGATCCGCGCGGGCGAGCAGGACATCGTGCTGCTCGGCGCCACCGGCACCGGCAAGTCGGCCACCACGGCCTGGCTGATCGAGAAGCTCCAGCGCCCGACGCTGGTGATGGCGCCCAACAAGACCCTCGCGGCCCAGCTGGCCAACGAGCTGCGCGACATGTTGCCGAACAACGCGGTCGAGTACTTCGTCTCCTACTACGACTACTACCAGCCCGAGGCGTACATCGCCCAGACCGACACCTACATCGAGAAGGACTCCTCGATCAACGCCGACGTCGAGCGGCTGCGCCACTCGGCCACCCACAACCTGCTCTCGCGACGCGATGTCGTCGTCGTCGCCTCGGTGTCGTGCATCTACGGCCTCGGCACGCCGCAGTCCTACCTCGACCGGTCCGTCGAGCTGACGGTCGGTGGCTCCGTGGAGCGCGACGCGCTGCTGCGGGCTCTGGTCGACATCCAGTACACGCGCAACGACATGGCGTTCAACCGCGGTACGTTCCGGGTCCGCGGCGACACCGTGGAGATCATCCCGGCCTACGAGGAGCTCGCGATCCGCATCGAGTTCTTCGGCGACGAGATCGAGTCGCTGTACTACCTGCACCCGCTCACCGGTGACGTGGTCCGCCAGGTCGACGAGCTGCGCATCTTCCCGGCCACCCACTACGTGGCGGGTCCGGAACGGATGGAACGCGCGGTCCACGACATCGAGAAGGAGCTGGAGGAGCGCCTCGCGCAGCTGGAGGGCAACGGCAAGCTGCTGGAGGCCCAGCGACTGCGCATGCGCACCCAGTACGACATCGAGATGATCCGGCAGGTCGGGTTCTGCTCCGGCATCGAGAACTACTCGCGCCACATCGACGGCCGCGACGCCGGCACCGCGCCGGCCACGCTGATCGACTACTTCCCCGACGACTTCCTGATGGTCATCGACGAGTCGCACGTCACCGTGCCGCAGATCGGCGGCATGTACGAGGGTGACATGTCGCGCAAACGCAACCTCGTCGAGTTCGGGTTCCGGCTCCCCTCGGCGGTCGACAACCGGCCGCTCACCTGGGAGGAGTTCGCCGACCGCATCGGGCAGACCGTATACCTCTCGGCCACGCCGGGCCCCTACGAGCTCACCCGCGCCGGCGGCGAGTTCGTCGAGCAGGTCATCCGCCCCACCGGCCTGGTCGATCCGCAGGTGGTCGTCAAGCCCACCAAGGGCCAGATCGACGACCTGGTGCACGAGATCCGTGCCCGGAGCGAGCGCGACGAGCGCGTGCTGGTCACCACCCTGACGAAGAAGATGGCCGAGGACCTCACCGACTACCTGTTGGAGCTCGGCGTCCGCGTGCGCTACCTGCACTCCGAGGTGGACACGCTCCGACGCGTCGAGCTGCTGCGCCAGCTCCGGCTCGGGGAGTACGACGTGCTGGTCGGCATCAACCTGCTCCGGGAGGGCCTGGACCTGCCCGAGGTGTCGCTGGTGGCGATCCTCGACGCCGACAAGGAGGGCTTCCTGCGCTCGGGCACCTCGCTGATCCAGACGATCGGCCGCGCCGCCCGCAACGTGTCGGGCGAGGTGCACATGTACGCCGACAAGATCACCGACTCGATGCGGCACGCCATCGACGAGACCGACCGGCGCCGCGCCAAGCAGGTCGCCTACAACGCCGCCCACGGCGTCGACCCCCAGCCGCTGCGTAAGAAGATCGCCGACATCCTCGACCAGGTCTACCGCGAGGCGGAGGACTCGGAGGGCACCGTGCCCGTCGGCGGATCCGGCCGCAACCAGTCGCGTGGCAAGCGCGCCGCGGGCGAGCCCGGGCGCGCCAGCTCCGGCGTGATCTCCGGGCGTGACACCGCGAACATGCCGCGGGCCGAGCTCGCCGACCTCGTCCAGCAACTCTCCGAGCAGATGCTGGCCGCCGCGCGCGATCTGAAGTTCGAGCTCGCCGGCCGCTTCCGCGACGAGATCGCCGACCTCAAGAAGGAGCTCCGCGGCATGGATGCCGCCGGAATCAGCTGACACGCCGACGCCACTGTCCGCAGTACGGCCTTGAGATGGTTCAGCGGGACCCCGTCATGCCGGCAGGCAGGGTCGGTGGCGGTAGCGCCCCGATCCGCACCAGCACCCTGTACCCGTCACGAACGCCCCAGTGCTCGGCGATCCGGTCACCTTCGGCCCGGTAGAGGTGCATGGTGGGCATGGCGTAGGGCTTCCCCGTCGCCGGTACGCCGAGGTGGTCCGAGTTGTGCACCCCGTGGACGGTGGCGCGGATGGCGACCCTGTCGCCGACGTCGACGACGTCGTGCACCTCGTAGCTGATCTTCAGTCCGAGCGCGTCCTGCCGTTGGTCACCATGCGGCTGGCCCAGGCGGCCACCGGTGACACCGACCTGCGGGCGTTCGCCGAGACGATCGAGGGCGAGCGGGCCACCGGAACCGGCAACGCCGCGGCGTACGTCGCCCGACGGTTCGGGCTCCGCGACGGCCTGGACGTCCAGAGCGCCGCTGACGTGCTGTGGACGCTGACGGCGCCCGACATCGCCGACCGCCTGGTCAACCGCCGTGGCTGGGGTTGGGACCGGTTCCACGAATGGTCCGGAGCACTGATGGCCGACGCACTGCTCGGCCCGGCCCGTTGACGGCCCGCCTGCAGCCGAGGGCACCGGCCGCCGCGGGTCATGGCGCGTGCGGATACCGTGACCGATGATCGGACGGCCGGACGGAGGACGTGATCGTGACGGTGACGGGCCCGCCGGCCACCAGGCGATGGTCGGCGTGGGTGCTCGAGCAGCTCCGCGCGCCGCGCCGGATCCTCCCGGTGTCCGTGCCGTTGCTGGTGCTCGTCCTCGCCGGCCTGGTGGTCCACACGGGTGGCCGCCACATCGACCTCGAGGTGTATCGCTTCGGTGTCCAGGCCTGGCTGACCGGTGGCGACCTGTACGGCCCGCTGCCCGATACGGCGGGCCACATCGCGCTCCCCTTCATCTACCCACCGTTCGCCGCGCTGGTGATGGTGCCCCTCGGGACAGTGCCGTGGACGGTGGCCTGGGTGGGCCTGCTCGCGCTGTCGGTGCTGGCGCTCGGGGCGACGCTGTACGTCGTGGCGCGGCGACTGTGGCCGTCGGGCGGGCCCGGGGGTGCCCTCTCGGTCACCTCACTCGTGCTGCCGTTGGCGCTGGCCGTGCAGCCCGGGAAGGCCGTCGACTTCGCCGCCACGGGCTACCGGAGCCCCCCGCTCGCGCTGGAACCGGTGCTGGAGACCATCGAGTTCGGCCAGATCAACCTCGTGCTCATGGCGCTGGTCGCGCTCGACTGCCTGGTCGCCCGGCCGCGCTGGCCCCGGGGGATGCTGATCGGCGTCGCGGCGGCGATCAAGCTGACGCCCGCCGCGTTCGTCCTGTACTTCCTGCTGCGCCGCGACTACCGGTCCGCGGCCGTCGCCGCCGTGTCCGGGGCGGTCGCGACGGCCATCGGGTTCGCGGTGGCGCCCGGAGCGTCCGTCGAGTTCTGGCTGGGCAACCCGACTGGCGGGGTCAGCGGTTCGCCGTTCTTCACCAACCAGTCCTTCGAGGCGGTGCTGGTGCGGGCCGGGCTCACCGGTGCCCCCCGCACCGTGGTGTGGCTGCTGCTGTCCGGCGCGCTGCTGGGGATGGCCGTGCCCGTGATCCGGCGCGCGCCGGCGCCCCTCGCGCTGGTCGCGACGGCCGGGGTGGCGCTGCTCGTGTCACCCACGTCGTGGTCGCACCACTGGGTGTGGGTGGCTCCCGCGCTGCTGGTGGCGGCCGTCTCGGCGTGGCGGGCCCGGTCCCGGGTGTGGCTCGCCGTCACCGTCGCCGCGGCCGCTGTGTTCGTGATCGCGCCCCATCAGCAGGACCTCCCGCGCGCCGACGACCGCGAGCTCGCCTGGACCCTGTGGGAACAGGTCACGGGCAGCACCTACGTGTGGTTCACCGTCCTGCTGTTCGTCATGATGTGGTGGACCTGGCGATCCCGCCATGTGCCGGCAAGGGTGCCGTAGCGCCGCCGCCGCGCCGCAGCCGCCGGGATCGCCGCAGCAACCGCGCCGCAGCCGGGATCGCCGCAGCCGGGATCGCGCGAGCGGCACTTTCGGTCCAACCTATCGTTCGAGAGTGCCGTTCGCGCAGGTCAGGTGGGGACCGCGTACACCGGGGGGCGCGGGCGTCGGGCCGCGCTCGCGTAGTTGCGGCGCAGTTCCTCCTCCACCTCGGCGCGGGGGGGCGCCGGCGGGGGCGGGGGGGGGGGGGGGGGGGGGGGGCGCGCGGCCGCGCGCCCGGCCGCCCCCGGGGGCGGGGCCCGGGGGGGGGGGGGCGCCGCCCCCCCCCCCG
>JAJAZD010000182.1 GCA_026785945.1 Pseudonocardia sp. | reverse complement strand
CGATCACCAATCGCACAGCCTCGTCCCGGAACTCGGGACTGAACTTGCGGTATTTCCTTGCCATTCCTCGCATCACCTTCCGGGCCAGATCCTATTGGATCGTGGTCCGAGGACAACGGGGCGCCTCAGACTCGCGCCAGGTGTGCTCGCCGAGGGCGTCGGAGAGCCGATGTTCGAGGTGCTGGATGCGGGTGTGGAGGCGGGTGGCGCGTTCGTGGGCGGCGAGCAGGTCGGCCTGCGGCGAGGCCCGGGTGACCGCCGGGCCTCAGGGCCCCGTTGGTGGTGGTGGGCGGCTCGGCGGCGAGGGTGTGGATCTTTCCGAGGAGGTCGCGGTGGCGGTAGAGGGAGCTGCGGTCGACCCCGGCGGCGCGGGCGATGGCGGACACGTTGATCTCGGCGCCCTGGGCAGCGGTGCGGTCGAGCGTGGTGAGGACGCGTTGTCGGCGGCGTGCGCTGTCGGCGTGGCGGCCCTCGCGCATCGCTTGCGCCCGGGGGTCTGGCGGTGCGGCAGTGGCGTCGCGGTAGTGGCGGCGCGCTTGCTGGTGGTGGCAGTGGTGGTGCTCACGCGATGGTCTCCGGGGCGGTCAGCGGTGCGGGTGTGGTGGCCCGGATGGTGGGCAGGCCGAGCGGAACGGGGTGGGCGGCGCGGTGGCGGCGAACCGCGGTGACGGCGTCGTCGATGTGGGTTCGTTCGGGTCCGGTGCCCATAGCGTGCGGGCTATCGAGGAACGCGTCGATCCGACGCCGACGTTCGGCGACGAAGGCCAGCGCGGCGTTCACGGTGTCCTTCTTCGTCGTGGTGCCGAGTTCGCGGGCGGCGCGGGCCAGGACGTCGTCGTCAATGTCGATCATGGTCAATCAATACTCGATGGTGGATCCCCTCGTCACCGGGCCGCGCCGGGCGGAGGTGAGCGCAGCCGCGGCGAAACCGACGGCGGTGAGCGCCCAGGCCGCGGCGTCCAGGGCGTGGTTGGGGACGATCACCGCGAACACCAGGTGCAGCGGCTGCGAGACGATCAGCGCGGCCGCGGCCCAGCGGGGGATACTTCCCCACAACGCGATCCCGAGGAGCACCGCGCCGAGCACATGTCCGATCAAGAAGACCATCAGGGCCAGGTTCGCGGTGGGTTGGGCTGTGAGCGCACCGTCGAGGGCGACGGTCTGCTCCATCGTCAGCCCGGCCTCGGCCGCCGCCGGGGCCAGCTGGTCGACGCCCACCGCCAGGAACAGGCTGAGGAACCCCGCCCACGCGACGACGGCGGCGACGGTGCCGAGCACAGGCCGAGCCGCCATCGCGAGCCGCGCGGTGATCGCCACCCCGAGCGGCAGCGTCAGCAGGGCCGCGAAGACCAGCCAGATCACTGCTGCGGTCGTCGTGGGTGCGGCCTGTATGTCCGCGATGATTGCCGCAGGCTCGTCGGTGGTGTCGTAGGGCAGGATCGCGCGTACCGCGGCGATGGCCAGCGGCCCGGCCGCGGCGACGGCGACTGTGGCAGCGAGCCACGGCCCGGAGATGCGGGGCGGGGCGGGTGCGTGGACGTCGGCGGTGGACATGGCGGCCTCCTGGGGCGTGGGGTTCGGTCGCGATCACAGTGGCGCCACCGCGTGCCCGCCCACCACGGTCGGTATCCCAGGTCCGCCCGGGTGATCTCCTGGGTGGGATCGGGGGGCGACCCGGGACTTCGGCCCGGCCCAGGCGCGATGATGTGCCGGTGACCAGCACCGACGTCGACCCGTACGGTCGCACCCGCGCGCGGACCGTGCTGGCGGCCGGGGTGTTCGGCGTTGCGGTCGCGGAGGTCGCGACGGCCGCGCTCGGCGCCTTGCTGGCCGGGTTCTCGTACACCGACGTCCGGGACTCGTTCCTGTTGACGAACTCGGCGATCGCGCTGGCGTTCGCCGTCGCCGGTGGGTTGATCGCCGGGCACCGCCCGCGCAACGCATTGGGCTGGCTGCTGCTCGCCGCCGCCGTACTGCAGGGCTCGACCGCGGCCACCGCGCCGCTGCTGCTCGCCGGGCGGGAGAACGGCTGGCCCGCTGCGCTGACCCGCACCGTCGGGACCGTCGCCGCGTACGGCTGGCCGTGGTCGATCGGGCTGTGCATCCCGCTGGCGCTGCTGCTGTTCCCGACCGGCACGTTGCCCGGCGCCCGGTGGTGGCCGGTGGTGTGGGTGGCGGCGGCCAACAGCGTCGTGTTCACCCTCGCCAACGGTGCCGCGCCGGAAGGGCTGCTCGGCGGGCCCGACTCGCAGGCCTGGATCTTCCTGCCCGACCACGATCGCCTGGCGCCGCTGTGGGCGGCGACCGAGTACGTGAACCTCGCCGTGTACCTCGCCGCGCTGGTGGGTCTGGCGGTGCGCTACCGGCGCGGTACCGAGCCGGAGCGCCGCCAGCTGCTCTGGCTGGTGCTCGCGCTCGCCGCCGTGCTCGCCATCCTGGTCTTCTGGGGTCCCGAGCCCGGGTCGCCCGACGGACAGATCGTCCTGGTCCTGCTGGTGATCCCGTTGGTGCCGGCCGCGATCACCGTCGCGGTGCTGCGCCACCGGCTCCTCGACATCCGGCTGGTGTTCTCCCGTGCGGTGCTCTACACAGCCCTGACCGCAGGAGTCGCCGGCGCCTACCTCGGGCTGGTCACGCTCGTCAACCCGCTGCTGCGGGACGGGACGGGCAGCGCCGTGATCGCTACGCTGGTCGTCGCGATCGGGTTCAACCCTGTGCGCGTGCGGCTGCAGCGGGCGGTGGACCGCGCCCTCTACGGCGACCGCGCCGACCCGGTCCGGGCGCTGTCGCGGATGGGGGCGCAGCTCAAGGTCGGGAGCGAACCGGACGACGTGCTGGCCGCGATCACCGAGGCGCTGCGGCTGCCGTCGGCGGCCCTGCGGGTGGACGGGACCGAACGCGCGGCCGTCGGGACACCACCCGAGCTGCTGGAGGCGGTCCCGCTGCACTACCGCGATGACCGGGTGGGCGAGCTGGTGGTCGGGGTGCGGTCCGGACAGCGCCGCCTCGACCCGGCCGACCGCTCGGCGCTGGAGCTGCTGGCGGTGCCGCTGGCCGCCGCCGCAGCGGCCACCGCGCTGTCGGAGGCGGTGCAGCGCTCCCGCGAGGGGATCGTCGCCGCCCGCGAGGAGGAGCGCCGCCGGCTGCGCCGCGACCTGCACGACGGGCTGGGGCCGGTACTCACCGGGATCGCGTTCCGCGCCGACGCCGCGGGCAACCTGCTGCTGTCCGACCCGGCCGGAGCCGCCGAGTCGCTGCATCGGCTGCGGACCGCAGCCACCGACGCCATCGACGACGTTCGTCGCCTGGTCCACGCGCTGCGCCCGCCCGCGCTGGACGATGTGGGCCTGGCCGAGGCGCTGCGCCGGCAGGGTGCTCAGCTCGGGGGCCCGACGGTCACCGTGCACCTGCCCGAGCCGCTGCCGACGCTGCCCGCCGCCGTCGAGGTCGCCGCGTACCGGATCGCGACCGAGGCGCTGACGAACGCGGCCCGGCATTCGGGCGCGGGCCAGGTGGACATCTCACTGACGATGAACGGTGCGCTGGAGATCACGGTTCGCGACGACGGGACCGCAGGGGCGCCCGAGTGGACGCCGGGGGTCGGGCTGAGCTCGATCGGCGAGCGGACCGCCGAGCTGGGTGGCCGCTGGTCGGCCGGGCCCGTCGCGGGCGGCGGCGGGCTGGTCTGGGCGCGGTTGCCGGTCGGCCGGGAGGACGTGGGCAAGGATGGCTGAGCAGCTCCGGATCGTCCTCGCTGACGACCATCCCGTCGTCCGGGACGGGCTGTCTGCGTTGCTGGCCTCGGTGCCCGGCGTGGAGGTCGTGGGCACCGCGGGCACAGGCCGGGAGGCGGTCCGGGCTGCGGTGACGCTGCGGCCCGACGTCGTCGTTCTCGACGTCCAGATGCCCGACCTGGACGGGGTCGGCGCGGCCAGGGAGATCGGCCGGGTGGCTCCGGATGTCGCGGTGCTGATGCTCACGATGTTCGACGACGACGACTCCGTGCTCGCCGCGATGCGCGCCGGGGCGCGCGGCTATGTCCTCAAGGGTGCGTCGCAGCAGGAGATCGTGCGCGCGATCCACGCTGTCGCGGCCGGAGAGGTGATCTTCGGTCCAGGGGTCGCGCGGCTGGTGCTGGGGCGGCTGGCGGGCGAGACCGCCGCCGACCCGTTCCCCGAGCTGACCCGTCGGGAGCACGAGGTGCTCGAGCTGCTCGCCGAGGGGCTGCCGACCGCGGCGATCGGCGCCCGGCTCGGGTTGGCGACCAAGACGGTCGCCAACCACGTGTCGGCGGTGTTCACCAAGCTGCAGGTCACCAGCCGGGCCGACGCGGTGGCGCGGGCCCGCCGCGCCGGACTGGGACGGCCGGAACCGCAGCGCTGAGCCTCGATCCACCGCCCAATTGTGAGTGGTCGGGTTTCGTGGTGATGATCGTTTCGTTTGTGCTCGCGCGTGGGTGATCCGCCGCCGTCGGTTCTGCGGCTTGTCCGTTCGCGTTGGTGGGTCGGGGCGGGTGGGCCGCTGTGGGCCGCCGGGTGGTGCGCGTCGGTTGGGGGCCGGGTCAGGCAGCGCGGGCGGGTGGTGCGCGGTGGGTGGCGTCGAAGACGCCCTCCCACCCATCGCGCCACGGCCAGTCGCGGGGCAGGTGCACGATCACGCGGTCG
>JAJAZD010000181.1 GCA_026785945.1 Pseudonocardia sp. | reverse complement strand
GCTGCGGCGGGGCCTGCGGGCCGGGGGCGGTCGACGCAGGCGGGCGGCCGGGGCTGCCGGGGGTCCGGACGCCGCAGGCGCCGGGTGGGCCGAGCTGCTCGCCGAGTCGGCTGACCGTGGCGCGCCTCCCCGCCCGACCGACACCGTCCGCGCGACCGCCCGGCGGTTGGTGCGGGACCACCGACTCGACGACGATGCCCAACAGGCGTTGCGCATCGTCGTGGGAGCGGTGGAGTCGAGCTGGTACGGCGCGGGCCACGCCGACGCCCAGGAACTCACCGGTCCGGTGCGGCAGGTACGCGCGGCGATCGCGGCGGGTAGCAGCCTGACGACCAGGGACCGGCTGTTCCCACGATCGGTCTTCGGCACGCTTCGCGCCCGGAAGGCGAACCACGTCCCGGACCTCGCCGACGCGCAGGCCACGGCACCAACGGATCGCGCCGCTGCCGGTCCATGAACCGGACGGCGGCGCGATGGACGACTGCTACTCCTGCTCGAAGCGGCGGCGGAAACGTTCTTCCATCCGACCGGTGAAGCCGTTCTTGTCGGGCTCCGTCTCACCTGCGGGAGTGCCCTTGCCCGGCGAGCCGACCGAGGTGACCGCCAGTACCGCGCCCCCGAGCATCGCGAGAAAGCCGACCACGCTCAGCACGGGGAAAGCCGACGCGAGCCAGAGCTGAGGAACGGCGACACCGACGACGAGCAGGACGAGCCCGACGAGGAAGACGGCGACACCCTGCAGCCGGCGGCGGCGGGTGGGCTTGCGCAAACGTCCACCGCGCACGGTGGACGCGAACTTCGGATCCTCGGCGTAGAGAGCGCGCTCGATCTGTTCGAGCAGACGCTGCTCGTGCTCGGAGAGGGGCATGGCTTCGCCTCCGGCACTGGTCATCCTGTCGGGTCATCTTCCATGGTGCCGGAACGACGCGACGAGCGCCCGGGAGTGGGCGTCTGGTGTCAGGATACGAGTCCTTCGGCTCGGCGACTACCCGGACTCGTCGAGCGGACGGGTCGATCTTTGCTCGGGGCCGGTCCCAGCGACTCCGACCACCGACGAAGGTGATACGGGACGCCGGACAACGGGCCCGACGAGTCGGTCACGCCGGACGCCGGGCCAGGGCGTGCAGCCGCACGGCGACCTCCAGCAACGCCGGCTCTACTGCGGCGAGCCCTTCGAGCTCCGCGACCGCCCGGGCCGCCACCGGACCGCCGTCGCGTACCGAGCCGGGCACCCAACCCTCGATGACGCCGTCGCCCTGCAGCACGTCGACCACCAGGCCATCGACCTCCAGCAGCCGCCGCAGGGCGCCGGAGTCGAGCCGCCTGCGCAGGGCGTCGTCCGGACCGAACCGCCCGTCGGGGTCGGTGAGCAGCGCGCGTGCCTCAGCGAGCCTGCCCCCCAGCGTGCGGGCCAGGACCGCGGCATAGCGCCCCGCCACCAGCACCGACACCGTGCCGCCAGGTGCGGTGGCCAGCGCGAGCGCCGCCACCGCAGCCGACGCGTCGTCGACCACCTCGAGCAGGCCGTGACCGAGGACGAGATCGGCACCACCGGGCGGGGCGACGTCGGAGAGGGCGTCGACATCCCCCTGCACCGGCGTGACCAGTTCGTGGACGCCCGCCTCCCGCGCCCGCCGGTGCAGGGCCGCGAGCGCGTTGGGACTGTTGTCGACCACCGTGACCGCGCACCCCGACCGGGCGAGCGGCACGGCCCACCCGCCACTGCCGCCCCCGACGTCGAGCACGCGCGGAGCGCGTCCCGGGTGACGGGCCGCCACGGAGGCCAGCGCGAGGGACACCGCACGGCGTACGGGCCCCTCCGCGGGGGCGGCGACGGTCTCTCCCGCCGTGGTGCTCACGACCCCGATCCCGCTGTCGACCGGGACGCCATGGCGACCCTGAACTTCCCCGTGTCCGCGCCTGCCCTCACAGCGCCAGCGTAGTGCCGCGCGGGGAGGGGTAGGTTGATCGCCGTGCAAGTCGTCGCCACGTTGAGCCTCAAGGGTGGAGTGGGCAAGACGACGGTGGCGCTGGGTCTGGCCGGCGCGGCACAGCAGCACGGGGTGCGTACGCTCGTGGTCGACCTGGATCCGCAGGCCAACGCCACCCTCGCCCTGGACGTCGGCCCGACCACCGCCACCGTCGCCGAGGTGCTCGACGATCCGCGTCGGTCGGTCCTCCGCCGGGCGATCACCCCGAGTGGATGGGGTGAGAACCTCGACGTCCTCGTGGGGGCGGAGCAGGCGGAGCGGCACAACCATCCCGATCCCGGTGCCAAGGCGCTGAGCCGGCTGGGGCGGGCGCTGCGGAAGCTCGCCGAGCCGGGAGAGCGCACCGGGGACGACGACGGCGCAAGGGACGATCCCTCCCACATCGACGACCTCGGGCTCGACGACAGGCCCTACCGGCTGGTGATCGTGGACTGCCCTCCCTCGCTGGGGCAGCTCACGCGCAGCGCCCTCGCCGCCGCGGACCGGGCGGTCCTCGTGACCGACCCGACGATGTTCGCGGTGTCGGGAGTGCAGCGGGCGTTCGACGCCGTGCAGACCGAACGACTGCGCGGCAACCCCGATCTGCAGCCGCTCGGGGTCCTGATCAACCGGGTGCGGCCGCGCAACACCGAGCATGAGTTCCGCATCGCCGAGCTGCGCGAGCTGTTCGGCCCGCTGGTGCTCAGCGGGGTGCTGCCCGACCGCTCGGCGATCCAGCAGGCGCAGGGCGCCTGCCTGCCGATCCAGAGCTGGGACACACCCGGCGCGCGGGAGGTGTCGGCGGTGTTCACGACTCTGTTGGGACGGGTGCTGCGTAGCGAGCGGACCCGCAGGCCACGGGCGGAGACGACCGCACCGCCGCCCACCCGCTGATCGACCGCGCGTACCGACCACCCGCGCGGCCGCCCGTTCATCTCAGCGTCAGCGAGGTGGCGACCATGCCGACGAACTGCTCGGCCTGGCGCAGCAGGTCATCGGCGTCCCGCTGCCCCACCAACCGGGTGATGCCGGCCTCGGCGGCCGCGCGGGTGTCGGAGCACGAGGCGAAGAACACCGACCACTCGCCCAGCTCGGGTGCCACCTCCGCGAGCAGCTGCCAGACGTTGCGGGTGGCCCCGCGACGGGCCCGCGGGCGCGCGCGAACCGCGAGCACCGCCGCTCCGGCGCGCAGCGCCGCGAGATAGGCGGCCGGGTACCGGAGCAGTGGATCGGCCTCGCGGTGGGCCTCGGCGAGCCCGTCGGCGGCTTGGCGCAGCAGGCTCAGGGCCGGCCGGGACGTGGGCGGCGGGCCCACAGGTCCGACCGGTGACGGGCCGGCGGACCCGGTCATCGGGCACGTCGGGCGAGGCGCCGGACCCGGACGCCCCACGCCGACTCGACGGGGCTCCGGTACCCGGGTGGTGGTCATGGTCATCGTCGACTCCTTCCCTCGGTGCGTCCCCGTTCTCACTCCGCCACCCGCAGGACGTCCCACACGCCGGGGCCGGCCCGCATCCGCAGCACGAACTCGTGCGCCGGTGCCTCGAGATCCCCGGCCGACTGCGCCACGACCCGCCAGCACCGCAACCGGTCGCCCCCGACCGGCATCGGCGAGGGGAACGGCCACGGCGACTCCTCGATCCAACGCTCACGGACGTCGGTGACCAGGAACCGCGGCCCTCTCCGCATGGGCCGGCGCTCGAACTCGACCGGCTCCCCGTCCTGCCACCGCACCTGGATCGGCGTCGGCTGCCGCGACCCGAACATCCGGCTGAAGGCATTCACCTGCGTACTCTCCTTCCGACCGGCTCCGGGCGATCGGCGCACGCGGTAGCGGCGCGCTTCCCCCGCCCTCCACCGAGCTGCCGTGATCGAACACATGTTCGATCCTACGCCACCACAACGCGCCACGCCACCCACGTCACGGCATTCGGTACGGAAGCCCGGCGTCGACCACCGCGCCCCCGCCGCACATGGTGTGATGGAGTGCGTGACCACGGCTCCGGCGCGCCAGCTCGTCCAGTTCGGATCCGGCGCCCTCGCCGACCGGCTGACCGACGCGCTGGAGGTCTACGTCTCGGCGATGGGCTACCCGCCGGGCACGGCACGGCACCGTCGCGCACTCTGGCTCGACCACGTCCGCAGGCCCGGATGGCGCGCTGTCGGGTGGATCGACGCCGCCGACACCCTGCTGGGGATCTCCTACGGTTACAGCGGCGGCCCGGGCCAGTGGTGGTTCGAGGAGGTGCGCCGGGGCCTGCGGGGGGCGGGACCCGACGCACAGGCCTGGCTCGTGGACTACTTCGAGCTGACCGAGCTGCACGTGCGACCCGATGCTCAGGGAGCCGGACTGGGCGAAGGGCTGCTGCGCGCGCTCCTGGCGGGCACCGACCGTCGGCGTGTGCTCCTGTCGACACCCGAGCACGCCCCGAGCCCACCCGGTCGGGCCTGGCAGCTCTACCGCCGGTTGGGATTCCAGGACGTGCTCCGGGACCACCGGTTCACCGGCGACTCGCGGCCGTTCGCCGTGCTCGGCCGCGAGCTCCCGCTGCCGCCGCCGGCATAGAACGTGCAGACCGGCAGGGAACACACTGTCGGTGGCGGATGGCACGATGGCTCGGTGCCGCCGCCACGACCGCTCCCGTCTCGACGCCGGGCACTGCCCGCCCTCCTGCTCACGGTGTTGCTGACCGGTCTGCTGCTGGGTGGGTGCGCCCGCGTCCGCACCGCCCTCGCCGTGCAACCCGACGACACCGTCACGGGCGAGATCGTGCTCGCCACACCCGAGAAGGGACCCGACGACCGCGGCCCGGAGTTCACGCTGCCACCCGCGCTCGCCTCCGGGATCGAGTCCGCGGAGTACCGCCAGGACGGCTACGTCGGCTCGGTGCTCCGCTTCGCCGGGCTGACCTTCGAACAGGTCGGGGCGTTGACGGCGGCGGCCGGGGCGCCCCGCCCCCGCCCCCCCCCGACCCGGGCGCGGGGGGGGGGGGCGGGGGGGGGGGGGGGGCCGTTCCCACGGGGGGGGGGGGTTGGGGGGGGGGGGGGCCGCGGGGGGCCCCGGCGCCGAGCTGACGCTGCGTCGTGTCGGCGGCCGGGTGCTGGTCAATGGCTCGGTGGATCTCACCACCGTCTCGGTGGACCGGGCCGACTTCCAGCTCAAGATCAGCTTCCCCGGGCGGGTGACGGAGACCAACGGCGACATCGACTCGGGCACGGTGAGCTGGACGTTCACCCCGGGCGAGGTCGGCGACGTCACGGCACTGGTGGCCTACGACGACCCGAACACGCCGTCCGCGGCCAACTGGACGCTCGGGCTCGGCGCCGTCGTCGGTGCGGCTGCCCTGGCCGTCGTCGTGATCGCCCGCCGCACCCGCAACCCCCCGCTCAGCCCGCCGGTCCGCTGACGGCCCCCACAGGCCGGCGCGCTCCGAGACCGAGCCGGCTCACCAGCTCGGCCGTGGCCGTCGACCGGTTGAGGGTGTAGAAGTGCAGGCCCTGCACGCCCTCCTCGAGCAGCCGGGCGCACAGCTCGGTGGTCACGTCCATGCCGGCGGTACGGAAGCCCGCGGGATCCTCGGCGTAGCGCTCCATCCGCTCGACGAGCGCGGGCGGCACGGCGGCGCCGGACAGCTCCGGGCCCCGACGCAACGTGCGCATCGTCGTGAGCGGCATGATCCCCGGGAGCAGCGGCACGTCGCAGCCGGCAGCGGCCAGCCGGTCGCGCAGCCGCAGGAACCCGTCCGGTTCGAGGAAGAGCTGGGTGATGGCGAAGTCGGCCCCGGCACGGATCTTGACCAGGAGCCGGTCGAGATCGGCGGTCTCGTCAGGTGACTGCGGGTGGCCGTACGGGAACGCGGCGACGCCCACGCAGAAGTCGCCCAACTCGCGCACCAGCGACACCAGCTCGTCGGCGTAGGTGAGCCCGTCCGGGTGCGCGGTCCACTCCCCCAGCGGCCCGCCGGGGGGGTCACCGCGTACCGCGAGGACGTTCGGTATGCCTGCGGCGGCGTACTCACCGACCACCTGGCGCAGTTCGGCCCGCGAGTGCGACACGGCCGTCAGGTGCGCCATCGGCACGAGCGTCGTGTCGGTGGCGATCCGCGCGGTGGTGCGGATCGTCCGATCACGGTTGGAGCCCCCCGCGCCGTAGGTCACCGACACGAACGCCGGGTCCAGTGGCTCGAGCCTCCTGATCGCCCGCCAGAGCTCCGCCTCGCCCACATCGTCCTTGGGTGGGAAGAACTCGGCCGAGAACACCGGTCGGTCCCGATCGATCCGCTGCGTCACCTTCACTGCGTCGCCTTCAACGGGTCGCCTTCAACGGGTCACCTTCGACGGGTCCTTCAATGGTCACCTTCACGGGTTCAGACTACGGTCACGGCCGCGCCGACGCGCCGTAGTCCCGGTGCCCGACTACCCTCGGCCCGTGCCTTCCCGACGAGCACGTTCGATTGGAACCCCGAGATCGGTGCCGACGTCGCGCCGCCGGCCCCCCCGGTGACCCGCACCGTCGACACCGGACCGTTGCCCACGGGTGACGGCACGGCCGGGCGGCCGGACGACCGCGAACTGGTCGTCGGGATCGAGGCCGTCCTGGCGGCCTACCTGGAATCACGTCGGGCGGCCACCGCCGCGATCGACCCGGCCTTCGCCGAGGCCGCGGAGTCACTGGTGGCGTTCGTCCTCGCCGGCGGGAAGCGGATCCGCCCGACGTTCGCCTGGTGGGGCTGGCGGGGTGCGGGTGGCTCGCCCGACTCGCCCGAGGCCACGTCGGTCCTGCGTGGGATCAGCGCGCTCGAGCTCATCCAGGCCTGTGCCCTCATCCACGACGACCTGATGGACGCCTCCGCCACCCGACGGGGGCACCCGACGGTGCACGTCGCGTTCGCCCGCCGCCACGCCGACGCCGGGTGGCGCGGTCGCCCCGCCCGGTTCGGGGCCGCCGCGGCGATCCTGCTCGGTGATCTCGCCCTGGTGTGGGCCGACGACATGCTGCGCGACTCGGGACTCCACCCCGCGGTGGTGGCGCGGGCGGCGGTGCCCTGGGAGGCGATGCGCACGGAGGTGCTCGGCGGGCAGTTCCTCGACGTGCTCCACCAGTCCACGGGCGACACCTCCACTCGCGCCGCCCTGCAGATCGACCGGTACAAGACCGCCGCCTACACGGTCGAGAGACCGCTGCACCTGGGTGCCGCCATCGCCGACGCGGATCCCGCGCTGGTGGCCGCGTACCGGCGGTTCGGCACCGACATCGGTGTGGCCTTCCAGCTGCGCGACGACCTGCTCGGCGTGTTCGGCGATCCCCAGGTCACCGGCAAGCCCGCCGGGGACGACCTGCGCGAGGGCAAGCGGACGCTGCTGCTCGCCCTTGCCCTCGAGCACGCCGAGCGGCGGCGAGACACCGCCGCATGCGCCGCGATCGAGACGGCGGTCGGGGACCCCGATCTCGACGCCGCGGGGGTCGACCGCATGCGCGACATGCTCCTGGACCTCGGCGCCGTGAAGTCGGTCGAGCAGCGGATCGCCACGCTGACCGGCTCGGCGCTCGACGCGCTGTCGTCCGTCGAGATCGAGGAACCGGCCGCGACCCGGCTCGCCGAGCTGGCCGTGACCGCGACCCGCAGACGGAGCTAGCGACCAGCAGACAAGCCGTCGACCCGAAGACCTTGGTCGACGACCCGCAGACCCAGTTGAGGAGATCCGAGTGACCCGCACCGTTCGCGGCCGGACCGACCACGTCGTGATCGTGGGGGCCGGATTCGCAGGCCTGACCACGGCGCTGCACCTGCTCGGCGCCGGACGCCGGGTCACCGTCGTCGAGCGGGCCGAGCACCCGGGCGGGCGCGCCGGCCGGCTGGATCTGCGGACCGAGCGCGGCACCTACCAGGTGGACACCGGGCCCACCGTCCTGACCATGCCCGAGCTGCTCGACGAGGCGCTGGGCGCGGTCGGGGAGAAGCTCGAGGAGCGGCTGGACCTGGTTCGGCTCGACCCCGGCTACCGGACGCACTTCGCCGACGGTTCCACCATCGACGTGCACACCGACGGTGCGGCGATGGAGGCCGAGGTACGGCAGGTCTGCGGACCGGACGCCGCGGCCGGTTACCGGCGGATGCGCGAGTGGCTCACGAAGCTCTACCGGGCCGAGATCGACACGTTCATCGGGGCGAACTTCGACTCGCCGTTCGCCCTGCTGGGCCCGGACCTCGTGCGGCTCGGGGCACTGGGTGGCTTCGGGCGGCTCGGACCCCAGGTCGCCCGGTTCCTGCCCGACGAGCGTCTGCGCCGCATCTTCTCCTTCCAAGCGCTGTACGCGGGCGTGCCACCGCACCGTGCTCTGGGCGCCTACGGCGTCATCGCCTACATGGACACCGTCGGGGGCGTCTTTTTCCCTCGCGGCGGGATGCGGCAGGTGGGCCGATCGCTCGCGGACGCGGCCGTCGCCGCGGGTGCGGAGATCCACTACGGGCGCACGGTGACCGGCCTGGAACAGCGGGGAGGCCGGGTCACGGCCGTGCGCCACGCCGCGGCCGACGACCCCCACGAGAACACCGACCGGCTCGCCTGCGACGCGATCGTCCTCACACCCGATCTCCCGGTGGTGCACCGCCTGGTCGGACGCGCCCCGCGGCGTGCCGTGCCGCTGCGGTACTCGCCGAGCGCCGTCGTCCTGCACGCGGGCCTGCGCCGGACCCGCCCGGAAGTCGCCCACCACACCATCTCGTTCGGTGCGGCCTGGGAGGGCACCTTCCGGGAGATCATCGACGAGGGCCGGCTGATGACGGATCCTTCACTGCTCATCACGCGCCCCACCGCGACCGATCCCGGGCTCGCGCCGCCGGACTCGGACCTGCTGTTCGTGCTCGCACCGTGCCCCAACACCGACACCGGGCCGCTCGACTGGGCGCGGATCGGACCCGCCTACCGCGACGAGCTCCTCGGGGTCCTCGACGCGCGCGGTCACCCGGGGCTGACCGACATCGACGGCGACATCGAGGTGTCCCGTCTGATCACCCCCGCCGACTGGGCCGCGGACGGACTCGCCGCCGGCACCCCGTTCTCCGCCGCACACACCTTCGCCCAGACCGGTCCGTTCCGGCCGCGCAACCTCGTCCGGGGGCTGGAGAACGCCGTGCTGGCGGGGTGTGGGACCACGCCCGGCGTCGGAATCCCGCCCGTTCTGATCTCCGGCCGGCTGGCCGCTGCGCGGATCACCGGCGTCCACGCGGCGCCGCCCGCGGGCGCCAGGGTGCCCACACCCGGGTGACGCCGGTCGTGGGAGCATGGGTCGCGTCATGAGCGCCTCACCATCGGT
Organism: Pseudonocardia sp.; assembly: GCA_026785945.1. Classification (GTDB taxonomy): domain Bacteria; phylum Actinomycetota; class Actinomycetes; order Mycobacteriales; family Pseudonocardiaceae; genus Pseudonocardia. The sequence goes on along the minus strand of JAJAZD010000181.1, from coordinate 16,847 downwards.
CGACGGACCGGCGATGCCCGAACCGGCCACGCGCGACGCGGGCCCGGCCCGCGCCGCCGGGTCGCCGTCGTGGCAGTCGCGGTTCGGCAGCCCGCCACGCCGGCCGATCCTGCTCGGCCTGGCCGCGTCGCTGATGATGCTCGTCGGAGGTTTCGGTGCCGGCGGCGTCCTGGTTCGGGACCCGTTGCTGACGGACTCGGCTCTGGGATTCTGGCGCTACGGGCACGGCCAGGAGCTGGCCACGGCATTGGTCTACGGCGGTGTCGTGCTCATGGCGTGGGCGTGGATCCGGCTCGGTCGCGACGTGCTCGCGGAGCGGGTGGGCGGCCGCGCGGTCCTCACCACCGCGCTCGTGTGGACCGCGCCGCTGCTGCTGTCGCCGCCGCTGTTCACCCGCGACGTGTTCAGCTACCTCGCGCAGGGCCGCCTGCCGCTGGTGGGTCTCGACCCGTACGCCGTGGGGCCCGGGGCGATGCCGGGCATCTTCAGCGAGAACGTCCACTACTTCTGGCAGGACACTCCAGCGCCGTACGGGCCGCTGTTCATCCTCCTCGCCAAGAGCGTGGTGGGGCTGGTGGGCGACAACATCATCGTGGGCGTCGTCCTCATGCGCCTGGCGTTGCTGCCCGGCCTGGCGCTGCTCATCTGGGCCCTGCCGGAGCTGACGCGCCGGCTCGGTGGCCGCGTCCCGGTCGCGCTGTGGATCGCCGTCGCCAACCCGATGATGGTCATCAACATGATCGGCGGCGGGCACAACGACCTGCTCGCCGTGGGGCTGCTCGCAGCCGGGTCGCTCGTCGCGCTGCGCGGCGGGCACATCGGCGGGATCGCGCTCGTCACCGCGGCCATGGCGGTGAAGGCCAGCGCCGGTGTCGCGCTGCCGTTCCTCGTACTGGTGTGGGCAGCGCACATGACGGGCTCCCGGCCGGTCCGCATCGCGAAGGCGGGCGCCGCGGGCATCGGCGTGTTCGCGGTGGTGTTCGCGGCCTGCTCGCTCGCCGCCGGGGTCGGCCTGGGATGGCTGCCCGCGCTCAGCGCGCCGTCGATGATCGTCAACTGGATGTCGATCCCCACCGCCGTCGGTCAGATCGGGCACGGGCTCGTCTGGCTGTTCGTGGACGTCCCGCAGCAGCCGTTCATCCTCGTCGCCCGGGCCGTCGGCGTACTCGTGCTGGTCGTGCTCGCCTGTCGTCAGTGGTGGGGGGCCCGCGACGGCGGGCCGGACGCCATCCGTCGCGCGGGCATCGTGCTCGTCGCCGTGTCGGTGCTCTCCCCCGCCACGCTGCCCTGGTACCTGAGCTGGGGGATGGCACTGCTCGCGATGACCGCATGGACACCGCGGGGCCTGCAGTACGTCGTGTTCGCGTCCCTCATGTTGATCATTGTCTACCACCCCAACGGCGAGGACGCCCTCTACAACTGGCCCTACCTCATCGCGTGCGCCCTGCTCGCGGCGCTCGCCGCGGTCTCGCTGGTCCGTCCCGACCCGCTGCGCCTGCGCGCCCGCCGCGGTGGACGTCCCACGCGGGGTCCACGTGTCGAACCAGGTCCCCGTGTCGAGCAGCGGACAGGCTGAGCTCGACGCCGCCGGGATCACCGAACCGGCGCTGCGGGCGGCCTACACGACGTGCCGGGAGCTCAACGCCCGCCACGGCCGCACCTACTTCCTCGCCACGCGGCTGCTGCCCCGCGAGCGACGACCGGCCGTCCACGCCCTCTACGGGTTCGCACGCTACGCGGACGAGATCGTCGACGACCTGGACGACGACCGGCCCGTCGCGAAGAAGGCGATCGAGCTCGACGCATTGGCGGGTTCGATGGAGCAGGCGCTGCGCGGTGGCCCGGCGTCGCATCCCGTGCTCGTCGCGCTCGCCGACACCGCGCGCCGCTACGACATCGAGCACCGCCACTTCACCGACTTCATGACGTCGATGGCGATGGACACCCACGTCACCGGCTACGCCTCGTTCGGCGACCTCGGCGTCTACATCCACGGGTCGGCTGCGGTGATCGGGCTGCAGATGCTGCCGATCCTGGGCACGGCGGTGCCCCGTGCCGAGGCAGAGGGCCCGGCGGCGGCGCTGGGCGTCGCGTTCCAGCTGACGAACTTCCTGCGCGACGTCGGCGAGGACCTCGATCGGGGCCGGGTCTACCTCCCGGTCGACGAGCTCACCGCGTTCGGCGTGGATCGCGAGCTGCTGCTCTGGTGTCGCCGCACACGCCGGCCGGACCCTCGGGTGCGGCGGGCCCTGGCCCACCTGGTGGCGCACACCCGCGCGGTCTACCGGCGCGCCGAACCCGGGGTCGGGATGCTCGAACCGGTGTCCCGAGCGTGCGTGGGGTGCGCGTTCACGTTGTACCGCGGCATCCTCGACGAGATCGAGGACGCCGGCTACCATGTGCTGCACCGCAGGCTGACGGTGTCGAACCGCCGCCGGGCGGCGGTGGCGCTCCCGGCCCTCGCCCGGGCACTCGCGGTCCGGGCGATCAGCACGCACGGCTAGAACGCCATGGCCTGCGCACGGCGCTTGACCTCGCGGTGACGGCCGGCCCGCAGCGCCGCCATCGGGGCTCCGGGCAGGGAGTCCTCCTCGTCGAACAGCCAGCGCAGGATGTCGCCGTCGCCGTAGCCCCCGTCGCGAAGCACGGTGATGGTGCCCGGCAGGCCCTTGACGACGGCGGCGCTGCCGTCGACGTCGTGGAAGAAGTCGGCCGGCACGACGACCACGCCGGCGCGCCGCAGCGAGAGGATCTGCCCGTCGCGCACGAGCTGGTGGACGCGGGAGACAGGGACGGACAGGAGTTGTGCGACGTCCTCGACGGGCATGGTCGCCACGTCCTCGGACAGCACGGACACGTCGTTCACGAGCGACAACGATGCCACAGGCGCGGCTGGTCCGGGCACCGACTTCTCCGAACGGTACCCTCGTGGCCGTGAACGCCCCGACGGCTGCAGGTGCGCTCCTCGACGCCCGCTACCGGCTGGGACCGATCCTGGCCCGCGGTGGCATGTCCACTGTGTACCGCGGCGTCGACACGCGCCTGGACCGGCCCGTCGCCGTGAAGGTGATGGATCCGCGGCTGGCGGCCGACCCGGCGTTCCGCACCCGCTTCGAGCGGGAGGCGCGGTCGGCGGCCCGGATCGACCATCCCGCGGTCGTCGACGTCTTCGACCAGGGCGATGCCGACTCCGCCGAGGGCCCGGTGGTGTTCCTGGTGATGGAGCTGGTCGAGGGCGGGACGCTGCGGGACGTCCTGCGGGCACGCGGTGCGTTGGGCGTGCCCGCGGCGATCGCCGTGGTGGAGCAGGTGCTGGCCGGCCTGGCCGAGGCCCACCGGCTCGGGATGGTGCACCGCGACGTCAAACCGGAGAACGTGCTGATCAGCGACGCGCGCGAGGTCAAGGTCGCCGACTTCGGCCTGGTCGTCGCCGCCGCGCAGGCCGGCGCGAGCCACGTCGGCATGATCATGGGCACGGTCGCCTACCTCTCCCCTGAGCAGGTGGCCACTGGCTCGGCCGATCCGCGCAGCGACGTCTACTCGACCGGCATACTGCTCTACGAGCTGCTCACCGGCGTGCCGCCCTACGTCGGCGAGACCGCCATCTCGGTCGCGTTCCGGCACGTCAACTCCGACGTCCCCGCTCCGTCGCTCGTGGCGGGCGACGTGCCACCCGAGCTCGACGACCTGGTGTTGCGCGCGACCCGCCGCGACCCGTCGGTCCGGCCGGCCGACGCAGCGGCGATGCTGGCCGACCTGCGTCGCGTCGCACAGCGGTTGGAGGTGCCACGGGTGCCGCCGCCCGCACCGCCGCCGCGCCCGATCGCGGAGAAGGACCCGATCGCGGAGAAGGACACGGTGCCCGCGCGCGTCGCGCAGGCAGCGAGCGGTCCCGACGCGGGGCCCCGTGGCACCCAGGCACTCCCCCGGCCGCACGAGTCGAACCGGGCCGCGGAGAGCGGCGAGCCCCCGCCGCACGTGCGGGAGCGTCGCCGCAGCCGCCGCGTGTTCGGGATCTGGGTCGCCGTCGTGCTGGTGGTGGCACTGCTTCTCGGCGTGTCGGTGTGGTGGGTCACCACCGGGCGCTGGACGGCCATGCCGACGCTGATCGGTCTGGAACAGGCCGCGGCGGAGCAGATCCTGCGGGACTCCGGTCTCGTCCCCGACCCCACGATCATGACCGACGACACCGTTGACGAAGGCCTCGTGGCTGCCGCCGAGCCCCCGCCGGCGGTGCGGTTGCTGCGCGGCACCACCGTCGAGCTCATCGTCTCCGACGGGCCGCCGGTCGTGCCCGCCGTCGCGGCCGGCGCCGCCGTGGCCGACGCCGAGCGGATCGTCCGGGACGCCGGGCTGCAGCCGGTGCGCATCACCTCGGACGACGAGTTCAGCGACTCGGTCACCGCGGGGGCGGTGATCCGCACCGACCCGGCATCGGGCACCGAGCTCGCTGTCGACGACCCCGTCACGCTCGTGGTCAGCCGCGGCGCCGAGCCGGAACCCGAACCCGAACCGGAGCGGGTCCGGGTGCCGTTCCTCGTCGGCAAGAACTTCGAAGAGGCGCAGGACATCCTCGACGAGCTCGGCCTCGATGCCGAGCAACGGTCGCGCCTGGGCCGGGACGACGGCCTGGTCGTCAACCAACGCCAGGGCGCCGGTTCCCTCGTCGAGCCGGACACGACGATCGTCCTCGACACGCTCTGACGCGGAACCGGCTGCCAGGGCGTAGTTCTGCACGATGCTGGGGGCGTTCGGCTCCGGCTTCCAACGCGATCGCCACCGTCGGTACGTCGACGACCGCCGTCCTTCACCCCCGCGCACAGCAGCCGTCCTTGACCTCCGCGGTGATCTTGACGGAAGGGGACCGTCAGCCGCGCAGCATCTCCGCCACGAGGAAGGCGAGTTCGAGGGACTGCTGGGTGTTGAGCCGCGGGTCGCACGCCGTCTCGTAGCGACCCGACAGGTCGGCGTCGGAAATGTCCTGCGCCCCGCCGAGGCACTCGGTGACGTCCTCACCGGTCACCTCGACGTGGATGCCGCCCGGGTGCGTGCCCAGGCCGCGGTGCACCTCGAAGAAGCCCTGCACCTCGTCGACGATCCGGTCGAAATGGCGCGTCTTGTAGCCCGTGGTGGACTCGTGGGTGTTGCCGTGCATCGGGTCGCACTGCCAGATGACCTTGTGTCCCGACGCCTCGACCTTCTCCACGATCGCGGGGAGCACGTCGCGGACCTTGCCGTTGCCCATCCGGCTGATCAACGTGAGCCGGCCGGGCGTGTTGTGGGGATCGAGGCGGTGGACGTACTCGACGGCCAGCTCGGGCGTGGTCGACGGGCCGATCTTGAGGCCGATCGGGTTGGACAACATCTCGGCCAGGGCGATGTGGGCGCCGTCGAGCTGGCGGGTACGTTCGCCGATCCACAGGAAATGCGCGGACAGGTCGTAGAGACGGTTCCCGTCCCGGGCATCCAGGCGCAGCATCGCGCGCTCGTAGTCGAGCAGCAGCGCCTCGTGCGAGGCGTAGAACTCGACGCTGTGCAGGTTGTGGTCGTCCACCCCGCAGGCGTCCATGAACCGCAGCGCCCGTTCGATCTCGTTCGCGATCGCCTCGAACCGCGCCCCGGCGGGCGAGGTGCGCACGAAGTCCTTGTTCCAGTCGTGCACCATCGTCAGGTCGGCCATGCCCGTGGCCGTCAGCGCCCGCACCAGGTTCATCGCCGCGCCCGCGTTGGCGTACGCCCGCACCATCCGTGACGGGTCGGGGATGCGCGCGGCCGGGTCGGGCACCAACGAGTTGACGATGTCGCCCCGGTAGGACGGCAGGCCGAGGGCATCGGTGGGCGTGCTGCGCGGCTTGGCGTACTGCCCGGCGATGCGCCCGACCTTCACGACCGGCAGCGACGCACCGTAGGTGAGCACGATCGCCATCTGCAGCAGCGTGCGGATGGTCGCGCGGATGTGGGGCTCGGTGTTGTCGACGAACGTCTCTGCGCAGTCACCGCCCTGCAGCAGGAACGCCTCACCGCGGGCGACTGCGGCGAGCCGGTCGTGCAGCCGGTCGACCTCGGGCGGGAGCGTGACGGGCGGGACGCTCTCCAGCACTGTACGGACGTGCGCCACGTGCGCGGCGTCCGGCCAGTTGGGCTGCTGGGCGGCAGGACGGCTCAAGGCGTCGTCGAGGCGGGCCCGCATGTCGGCGGGCAGGGGCGGCAGCTCGGGCAACACTTCGACCGGGGCGTCGACGGTCCAGTTCACGACCCAAGATTAGGCCGTCCACCTGCCGGGACGCGCCTGGGTTCAGCGTGCGGCGACCGCGGCGTCGATGGCGTCCCAGCGGCGCGCGTTGAGCCGGGCGTCCGCGAGCGCGTCGTGGGCGTCGGACGTGGGCAACGGCAGCGGCGGGCGGCCGGCGTCCTCCCAGCGTTGCCGCAGCTCACGGGTGAACCGCGGCAGTGCCCGGGGCAGCGCGGGCATCGAGCCCCACAGTTGGCACAGCGCGACGTGGTCGTAGGCGGCGATCCACGCCCACAGCTCCACGTCGCCCTCCCCTGCCGTCAGGAAGGCGAGCAGATCCGACCGCAGGCGCTCCCGGGAGCGCCACGCCGGGTCGGCCGGCGAGGGCAGCTTGGGCAGCACGTTGGCCCGTACCCACCCTCCCGCGCGGGTAGGATCGAACTCGGTCGAGACCGCGTAGAACTCGCGCCCGTCCTCGCCGACCACGCCGATGGAGACGAGATCGATCGTCGTCCCGTCCTCGATGAACTCGCAGTCGTAGAAGTAGCGCACCGCAGCAGGCTATCCCGACACGGTCAAGGCGACGGCGCGACGGCGTCCGGCGTAGGGACCGGAACGCAGGCCCGACCGTCCGGTACCGGTGTGGGGTCGGACGGGGATGCGCACCGGGCGCTCCTGCGGGCACCATCACCCGGGACCGGCTCGGCCGCGGGCACCGATCCCCCGGGCACCGATCGCCCGGGCACCGCGTCCGCACCCGGTGCCGGTGCGTCAGGGTCACCCGGCGCCCCGACCGGCCCGGTGCCGTCCAGAAGGACCAGTGCGGGTCCGGGAGGCGCCGACCCACCCTGCGGGGCGGCGGGCACGCCCGGCCGGACCTCGACCGGTGGTGCCGGCGGTAGCTGGGACGGGGGCTGCCGGGCCACCACGGCCGCATGCCGCAGTGCTCCCCGATCCGGCGCCGCCCCCGCCGGCGGTGGTGTGGCCAGCAGCGGCACCGATCCCGGCGGCGGCCGGACACCCGGCGACGGCACCTCCCGGAGCGGGCCCGTGGCCAGCGCGGAACTCGGGTCCGTCGTCCGCAGCGTGGTGGACCAGGCGGCCGTTCCCGTCACGAGGACGGCGGCGAACAGGACGAAAGCGGCCCACGGCGCGACCGCGTGGACCAGGCCGCGCCGCGCGGACGCCGCGCGGGGCGGGAGCCCGGTGGAGCCGTCGGAGGGGGAGCTGCTGGGCCGATCCACATCCCACCATCGGATGCGGATCGGGCGCCGTTACACAACGCAACATCGAATGGGCCGTCGAGGTGACGCCGGCCCCGACGAGTGAATCAGCCTGCTTGCGAATCCGGGATGCGTGCGGCATCGCGGGCTTCCGCCTCGGCCGCCTCCGCCTTCGCGGCGCGCTCCTTCACCGATGCGGCATACATGTCGACGTAGGTCTGGCCGGTGAGCTCCATCAGCGCGTACATGATCTCGTCGGTCATCGACCGTTCGATGAACCGGTCACCCGCCATGCCCGCGTACCGGGAGAAGTCCATGGGCTCGCCGACCTTGATGCGCACCTTGCGCGGGCGCCATATCCGCGAGCCGATCCGGTGCACCTTGTCGGTGCCGATCATCGCCACCGGGACGACGGGCACGCCGGCCTCCAGGGTCATCCGCGCGACGCCGGTCTTGCCCTTGTACAGCCGGCCGTCGGGCGAGCGGGTGCCCTCGGGGTAGATGCCGAGCAGCTGGTCGTCGCGCAGCAACCGGACGGCCGTGTCCATCGCCCCCTGCGCCGCGGACCCGCCGGAACGATCGATCGGCACCTGACCCACCCCGTAGAAGAACATCTTCTTGAGTCGCCCGAGGATTCCCGGCTGGGTGAAGTAGTCGCTCTTGGCGAGGAACGTGATCCGCCGAGGCACGAGCAGGGGAAGGAAGAACGAGTCGACCACGGCGAGGTGGTTGCTCGCCAGGATGGCGCCACCACGCTCCGGTACGTGTTCGAGCCCCTCGATCCTGGGCCGGCACAACAACCGGAGCAGCGGACCGAGGAACACGAACTTGGACCACCAGTACAGCACCTGGGCGTGCCCCCTCCAGTTCGACGTGCACCACCCTACGGACGGTCGCCTCGGCGGGACAACCGGCAGACCCGGCGTCCCCTGCCGAGGGCCCCCACGTGTCAGGATGGTGCCTGCGTCACACCCGCCACCAGCGCGACGTGCCCGACCGGAGGAGGCTGCGTGAGCGAGCGCGCGAGCAATACCTCGGCACGGCGCCTGCGTGCGTCGCCGACCGAGCGCGGCGAGGCAGTGCGATGACCCGCGAATCCGACGCCGAGGGTGGGCGCGAGCTGGACCCCGCCTCCGACGGCTTCGACGCGATCGTGTCGGCGTGGCGGCGGGAGGGACAGGTCCCGGAGTGGCCGGACGACGAGGACGGTCTCGCGGACGGTGAGGGCGGGCGCGGACCCGCGGCGCCGCTGTTCGTGCCACCCACCCCGACGGCCCCGGTCTCCGCGCAGCCGGCGGAGGAGGGGCACTTCGTCCCGCCGGAGCCGCCGCCCCTGCCTCGTCTCGGCCCGCCCGCGATCGTGGGGCTGGTCCTGCTCGGCCTCGGGCTGACCCTCGTCCTCGCACCGGGCTGGCTGGGGGTTCCCTCGACCTACGGGCTCCCACTGGGGCTGTTCGGGCTGGCCGCCGGGCTGGGTTGGCTGGTTCTGCGGCTCTGGCCGGACCCGGCGCCGCCCGACGGCGGTGACGGACAGGACGACGGCGCGGTGATCTGACCGGCGCGGTGATCCGACCGCGGAGCAGCACTCATGCGTGGGTCACTTCACGGGCCAGCTGCGCGGCGCCCACCACGGCCGCGGCCTCGCCCAGCGCAGCGGTCCGGATCCGGGCGAGCGGGCGGCGGGCGCCACCGGTGACCGTGGCGGCGTAGTGCTCCCGTGCCTCGTCGAGGAACAGCGGTGCCGACCCGGACACCCCGCCGCCGATCACCACCAGCTCGGGATCGAAGACGTCGGCGACCAGCGCGAGTCCCTCGCCCAACCACCGGGCCAGTTCGGCGAGGGCCGCCTCGGCCACCGGGTCGCCCTCCCGGGCGGCGGCCGCGACGCGCTGCCCCGTGATCCGTCCCGGGTCACCCATGGCGAGCCGACTCGGCACCGGGGACCGCCCGGGGTCACGCGCCAGCATCTCGACGGCGGTGGTCGCCAGTGCCGTGCCGCTGCAGTACCGCTCCCAGCAGCCGTTCTTGCCGCAGGGGCAGGGCCGCCCGTCGGGCACCACCCGCAGGTGCCCCAGCTCCGGGGCGACCCCGAACGCACCGCGGTAGAGCTGTCCGTCCACCAGCAGCGCGGAGCCGATGCCGGTGCCGAGCGCGATGAACACCACCGTGCCGGCGCCCGACGCGGCTCCGAAGTGACGCTCGGCGAGCGCCGCCGCGTTCGCGTCGTGCTCCACGACGACGGGCAGCCCGATGCGCTCGGCGATCCGGTCGGCGACCGGTGCGTCGCGCCACGACAGGTGCGGGGCGAACCGCACGCCGCAGCGGTCAGGGGTGACGAAACCCGCCAGCGCCAGCCCGACCCCGCCCACGTCGTGCCGGGCGGACAGCTCGTGGACGACGCCGGCGACCGCGGCCTCCAGTGCGGTGTCGGTGCGCGGGGTCGGGGTGCGGGCGGTGTCGTGGATCGTGCCGTCGGCGTCCACGACGCCGGCCCGGACGCTGGTACCTCCGACGTCGACCCCGATGGTCAGCACGCCCGGCACGGCCGGGACACGCGGCGGTCCCGGGCACCGGGCGACCCGCAGGGAGTGCGCACCGGGTGTCGGGTCACCGGGCCACCGGCACGCGGTCGATGTGGATGCGGTGCACGGTGCGGCCACCCGGGGTGCGGTCGGTGGCGTGCTCGGGCGGCGGGTCCGCCGGGCCGGACGGGCGCGGGGGGCGCTCCTCGTCCAGCGCCGCGCGCAGCACCGTGACCAGGCCCGCCGCCTGCTCCGCCAGCCGGACCGCCATCTCGGGCCGCTCGCCCCGCAGGGCGGCGAGGACCGCACACACCGGACAGGACGCACAGATCCGGGCGGTGCCGCGCCCGTCCGCGGAGGGGCCGTCGGCCGAGGGGCCGTCACCATCGGGGCCGGCACCCGCGGCGTCGGGCTCGGCGCGCAGCCGGTCCAGGACGGGTTCGAGACGGTCCAGCGCTACGACGGCGAGGTCTCGCAGCTCGACGGACAGCCCGCCGTGGCCACCGCATCCGGGATCGGTCATCGGACCCACACCGCGGGATCGGGGGCGAACACGACGCACAGGTCGTCGTCCTGCAGGCGGGCGGCGGTGACCGTGCAACGCTGCAACGCCGAGGGCAGCGTCACCATCCGGCGCACCCCGCCCACCCCGACGGCCAGCTCGTCGCCGACGCGCGCGAGGTCCAGCGGGCCGTCGGCGGCACCGGGCAGCCGCAGCAGCAGCTCGAACTCCGAGTCGCGCGAGGTCCCGGTGCCGGCGGTGCGGCGCACCCGGAGCAGCGGCGGCCCGGCCCGGCCGGGCGCCGCGGGGTCGTCGTCGCCGTAGAGGGATCGGGCGATCTCCAGCAGCGCCGGCACCCCGGTGGGCTCGGCGGCCGTGTGGTGGACGGTGCGCAGCTCCACGTCGCCCAGCCCGCCGAGCTCGCCGAGTACGGCCTGTTGCTCGGTGTGCCGCTCACGGAGCCAGCGTGCGGCCGGACCGCGCAGCGACGGTGGCGGGCCCGGCACGACGCGGTTGACGACCAGCCCGTCGACGCGCAGTCCGTGCAGCGCGAGTGCCGTGAGCGTCCGACGCGTCTCGGCGACGACGACCCGCTCGGGGGTGAGCACCAGCCGGATCGACGTGGTGGTGTGGTCCCCCAGCATCTCGCGCAGTCCGCGGAGTTGCCCGGCCAGTGCGTCCAGGGCGCCCACGGTCCGTTCCCACGCCGGTGCAGCGTCCCGGCCGGCCCCCGACAGCCCCGCGAGCATCCCGCGTACCGCGCGGCGGTGGGCCGGGAACAGCCGCTCCAGGTAGCCGGAGATCGCCTCGGGCAGGCCCAGCAGGCGCAGCGTCTCGGCGGTCGGCCCGCAGTCGACCACGACGACGTCCCACAGCCCCGTCTCCGCTGCGCGCCGGACCTCGCCGAGCGCGAGCAGGTCCTCGACGCCGGGGAGCACCGTCAGCTCGTCGGCGACCAGCTCGTCGACACCCGCGCCGGCGAGCAGTGTCCGCAGGTGGCCCTGCAGCGGCCCCCAGGAGTCGTCGAGGAGCGCGCGGGTGTCGATGTGCGCAGCGTGCAGGCCGCCCTCCAGCTCGACCGGCTCGCCACCGAGGTCCGCCTCGAGGGCGTCGCCGAGTGAATGCGCCGGGTCCGTGGACACGACGAGGGCCTTGCGACCGGACCGGGCGAGCAGTGCCGCCGTCGCCGCGGCGAGGGTCGTCTTGCCGACGCCCCCCTTGCCCGTGAACAGCACCACCCGCACGGTGGGCGAGCGTAGCCGCGTGATCGGTGAACGGCCGCTCAGGCCCCGCCCTCCACCCGCCGTTTGAGCCCTTTCAGGGCCGTGTCGATGATCACTTTCTCGGCCTTGCGGCGCAGCATGCCGATCATCGGGATGTTCAGGTCGACGGCGAGCGAGTAGGTCACCGTAGTGGATCCCCCGTCGGCGGTGAGGGCGTAGGAGCCGTCCTGCGCCTTCTGGATGTGGCCCTTGACCAGCGTCCAGCTGACCGATCGGCCGTCCGTCGCCCAGCGGTAGTCGAGCGTGTAGGAGTCCTTGATCGGCCCTGCGTCCATGGTGAAGCGGACGCGCTCGGCGCGCCCGGCGTCGTCGCTGTCCAGGACCTCGGCCGTCTTGACCTGCTCCGCCCACTGCGGGTAGAGGGCGAAATCAGCGATCACGGCCATTACCCGCTCCGGCGGAGCGGCGATGGAGATCGAGGAGGACGTCGCGTCGGCCATGACGGCAGGTTACCGAAGGGTCGCCTGGCCGCCGACCGGGCGATGCCGGACGGTCGGCGCCGACAGTCACCAACGCAGGACGTAGGGCGTCGCGGTGCGGCGGAAGTAGCCGACGTTGACGCACTCGGTGCGCCCCACCCGGACGCGGGCGGCCAGTGGCTGGTGGACGTGCCCGAACAGGGCGGCGCGCGGACGGTCCCGCCGGATCACCTCGAGCAGCGCCGCGGACGAGGCCTCCGGGCGGCGGGTCACGACGTCGTAGGCGAGGTCGGGCAGCGCGGGCGGCACGTGGCTGCACAGCACGTCGACCTCGGAGAGCCCGCGCACGGCGGCGGTGAACTCCCCGTCGGGACGCAGGTAGGGCTGCCAGGGCCCGCCACGGCGCGGTGCGACACCCGGCGGCAACGGCACGCCGCCGACGAAGCCGAAGCGCAGCCCGCCGATCGTCACGACACGCCCGTCGGTGGCGCACACGCCGGGCCCCGTGAACTCCGGCCAGAGGTGCGGTTGGTCGACGTTGCCGGGGATCGCGTAGGTCGGCACCGGGAGCGCGGCGAACAGGTCCGTGTACTGGGCCCGCACCGCGTCGGCGACGACCGCGGCGGGGTCGTCGAAACGCGACCACGCCTGTTGCGCGAAGGCCATCAGGTCACCCGGGCGACCGTTGGCCCGGATCTCGCCGAACCGGGCACTGGCGGCGGGGCCGAGCACGGTGCCGAGGATGCCCCGCGCGGGGTCGGCGTAGTCGACGAAGTCCACCAGGTCACCCAACACGACGAGCGCGTCGGCGCCCTCACCTGCGCGGGAGAGGGCCTCGACGTTGCCGTGCACGTCGGACACCACGTGCACGCGCATGGCTCCGACGCTACCCGGTTGCTACCCGGTTGCCGGGGGCTCCCCCGGCGCCCGGCCTGCCTCGAGACGGTCCTTGCAGGCGAACGCGATCGCCTTGGCGGCACGCTGGCGGCGGCGCGCCTCGGCGGCACCCCGGCGCGGCGCGGCCGGTACCGGCGTCCCGTCGGGGCCTGCAGGGTCGGCGCGGAGGTAGTAGTGCAGCACCGTGCCGTCCAGCACCGGCTCCAGCCACACCTCCATGCTGCCGACCAGCGCGCCCCGGACCGTCCAGCGCTGCCCGGCCGGCCCGCGGTCGGTGACGGTCTCCAGGTGGAGGTCGGGCCACAACCGCGGCCAGCGCGACGGCGCGAACTCGGCCGCGACCAGCTCGGGCGGTACCGCCAGGAAGGTCTCGTCGACCACATCCACCGACGGCATGGCAACAGCCTGCCGGATCGAGGGCAATCCGCAACCTTCGCCCTCCCCGGCCGGGGCGGCGTCGATGTAGGTTTCCCTCAACCACATCCGGTACTGACCGGCCATCGATGAGGATCGTGAGGTCACGACCGTGCACGAGTACAGCGTCCCCGCAACTGTCACCGTCGGCGAGGACGAGAATCTCGTCGATGCCGTCTACGACAACGCCACCGCACACGGGTCGGGTGTCGCCTACCGCCGTCGCGGTGCCGAGGGCACCTGGTCCGACGTCACCTCCGCGCAGTTCGCGGACGGGGTCACGGGCGTGGCCCGTGGCCTGATCGCGGCGGGTGTCGCACCCGGCGACCGGGTCGCGCTGCTGTCGCGCACCCGCTACGAGTGGACCCTGCTCGACTACGCGATCCTGGCCGTCGGCGGCGTCACCGTGCCGATCTACGAGACGTCGTCGGCGGATCAGATCCGGTGGATCCTCTCCGACTCGGCCGCGGTCGCGGTCGTCGTGGAGTCGAGCCGGCACGCGGCGACAGTGGAGGGCGTACGCGAGGGGATGGACGCCCTGGCGAACGTCTGGGAGATCGAGCCGGACAGCGGGACGGGGGCGGTGGCCGCGCTCACGGCCCTGGGTGAGGGCACCCCCGCCGAGGAGGTGCACGCCCGCCGCCGGGCCGTGCGCGCCGACGACCTCGCCACCCTGATCTACACCTCGGGTACGACCGGGCGCCCCAAGGGGTGCGAGCTGACGCACCGCAACATGCACACCGAGGTCAAGACCATCGCGCACGTGTTGCCCGAGCTGCTCACGGCCGGCGGCTCGGTGTTGCTGTTCCTGCCGCTCGCACACGTGTTCGGCAAGGCGATCCAGTGCGGCGCCACGTACACCCGCACGGTCATCGGGCACACGGCGGACGTCACCGAACTGCTCGCCGACCTCGCGACGTTCAAGCCCACGTTCCTGCTCGCCGTCCCCCGCGTGTTCGAGAAGGTCTACAACGGAGCACGCCAGCGTGCCCACAACGACGGCAAGGGCAAGATCTTCGACGCCGCCGCCGACACCGCGACCGCCTGGAGCCGCGCCCAGGACACCGGCGGCGCAGGCGTCGTCCTCAAGGCCAAGCACGCCCTGTTCGACCGGCTGGTCTACGGCAAGCTCCGGGCGGCCGTCGGCGGCAACGTCGTGGCGGCGGTGTCGGGCAGCGCGCCGCTCGGTGAGCGGCTCGGCCACTTCTTCCGCGGCGTCGGGCTGCCGATCCTGGAGGGCTACGGGTTGACCGAGACCTCCGCCGGCATCACGGTCAACACCTTCGACGCCCAACGTGTCGGCAGCGTCGGGCGCCCGGTGCCCGGCCACGCGATCCGGATCGCCGAGGACGGCGAGATCATGCTCAAGGGCCCGATCGTCTTCCAGGGCTACTGGCGCAACGAGACGGCGACGAAGGAGGCCATCGCGGACGGCTGGTTCCACAGCGGGGACATCGGCGGGCTCGACGACGCCGGTTTCCTGACGATCACCGGACGGAAGAAGGAGATCATCATCACGGCCGGGGGCAAGAACGTGGCGCCGGCCGTGCTCGAGGACCGGTTGCGGGCCCACCCGCTGGTCAGCCAGTGCATCGTGGTCGGCGACGCGAAACCGTTCATCGCGGCGCTGGTCACCGTCGACACCGAGGCCCTGCCGGGCTGGGTCGAGCGCAGCGGCAAGCCCGCCGGCTCTACGGCCGCCGACCTGGTGGACGACCCGGACCTGCGCACAGAGATCGCCGCTGCCGTCGCCGACGCCAACCTCGCGGTGTCCAAGGCCGAGCAGATCAAGGAGTTCCGCATCCTGCCGGTCGACTTCACCGAGGCGGGCGGGGAGATCACCCCGACCTTGAAGGTCAAGCGCACCGTGGTCGCACAGGCGTACGCGGCCGACATCGCGTCGATCTACTCGGGAGCACGCCAACCCGCCTGACCACAGCCCTCGCCTCCGGCCCCTCCGGCGAGGAGGGTCCGGAGGTGGAGCGACCGGCTCGGCCAGCTCCACGACGCCTGCATCCAGCCGCGACCGGCGGCGCCCATCGCGGCTGCCCGGTCGGGGTCGGTGAGCAGGTCGACGAGCGCGTCGGTCAGCGCGTCGAGGTCGCGACCGCCGACCACGTGGCCGGTGACGCCGTCGCGCACGGTCTCGGGGGCACCGCCGGAGTCGCCCGCGACCACGGGCAGGCCGCTGGCCGCCGCCTCCAGTGCCACGATGCCGAGCCCCTCGACGTCCAGCCCGCCACCGCGGGTGCGGCACGGCAACGAGAAGACGTCGCCGACGGCGTGATGGGCGGGTAGCTCGCCGGGCGGGACTGCGCCGGTGAACACCACCTGTTCGGCCACCTCGCGGTCGGCGGCCAGCCGGCGCAGGCGGCCCGCATCGGGGCCGTCACCGACCAGCAGCAGCCGGGCGCCACGGACCCGGGCCCGCACCCGCGGCAGCACCCGGATCAAGGCGTCCTGCCCCTTGCGGGCCACAAGACGCGAGACGCAGGTGATCAGCGGGGCGCCGCCGAGGCCGAGGCGACCGCGGAGTTCCTCCCGCGCGGCCGGATCGGGGCGGAACATCGCGGCGTCGACGCCCGGTGGGAGGTGTTCCAGCGCGGCGTCGGGACCGAACGCGGCAGCGACCCGGCGCCGCGTGTAGCGCGAGACGACCGTCAGGGCGTCGGCGTCGCGCCCGATGAGACGGAGAGCCTGGCGCGCACCCGGCAGCATCGACCACCCGACCTCGTGGCCGTGTGTGCTGGCCACCACACGCCCGATCCCGGCCCGGCGCCGCAGCACCGGACCGAGCAGGGCCAGTGGCGCGGATGCGCCGAACCACACGGTGCTCGCGCCGTGCTCCCCGGCCAGTCGCACCACCGTCCGCTCCACAGCGGCCGAGGGAAGCATCAACGAGGTGGGGTGGCGATGCACCGGATACGGACGGGCGGCGTCGAACTCGGCCGCACCCGGCCAGGCCGGGGCGAAGACGGCGAGCTCGCCGGCGGGAAGGCGGCCGGCCAGCGCGTCCAGGTACTGCTGGATGCCGCCGTTGCGCGGAGGGAAGTCGTTCGTCACGAGCAACGTGCGGGGCACTGGGTGAGGTTAAACCGTTCGGAGGGGACACCGGCCCGACGAGCGCCGCACCGTCGTCGAGCGCCCCTGCGCCGCGACGAGCCGACCTACCGGCCGGGCGCGACCGTCGAGGCCGAGCCGATGACCGGGCGGCGGGCGGCGGGGGGGGCCGGGGCCGGCCCCCCCCCCCGGCGGGGGGGGGGGGGGGGGGGCGGGGGCGCGGCCCCCGCCGCTTCACCACTCAAGGACAGCAACAATGGCTGACGGCATTTCCAACGACGAGCTCCCCGTGAAG
>JAJAZD010000180.1 GCA_026785945.1 Pseudonocardia sp. | reverse complement strand
CTGGAAGCAGCTGCTGACCCGCGACGACGTCGCGCTCGTCGACATCTGCACGCCCGGTGACACCCACGCCGAGATCGCGATCGCCGCGCTCGACGCCGGCAAGCACGTGCTGTGCGAGAAGCCGCTGGCCAACACCGTCGACGAGGCGCGGGCCATGGTCGCGGCGGCGGAACGGGCCCGGACGCGGGGCGTGCGCGCCATGGTGGGGTTCAACTACCGGCGGGTGCCGGCGGTGGCGCTGGCCCGCCGGATGGTGGAGCAGGGCCGGATCGGACGGATCCACCACGTCCGCGCCACCTACCTGCAGGACTGGATCGTGGACCCGGAGTTCCCGCTGGTCTGGCGGTTGCGGGCCGACCGGGCCGGGTCGGGCGCGCTGGGCGACATCGGCGCGCACATCGTCGACATGGCGCAGTTCGTCACCGGCGACCTGCTCACCGGGGTCTCGGCGCTCACCGAGACGTTCGTGCGGGACCGGCCACTGCCGGCGGAGTCGAGCGGGCTCTCGGCGTCCGGATCGAGCGGGCGGGGTGCGGTGACCGTCGACGACGCGGCGCTGTTCCTCGGCCGGTTCGCCAGCGGGGCGGTGGCCAGCTTCGAGGCCACCCGGTTCGCCACCGGCCGCAAGAACGCGCTGCGCCTGGAGGTCAACGGCAGCACGGGGTCGCTGGCGTTCGACTTCGAGTCGATGAACGAGCTGAGCTTCTACGACGGGCACGACGACCCCGACACCGCCGGGTTCCGGCGGATCCTGGTCACCGAGCCCACCCATCCGTACGCGGGCGCGTGGTGGCCGCCGGGCCACGGCCTCGGCTACGAGCACACCTTCACCCACGAGGTGGTCGAGCTGGTCCGCCACCTCGCCGCGGGCACCGACCCGATCCCGTCGTTCGCCGACGGCCTGCGGGTACAGCTGGTGCTCGACGCCGTGGCCCGCTCCGCGGCCGCCGGCAGCTGCTGGCAGTCGATCTGACCTTCGAGGAGGACACCGTGCGACCGATCACCCTGTTCACCGGCCAGTGGGCCGACCTGCCGTTCGAGGAGGTGGCCCGGCTGGCGGGGGAGTGGGGTTACGACGGGCTGGAGATCGCCTGCTGGGGTGACCACTTCGACCCGTGGGCCGCGGTCGAGGACGACACCTACGTCCAGGGGCGACTCGACGTCCTCGAGAAGCACGGCCTGGCCGTCCACGCGATCTCGAACCACCTCACGGGTCAGGCCGTCTGCGACGACCCGATCGACGAGCGCCACCGCGCCATCCTGCCCGCGCGGGTGTGGGGCGACGGCGAGCCCGAGGGCGTCCGCCGACGTGCGGCGGAGGCGATGGAGGTGACGGCCCGCGCCGCGGCGAAGCTGGGCGTCGACACCGTCGTCGGGTTCACCGGGTCGAAGATCTGGAAGACCGTGGCGATGTTCCCGCCCGTTCCGCAGTCCATGGTGGACGACGGCTACCGCGACTTCGCGGACCGCTGGAACCCGATCCTCGACGTCTTCGACGAGGTCGGCGTGCGGTTCGCCCACGAGGTGCACCCCTCGGAGATCGCGTACGACTACTGGACGACGGTCGCGACCCTGCAGGCGATCGGCCACCGGCCTGCGTTCGGGCTGAACTGGGATCCGAGCCATTTCGTCTGGCAGGACCTCGACCCCGTGGGGTTCCTGTCGGACTTCCGGGAGCGGATCTACCACGTGGACTGCAAGGACGTGGTGCGCCAGACCGGCAACGGCCGCAACGGCCGGCTCGGTTCGCACCTGCCCTGGGCCGACCCCCGCCGCGGCTGGGACTTCGTGTCCACCGGCCACGGTGACGTCCCGTGGGAGGCGAGCTTCCGGATGCTGAACCACATCGGCTACGACGGCCCGATCTCGGTGGAGTGGGAGGACGCCGGCATGGACCGCCGCCTCGGCGCGCCCGAGGCGCTTGAGTTCGTGCGCGGGCTGGCCTTCGACCCGCCCTCGGCGGCCTTCGACGCGGCGTTCACCAGCGGCGGCTGACAGGCCCCGGGCGCCGGCCGGTATCCGCTGGGCGCCCGGAAGTCGGTCGGGTCCGCCCGGGCCGGCGTGTCCCGGGGATGCCCCGGAATGTCGGACGACGAGGCTGAGCAGGAGCACGAAGCCCAACCCGACGACCGGGATGACGGTCTCCATCAGCGACCAGGTCTTGATCGTCTGGCCGACGCCGAGGCCGAAGTACTCCTTCACCAGCCAGAACCCCGCGTCGTTGACGTGGGATAAGAACAGCGACCCGGAGCCGATCGCGAGGACCAGCAGCGAGGTCTGGGCCGGGTCCTACCTGGACGCCGACATCCTGTTCCACCGCACGCCGCCCAGGCCGTGAGTCCGGGGACTCCGCCGCCGCGCATCAGGCCACGACGGGCATGATCGCCGAGGCCGCCGACGCCATGTTCGCGGAGCACTGAGCCGGCTGCCCCCGGTGGGCACGTCGTATCAGCACCCGTCCTGCTCCAGCGCCGCCCGCAGCGCCGCCAGCCCGCGTTCGAGGCCGCGCAGCGCGTCGAGATCGATCCGGGAGAGCAACCGGGCGCGCGTCTCCTGCCCGGCCGAGGCGATGCGTTCCAGCAGCGCGGCGCCCTGGGGGGACAGCCCCGTCCGCCGCACCCGCCGGTCGTGCGGGTCCTCGAAGCGCTCGACGAACCCGCGGGCCACCAGCCGGTCGACCAGGCCGGTCATGGTCGCGAGCCCGACACCGAGCACGTGGGCCAGCTCGCCCTGGGGCAGCGGGCCCTCCGCGCCGAGCACGAGGAGCGTGCGCAGCTGCCGCATCGTGAGGCCGCTGTCGAAGAGGGGGTCCGCTCCCGAGCGCACGAGGCGACGCCGCAGCTCGGCCTCGTGGGACTCGACGGCCGCGAGCAACCTCGACCGCTCCTCGTCGTCGGCCATGGGCACCCCCTGTATTCGGCCATCCGCAGCACGGAACCCGGACGCTCAGCGAAGTCTCAGCAGCACGGTGTTGGTTCGCCTCGTCCGTAGTATTCACTCGACCCCATGACCTGGCTCGCCCGCCTCAGTGTGACCAACCGCGCCATCGTCGGACTGGTGACGGCCCTCGTCGTCGTGTTCGGCCTGATCAGCACGACCTCGCTGCGCCAGGAGCTGCTGCCGTCGCTCGACGTGCCGGTGGTCACCGTCGTGGCCCCGTACCCGGGGGCGTCACCGGAGGTGGTCGAGCAGCAGGTCACGGCCCCCATCGAGGATGCGGTCGCGAGCCTCACCGGCGTCACCGACACCAGCTCCACCAGCACCGGCGGCAACGCGGTGGTGACGATCGACCTGGACTACGGCACCGACCTCGACGCGTTCGCCACCGAGGCCGAGCGCGCCGTGCAGGGCGCGCGGCTGCCCGACGACGTCACCCCGACGGTGGTGAGCGGGGGTACCGACAGCATCCCGGTCGTCCAGCTCGCCGTGTCGTCCAACCTGCCCCCGGACCAGGTGGCCGACGCCCTGCGCAACCAGGTGCAGCCGCTCCTCGCCGGCCTCGACGGCGTGTCCGACGTGACGCTGTCGGGCATCCAGGACCCCCGCATCACCGTCGACGTCGACACCGCGACGGCCGCGGAGCGCGGCATCTCCCTGACCGCGATCTCGAGCCTGCTGCAGTCCAACGGCGTGCGTATCCCGGCCGGTGAGCTCACCCCGGACACCGACCCGCTGGCGGTCCAGGTCGGCAGCCCCATCACCTCCGCCGAGCAGCTCGGCGACCTGTACCTCACGCCCGGCGCGGCGGGCGCCGCTCCGGCCGGCCCCGCACCGGGCGGTGCCGGTCAGGGTGGTGCAGCGCAGGGTGGTGCAGGTCAGGGTGGCGCAGCGCAGGGTGGCGCAGCGCAGGGTGGCGCAGCCGTAGGTGGCGACCCGGTGCGGCTCGCCGACATCGCGACGATCACGGCCGAACCCGCCCCCGCCGCCGGCTACACCCGCACCAACGGCGCGGCGAGCATCGGCGTCGGCGTCACCAAGCAGGAGCAGGGCAACACGATCGCGATCTCCGACGAGGTGCGCGAGGCCCTGCCCGAGATCCTCGACGCCCTCGGCGGCGACGCGCAGGACGCCCAGGCCACCGTCGTGTTCGACCAGGCGCCGTTCATCGAGCAGTCGGTGGAGGACCTCACGACCGAGGGCCTGCTCGGGCTGCTGTTCGCGGTGCTGGTGATCCTCGGGTTCCTGCTCTCGGTGCGCGCGACGCTGGTGACCGCGGTGTCGATCCCGCTGTCGGTGCTCGGCGCGATGATCGTGCTCTACCTCAGCGGCTACACGCTCAACATCCTGACGCTCGGCGCGCTCACCGTGGCGATCGGACGGGTGGTGGACGACTCGATCGTCGTGATCGAGAACATCAAGCGCCACATCGGCTACGGCGGACCACGCACGGCCGCCATCCTCACGGCGGTGCGGGAGGTGGCCTCGGCCATCACCGCGTCCACGATCACGACGGTGGCGGTGTTCGCCCCGATCGGGCTCGTCGGCGGCCAGGTCGGCGAGCTGTTCCGGCCGTTCGCGATCACGGTGACGGCCGCGCTGCTCGCGTCGCTCGTCGTCTCGTTGACGGTGGTCCCGGTGCTCGCGTCGCTGGTGCTGCGCAGCCCCGCCACGCCCGAGCCCCGGCCGGAGGACGGGATCGGCGCCGAGCGACGCACCCGGTTCCAGCGCGGCTACCTGCCGCTGCTGACCGGGGCCATCGCCCGCCCGGTGATCTCGCTCGGCATTGCCGTCGCGATCCTGGCGGGCACCGTGGCGCTGGTCCCCCTGCTGCAGACGAACTTCCTGGGCGACTCGGGCGGTGACACGCTCACGGTCGGCCAGGAGCTCGAGCCCGGAACCGGGCTCCCACAGGCCGACGCCGCCGCCCGGCGCGTCGAGGACGTGCTAGCCGGCACCGACGGGATCGAGAGCTACCAGGTCATCGTCGGGTCCCCCGAGGGGGGAACCCGCGCGTTCGGCCCGCCCGGGTCGGAACGCGGCGCCGCGACCCGCTTCTCCGTCACCCTCGCCGAGGACGCGGACGCGGACACCGTCTCCGACGAGCTGCGGGACCGTCTCGACGGGCTCGGCACCCCGGAGGAGGTCGGCACGCTCACGGTCCAGGCCGGGCAGGGTGGTTTCGGCAACGACCAGTTGGCCGTCGACATCCGCGCCGAGGACCCGGCCGTGCTCGCCGAGGCCGCGGGCCTCGTGGAGCAGGCCGTCCTCGACATCCCCGGCGCGACCGACGTGCGCAACAACCTCGCCGCGGACCAGGAGACGATCGACGTCGCGGTCAACCGCCAGCAGGCCGCCCAGGCCGGGTTGACCGAGGCCCAGGTCGGGCAGTCCGTGTCCACCGCCCTGCGCGGTTCGACGGTCGGTAGCCTCACCGTCGACGGCGTCGAGCAGGACGTGCTGCTGCGCACCGGCACGGCACCGGCGGACGTCCCCGCGCTGGAGGCGCTGCCGCTGACCGGCACCGGTGGGCCACTCACGCTCGGCGAGGTCGCCACCGTCACCCGCACCAGCGCGGCGCCGAGCATCAGCCGCACCGACGGCGACCGCAGCGCCCAGATCACCGCGCGCCCGGCCGCCGAGGACCTCGGCGCGGTCACGACCGACCTGCAGGCGGCGCTGGACGACCTCGACCTGCCGACCGGGGCCACCGCGGAGATCGGTGGCGTCAGCTCCGCGCAGGGTGAGGCGTTCAGCCAGCTCGGGCTGGCCCTGTTGGCCGCCATCGCGGTGGTCTACCTGGTCATGGTGGTCACCTTCCGCAGCCTGGTGCAGCCACTGCTGCTGCTCGTGGCGATCCCGTTCGCCGCGACCGGCGCCCTGGGGTTGCTGCTGCTGACCGGCACCCCGCTCGGGGTCCCCGCGCTCATCGGCATGCTCATGCTCATCGGGATCGTGGTGACCAACGCGATCGTGCTCATCGACCTGGTCAACCAGTACCGGCGCGGCGGTCGGGGTCTGTACGAGTCGGTCACCGAGGGGGCGGCGCAGCGGCTGCGCCCGATCCTCATGACCGCGGTGGCCACGATCTTCGCGCTGCTCCCCATGGCGTTCGGGCTCACCGGTGGCGGCGGGTTCATCTCCCAACCCCTCGCCGTGGTCGTGATCGGCGGCCTCGTGTCCTCGACGCTGCTCACGCTGGTGCTCGTCCCGGTGCTCTACGTCCTGGTCGAGCGGCTGAGCGGCCGGGCGGGCCGCCGCGGGGACGGTGCGTCCGGCAACCCGCCCGACGGCGGACCGGACGGTCCCGACAGCGGTCCGGGCCCGGCGGCGCAGGTCCCGGTGCCGGCCCTCGGGGTGGCTGCCGGCGCGGTGGAGTCCCCGCGCGGGGAGCTCGTCGGTGCCGCACCCAGGGCGCTGACCGGGGCCCCGGTGGCCACCCGGACGCTGCGCCGGGACCCGGAGCCGCCCGCCGGTGCCCTCGCCTACGGCGTCGTCCTCGACCGGGATGCCGCCCCGCTGGCCGGAGCCACGCTCGCGCTCTTCGACGACGGCGGCAACCGGATCGTCGTGGCCACGTCCGACGGGGAGGGTCACTACCGGCTGGGGTCGGGTGCGGTCCGTTCCGACGGCGAGTACCTGGTGGTCGGCCAGTACGGCGATCGGGAGCCGACCGCCGAGTGGGTAGCGGTGCACGATCGATCGCCCGCCCGCCGTGACCTGCGGGTCGAGGGGCCCGCGAACGTCGAGGGTCAGATCCGGTCGGCGACCGGTGAGGGCATCGTCGCGCTCCTCACCGTCGTCGAGTCCGGGGGTGAGCGTGTCGCCGGAACCCGGTCCGACGACGCCGGTCGGTACCGCCTGGTGCACGTGCCGGCCGGTGACCACCACCTGCTGGTCGCCCCTCCCGGCGGGCCATCGACGGCGGTACGGGTGCAGGTCCCCGTCACCGGCTCCCTGCGCCACGATGTCGACCTGCCGCCCAGCGGGGTGCTCACCGGCGTCATCCGCACCGGGCGGGGACGTGTGGTCGGCGATGCCGTCGCCACCGTCGTCGACGCGAACGGGGCGGTCGTCGCCACGGGACGCACCGCTGCCGACGGCTCGTTCCGCCTGGCCGGACTGCCCGAGGGGGCGTACACGGTCACCGCGAGCGCCGGGGCGCCGGTGGTGGCGCCGGTGTCGGTCCGCGACGGGATCGTGACCACCGCCGAGCTGGAACTGGGCGACTCGGGCCCAGCGACGGGCCCGGTGTCCGACGCGGCCGGTTCGAGCACGCCCCGGCATGCCGGGAACGGGCACCCGCGGTAGCGGCAACGGGCCCGGGGGGGGGGGGGCCCCCCCCCCCCCCCCCCGGGCGGGGGGGGGGCCCCCCCCCCCCCGCGCGCGCCCCCCCCGCCCCCGCGGGCGGGGGGCCGGCGGGGGGG
>JAJAZD010000179.1 GCA_026785945.1 Pseudonocardia sp. | reverse complement strand
GCACTGGGGTGGGCCGGCTCCGGGCGGGGCGGCCGCCGCCGGGGGGGTCACCGCGGCGGTCGCACCCGGCGGGCCGGGCAGCGGGTCGGTCGCCGCGGGGGCGGGTGGCACCGGCGGGGCCGCCTCGTCGACGAGCGTGCCGATCGGTGCGGTCCCGGCAGGGAGCGCGAAGCCCCAGTCCAGCAACCCGCCCGCCTGCTGCCACATCGGCAACGGGGTCTGCTCTCCGCGCACCATCGCCACCACGAGCCGCCGACCGTCACGCTCCGCGGCGCCGACGAGCGTGTGCCGGGAGGCGTCGGTGAAACCCGACTTGCCGCCGAGCGCCCCCGGGTAGTTCGACAGCAACCGGTTGCTGTTGGACAACTCGAAATCGGCCGTTCCCGCGTAGCCGGGGAACCGCACCGACCGGGTGCCGACGATCGCGGCGAACCGCGTGTCCCGCATCGCGACGCGGAACAGCGCCGCGAGGTCGTAGGCGGAGGACGCCATGCCGGGCCCGTCGAGTCCGGCCGGGGTCGCAGGCCGGGTGTCGAGCGCGCCCACCTCGCGGGCGGCGGCGGTCATCGCGGCCACCATCGCCGCGTCCCCCCCGAGCTGCCTGGCCAGGGCATGGGCTGTGTCGTTGCCGGAGTTGAGCAGGAGCCCGTCCAGCAGTTGTGCGACGGTGTACCGGCCGCCGGGCCCGATGCCTGCACGGCTGCCCTCGATCCGGGTGTCCTCGACCGTGCCGTCCACCACCGTGGCCAGGTCGAGCTCGCGCAACGCCACCAGCGCCGTCAGCACCTTCAACGCCGACGCGGGCCTGTGCCGCGCGTGCGGGGCCCGGGCCAGCAGGACGGCGCCGGTGTCGAGATCGGCGAGGACGAACGACGCGGCCCCGATCACCGTGGCGTCCACGGGCAGCGCGCTCGGCGGTCCGATGTCACCGCACGCACCCAGCGCCGGGCCGCCGACGGGTTCGGCGGGCCACGGCAGGGGATCGAGTGCGGGGGCCGCCGTCTCCGCGACGGCCGGCGGTGCGGGCGGGGCCTGTTGCCCCGGGCAGCCGATGGGGCCGGCAGGAGCGGTCAGCGCCGCGACGAGCACAAGGGTGGCTGTCCACGACACCGCTCAACCCTAGGAGACGGGTGCCGCCCACTCGCCACGCTCGGTCAACAGTCGAGCGGTGCGCTGGTCTGACGTCGCACACGGTGCCCCGACGTGTGCGAGCGGTGAACCGGTCCTCACCCAACGGAGCCGACGATTCGGTCACGCCCGGGGACGATCATGTGAACTGGTGCACTCGTCGGTTACCGTTCCCCGTCATCGTGCCGGTCGGGGTCAGGATCGGTCGCAACAGGAAGGCGTTCTGCAGTGCGCAACAGACGAGCTTTGGCGCTGGCAGCGCTGCTGGCCAGTGCCGTGGTGCTGGTGGGCTGTGCCCGCGACACCGGAACCACCCCGCCCGCGGCGGGTGGCGACGCGGCAGCGGGCGAGTGCGCCCGGAATCCCGCTCCGGCCGCGGCCGGCGGTGCGGCGGCCACGGCGGTGCCCGCACTGCCGAACGCCGACGCCAGCGCGTTGAAGGTCGGGTTGGCCTACGACATCGGCGGGCGTGGCGACGGGTCGTTCAACGACGCCGCCGCCGCGGGCCTGGAGAAGACGATCGCCGAACTGGGCGTCGTCAAGGAGAACACCAAGGAGCTCGCCGCTGCCGTCAACGAGAGCGAGGACGCCGCCGCCACACGCCTGCGTCAGCTGGTCGCCGAGGGTTACAACCCGATCGTCGCGGTGGGCTTCAAGTACGCCACCGCGCTGGGCACGGTCGCGGCCGAGTCCCCGGACGTGCGGTTCGCGATCGTCGACGACAGCACGGTCGAGGCACCGAACGTCACCCCGCTGATCTTCGCCGAGGAGCAGGGTTCGTTCCTCGTCGGCGCGGCCGCGGCGCTCAAGACGCAGGCGTGCAGCGTCGGCTTCATCGGCGGCGTCGAGCAGCCTCTGATCCAGAAGTTCCAGGCCGGTTTCGAGCAGGGCGCCAAGGCGGTCGCGCCCGAGATCCAGATCGACTCCACGTACCTCAGCCCGGCCGGGGACTTCTCCGGCTTCAACGACGCCGCCAAGGGTCAGGTCGTGGCGACAGGCCAGTTCGACGGGGGTGCGGACGTGGTCTACCACGCCGCGGGCGCGTCCGGTCAGGGCGTGTTCCAGGCCGCGAAGGCCGCCGGCAAGTCGGCCATCGGTGTGGACTCCGACCAGTACAACGTGCCTGCGTACGCCGACGTGAAGGACGTCATCCTCACGTCGATGCTCAAGCGCGTGGACGTGGCGGTGTTCGACTACGTGAACGCCGTGGCGGCCGGTGACACCAGTACCCTGCCGGAGATCTTCGACCTCTCGGTGGACGGTGTCGGGTACGCCGTGTCGGGCGGCAAGGTCGACGACATCGCCACCGACCTCGACGCCTACAAGGCCGCGATCATCAGCGGCCAGATCACGGTCGACACCGAGCCCACCTCCTAACGGGCTCCAGCCACCGGGGGGTCGGTACCGCCACGCGGACCGGCCCCCCTCTGCCCGTTACGCGTTTCGCGAAAGATGGTGGCATGCCTGAATCCGAGTTCGCGGTCGAGCTGGCCGGCATCACCAAACGGTTCCCGGGCGTGGTCGCCAACGACGACATCGCGCTGCGGGTGCGCCGCGGCCAGGTGCACGCCATCTGCGGGGAGAACGGCGCCGGCAAGTCGACACTCATGAAGATCCTCTACGGCATCCAGCAGCCGGACGAGGGCACGATCTCCGTCGACGGTGCGGTGGTCGGGTTCCGCTCGCCGTCGGACGCCATCAAGGCCGGCATCGGCATGGTCCACCAGCACTTCATGCTGGCCGACAACCTCACCGTCGCCGAGAACATCCTGCTCGGCGCCGAGGCCCTGCACGGCATCGGCGGCGGCGCCCGCAAGCGGATCGCGGAGCTCGCTCACGTGGTCGGCCTCGAGACCGATCCCGGCGTGCTCGTCGAGAGTCTCGGGGTGGCCGACCGCCAGCGCGTCGAGATCGTCAAGGTCCTCTACCGCGGCGCACGCACCATCATCCTCGACGAGCCCACCTCCGTCCTGGTGCCCCAGGAGGTCGACGAGCTGTTCGACACCGTCCGCGGCATGCGAGCCGAAGGCTTCACGTTCCTGTTCATCTCCCACAAGCTCGACGAGGTGCGCGCCATCGCCGACCAGATCACGGTCATCCGACGCGGCACCTCCGTCGGCACGGCGGACCCCAGGACCGTCACCACGCGGCAGCTCGCCGAGATGATGGTCGGTAGCGAACTGCCCAGCCCGCAGACCCGCGAGTCCACCGTCACCGACCGCGAGGTGCTGCGCGTCGAAGGGCTGGAGCTCGCCGGCGACGGCGGTGGATGCCCGTTGCTCGCCGGCGTCGACCTCGTCGTGCACGCAGGTGAGGTGCTCGGGATCGCCGGTGTCGAGGGCAACGGCCAGACCGAGCTCGTCGAAGCGATCATGGGGATCCGCCGGGCCGGTGGCACCGTCGTGGTGGGCGGCCGCGACGTCAGCCGTGCGAGCACCCTGGCGCGCCGGGAGGCGGGCGTCGGCTACATACCCGAGGACCGCACGCGCTACGGCCTGCTCGCCACCCAGCCCCTGTGGGCCAACCGCATGCTCGGCTACCAGAGCCGCCCGCCCGTGGCGCGCGGCGGGTTCCTGGGCCTGCTCGACCGCGGTGCCGCCCGGCGCGACACCGAACGGATCATCGCCGAGTTCGACGTCCGGACGCCCGGCCCGGACGTGGCCGCCGCGGCACTGTCGGGTGGCAACCAGCAGAAGCTGGTCGTCGGACGTGAGCTCTCCGGTGACCCGGTGCTGCTCATCGCCTCCCACCCCACCCGCGGTGTCGACGTCGGCGCGCAGGCCGGCATCTGGGACGTGCTGGCCCGCGCCCGCGCCCGAGGCCTCGCGGTCCTGTTGATCAGCGCCGACCTCGACGAGCTGATCGGGCTGTCGGACTCGATCAAGGTGATGTTCCGCGGGCGGCTGGTCGCCGACGCCGACCCGTCGACCGTCACTCCCGAGCAGCTGGGCAGCGCCATGACAGGTGCGGCCACGACAGGTGCGGCCACGACAGGTGCGGCCACGACAGGTGCGGCGGGGACCGCAACAGCCACGACCGACGCGGGTGCCACCGGAACACATCGCAGGGCGCACCCTGGCCAGGGCGCGCGGTGAAGCGTATCCGCAGCGTCCTGTTGCCCCCGGCGCTGGCGATCGTCTTCGCGGCCCTGCTGTGCGCCGTGGCGCTGGTGATCAGCGGCGACTCGCCGCTGACCGCGCTCGGCGCGATGATCACCCAGGTGGGTGAGGGCACCACGGCCGTCGACATCATCAACAGCGGGGCGATCTACTACGTCGCGGCCCTGGCCGTCGCGATCGGCTTCCAGATGAAGCTGTTCAACATCGGCATCGAGGGCCAGTTCCGGCTCGCGGCCTGCGTGGCCGCGATCGTCGGCGGGGCGCTCGTGCTGCCGCCGGTGATCCACACGATCGTGATCATCCTGGTCGCCGCCGCGGTCGGCGCACTCTGGGCCGGCATCGCAGCCCTGCTCAAGGCCTACCGGGGCGTCAGCGAAGTGATCTCCACGATCATGCTGAACTTCATCGCCACCGGCCTCATCGCCTTCCTCATCCGGCGCGACACCTTCGGGCTGCTGCAGGGCAACAACATCTCGACCGCACCCATCCCGGAGAGCGGCCGGTTCCCCGGCATCTCCTTCGGGTCCAGCGGCACGATCTTCGGGATGGTGTTCGTCGCGGCCCTGCTCGGCGTCGGGTACTGGTACATGCTCGGGCGCACCCGGTTCGGGTTCGAGCTCAGGGCGTCGGGGGAGTCGCCGACGGCGGCCACCGCAGGTGGTGTCGACGCACGACGGATGGTGATCATCGCGCTGCTGCTCTCGGGTGCGGTGGCGGGGCTGGTCGGCATCCCCGAACTGGTCGGCCGCGACTTCGCCTACACCCTCACCTCGCCGCAGGGGTACGGCTTCACCGGCATCGCGGTCGCGCTGCTCGGCCGCAACCACCCGGTGGGCATCGCGCTCGGAGCGCTGCTGTGGGCGTTCCTCGACAAGTCGGCCCTGGCTCTGGACAACGTCGGGGTGCCGCGGGAGATCGTGCTGATCATGCAGGGATCGGTCGTCCTGTCGGTCGTCGTCGCGTACGAGATCGTGCGCCGCTACGAGCTGGCCGCCGAGCAGCGCCGGGTCTCCGCGCAGCTGCGGGCGGTTCCGGTCCCGGAGCAACAGGAGGTGAGGTCATGACCGCGACAGCCGCCCGGCCGACCGTGTCCCCGCCCGCCGCGCGGCGCCGTCGCGTGCCGGGCTGGGCGCGCACGATGCTCGTCGTCGCGGCCGGGCTCGTGATCCTCTCGGTCACCGCCACGCTCACGGGGCAGCTCCAGCTCACCTCGCGGGGCACCACGCAGGCGGCCGTCCTGCTGCTGCTGCCGATCCTGTTCGCCGGGCTCGGCGGGCTGTGGGCCGAGCGCGCGGGTGTGGTCAACATCGGTCTCGAAGGCATGATGATCCTCGGGACCTGGGGTGCGGCGTGGGCCGGCTACCAGTGGGGACCGTGGGCCGCCGTGCTCGGTGGGCTGATCTTCGGAGCGCTCGGCGGGCTGCTGCACGCCGTCGCGACCGTGACGTTCACGGTCAACCACATCGTGTCCGGGGTCGCGATCACACTGCTGGGCCTGGGCGTCACCAAGTACCTGTCGACGCTGCTGTTCCTGCCCGTCTCGCAGAACCCGCGGCAGAGCCCGCGCGTCGAGGGCTTCGACACGTACTCGGTGCAGCCGCTGTCCGACGGGCTCGCCGCCGTGGAGGCCGAGCAGCGCGTGCTGCTGTCCGACGCGGCCGGGATCCTCGGTGGGCTGGTCAGCGGGCTCACCCCGCTGGTCGTCCTCGGCTTCGCGCTGGTGCCCATCAGCTACCTGGTGCTGTGGCGCACCCGGTTCGGGCTGCGGCTGCGCTCGACCGGGGAGAACCCGGTGGCGGCCGAGTCGCTCGGCGTCGCCGTGGTCACCTACAAGTACATCGCCGTGGTCGCCTCGGGTGCGCTCGCCGGGCTCGGCGGCGCGGCGCTCACGCTGAACCCGGGTCAGCTCGGCTACCTGGAGGGCCAGACCGGCGGGCGCGGCTACATCGGCCTCGCCGCGATGATCTTCGGGAACTGGCGGCCGGGCGGGTTGCTCGCGGGTTCTGCGCTGTTCGGCTACGTCGACGGCGTGCAGCTGCGCGCGGGTGGCGAGGCGGTGCACGCGTTGCTCTACGGCGCCACCATTCTCGCCGTCGCGCTCGCGGTGCTGTGGGTGGCGCGGCGGCAGTGGCGTCCGGCCGTGGTGGCGCTCGTCGCGGGTGCGGTCGTGTACGGCCTCTACCAGACCATCGACACCGTCCCGCGTGAGTTCGCCGCCTACGCCCCGCAGCTCGTCACGCTGCTGGTCCTCGCCGTGGCGTCGCAGCGGCTGCGCCCGCCGGCGGCGGTGGGCGAGGAGTACCGGAAGGGCGAGGGTGACTGACTGGGTCGCGCTGCGGGCCAGTGCCGTCGCCGCGGCCGCGTCCGCCTACGCGCCCTACTCGCGGCTCCAGGTCGGTGCCGCGGCGATCTGCGACGACGGGCGGGTCGTCACCGGATGCAACGTCGAGAACGCCTCCTACGGGCTGGGCCTCTGCGCGGAGTGCACGATGGCGGGCCAGCTCCGGCTCTCCGGTGGCGGGCGGCTGGTGGCGGTCGCGTGCCGCGCGGGCACCGGTGAGCTCCTCATGCCGTGCGGGCGTTGCCGCCAGGTCCTCTACGAGTTCGGCGGACCCGAGTGCCTGATCGACACCCCGCACGGACCCCGGCCGCTGCGCGACGTCCTCCCCGACGCCTTCGGCCCCGAGCAACTGCCCGTGCGCACCTGAGGTGTTCCCGCGACGACTCCCGCGTACGGGTCCGACGAAGGAGGATCGATGTTCAGCGCAGTCGAGGTGATCGCGACCAAGCGGGACGGCCGCCGGCTCACCGACGATCAGATCGACTGGGTGCTCGCCGCGTACACACGCGGTGACGTCGCCGACGAACAGATGGCTGCACTCGCGATGGCGATCCTGCTCCAGGGGATGGACGGCGGGGAGACCGCCCGCTGGACCCAGGCGATGATCGACTCCGGGGAGGTCCTCTCCTTCTCGGGCGTCGGGCGTCCGCTGGTGGACAAGCACTCCACCGGTGGGGTCGGCGACAAGATCACGCTGCCGCTCGCGCCCCTCGTCGCGGCGTGCGGGGCTGCGGTGCCGCAGCTCTCGGGACGCGGGCTCGGCCACACCGGCGGCACGCTGGACAAGCTGGAGTCGATCCTCGGCTGGCGCGCCTCGCTGACGCTGGAGGAGATCACCGCCCAGCTCGCAGACGTGGGCGCGGTCATCTGTGCGACGACGCCCACGCTCGCCCCCGCCGACCGCAAGCTGTACGCGCTGCGTGACGTGACCGGCACCGTCGAGTCGATCCCGCTGATCGCCAGCTCGATCATGAGCAAGAAGATCGCCGAGGGGACCGGAGGGCTCGTGCTCGACGTCAAGGTCGGGTCCGGAGCGTTCATGAAGACCGCTCCTCGGGCGCGGGAACTGGCCGAGACGATGGTGCGGATCGGTGGCGCGCACGGGCTGGCGACCACGGCGCTGATCACCGACATGTCGGTGCCGCTGGGCCGCGCCGTGGGCAACGCGCTGGAGGTCGCCGAGTCCGTCGAGGTGCTGCGCGGCGGCGGGCCGGCCGACGTCGTCGCGCTCACCGTGGCGCTCGCGCGGGAGATGCTGGCACTCGCTGGCGTGTCCGATGTGGACCCGGCCGCGGTGCTCGCGTCCGGGGCCGCCTACCCGGTGTGGGAGCGGATGATCGCGGCCCAGGGCGGCGACCCGTCCGCGCCGCTCCCCGCGGCGACACACGTCGAGGCCGTGGTGGCCGACCGCTCCGGTGTGGTGGACGTGGACGCCCTGTCCGTCGGGGTCGCCGCGTGGCGGCTGGGGGCCGGACGGGCCCGCAAGGAGGACGCCGTACAGGCGGCCGCCGGGGTGCTGCTCCTCGTCGAGCCGGGGGACCAGGTGGTGGCCGGGCAACCCTTGCTGGAGCTGCACACCGACACCCCTGACGCCGTCGCAGGCGCACGCGCCGCACTGGCCCAGGGTCTGGTGGTATCCGAGGACCCCAAGCCCCGCCCCACCCTGCTCCACGCCACGATCCGCCCCTGACAGCGGGTTGAGGGGTCGGTTAGTCGTCGTCGGGGTCGTCGGTGACCGTGTCGCTCGCGGAAACGCCGTTGCCCGACCTCACCGTGACCTTGCGGCCACGGCGCTGGGCCGGGCGGGGTGGCGGCGTCTGGGCGTTCCCGCCGCGGCCCAGGATCAGCTCCGCGAAGGTGGCCATGGCCTCGTCGAGCTGCCCGGCGTTGCGGCGCTCGGACTCCTCGTTGGCCCGCTCCACGAGCGCGCGCAGCGCGTTCGCGTCGGGCCGCTCCGCCAGCACGGAGTCGAGACGGCCGAGCTTCTCCTGGATGCTGCCGTCGAGGCTGCCGATCTTGCCGCCGAAGCCTTCGTCGAGTGAGTCGAGGCGGTTCGTGACGCCGTCGAGGCGCCCGGCGAGCGACTCCAGCCGCGCTGCGAGCCCGTCGAGCGGCTCGGTGGGGTCGACGGCGGGACGGGCGGCGAGGTCCTCGAGTCGGCGGTGCAGGCCGATGCCGGTGTCGCCCAGGAGGTTGCGCAGACCCTCGCCGGTCTCGTTGAACGCGCGGGTGGTGGCCTCGATCTGCTCGGTCACCGTGCGCTCGACGCCGTCGATCCGCTCCCGGATCGGGTTCCCGACGGCCGTGGGCATGGCGTCGAGGCGCATCTCGTGGCGGTCGAGGCGGCTGTCGAGCTCGTCGAGCCGCTTGTGCAGGCCGCCGAGCCGGTCGTCGAGCCCGTCCATGCGGCCCGACACACCCTCCAAGCGCCCGGCCATCCCGTCGAGGCGCCCGTCGAGCTGCGCGAACGGCTTGGCCAGCTTGTCGGGAAGCGCCTCCACCGCGCGCATCACCGATGCGAGGGTGGCGTCCTGGGCGTCGAGCTTGGCGACGGTCTCGTCGAGCCGCTCGGCCAGGACGCTGACCTCGGTGCGGTCGGGCAGCTCCGTGAGCCGCTTGCGCATGGAGCCCAGTGCGTCGAGGGCGGCCAGGCGGGCGTGGATCTCGTCGAGCGAGTCGAAGATCTGTTGTTGCTCGCTGTCACGGATCTCGGCGGCGCGCACGAGCATGCCACGCATGCGGTCGAACGACAGGGTGGATTCATTGCTCATGGCGGCGGGGAGCTTCCTGAAGAGCTGAACACGAGGACCGGGGCGACTCCGAGGGTAACGACAGCTGTGGATCACACGCCCGGGGCTCCCTTTCGGGTAAATCCTACCCGTTCGGTGCAACGGTGGCTGACCCGTCCCGATCCGTCCGGACGCGTGTTCTAGCGTGTGCCCGGTGCCTGCGCCGTTGAACCTCGACACCGTCCGCGACGCGCCGAAGGTACTGCTGCACGACCACCTCGACGGCGGGCTGCGGCCGGCCACGGTCATCGAGCTGGCCGACGCGGCGGGCTACGGCGCGCTTCCGAGCACCGACGCCTCGGAGCTGGGCGGCTGGTTCCTCACCGCGTCGCACTCCGGGTCGCTCGGGCGCTATCTCGAGGGCTTCGGCCATACGGTCGGGGTGATGCAGACCGAGGACGCACTGGTGCGAGTCGCCGCCGAGTGTGCCGAGGACCTCGCCGACGACGGCGTGGTCTACGCCGAGGTGCGGTTCGCCCCCGAGCTCCACGTCGAGGAGGGGCTGGCGCTCGACGCCGTGGTCGAGGCGGTGCTGGAGGGCTTCCGAGTCGGTTGCGCGCGTGCCGCGGGACGGGGCCGTCGGATCCGTGTCGGC
This sequence comes from Pseudonocardia sp., assembly GCA_026785945.1. Taxonomy (GTDB): domain Bacteria; phylum Actinomycetota; class Actinomycetes; order Mycobacteriales; family Pseudonocardiaceae; genus Pseudonocardia. Next base: position 23,291 of record JAJAZD010000179.1, on the reverse strand, counting down.
TGCCTGCTCACCGCGATGCGTCATGCGGCGCGGTCGCGCGAGATCGCCGACCTGTCCATCCGCTACCGCGACGTCGGCGTGGTCGGGTTCGACATCGCGGGCGCAGAGGCCGGGTTCCCCCCCACCCGTCACCTCGACGCGTTCGAGTACCTGCGCCAGCAGAACGCGCATTTCACGATCCACGCCGGCGAGGCGTTCGGGTTGCCGTCGATCTGGGAGGCGCTGCAGTGGTGCGGCGCCGACCGGCTCGGCCACGGCGTCCGCATCGTCGACGACATCACGGTCGACGAGCACGGCACGCCCGTGCTCGGCCTGCTCGCCGCCTACGTTCGCGACATGCGGATCCCGCTGGAGATGTGCCCGACGTCCAACGTGCACACGGGCGCGGCGAAGTCCTTGGCCGACCACCCGATCGGCCTGCTCACCGACCTGCGTTTCCGGGTCACGGTCAACACCGACAACCGGTTGATGTCGGATGTGTCGATGACCCGCGAGATGACGGCGCTGGCCGACACGTTCGGCTACGACTGGAACGACATGCAGTGGTTCACGATCAACGCGATGAAGTCCGCCTTCATCCGCTTCGACGAGCGCCTCGCCTTGATCAACGACGTCATCAAGCCCGGGTACGCGGCGCTGCGGTCCTGACCGATCCGGTCCGCCGTCGGTCGACGGACCCCGACCGCCGTGGGTCCGTCCGATCCGGTCGCGCCGATCTCTCGACCGCCGTGATGTTGTACCTCGTGAGGCCGACGGGCACGGCGGCATACCCGGGCGGAGCTCGCCCGGGAGTCCCGCGATCGAAGACGGCCATCCCACGGCTCTCGCTGGGCCATCTGCACCGGCCCCGGCTGCTGACGGTGCTCGACCGGGCGCGCGAGCGCCAGGTGACCCTGGTGAGCGCGCCCGCCGGGTACGGCAAGACCCTGCTGCTCGCCGAGTGGGCGGCCGCTCGGCCGTCGCACACCGCGTGGGTGTCGCTCGACGAGGACGACAACGACGACCACCGTTTCTGGGCCTCCGTCCTCACCGCTGTCGGGTCCTGCGCGGTCGTGGACGAACGCGGCCTCTTCGACCGCATCCACATCCCTGCCGCGGCGAGTGCCGACGCGGATTTCCTGGCCGCGGTGCTGGACGCCTGTGACCGGTTGCCGGAGTCGATCCGGCTGGTGCTCGACGACGTGCACGAGCTCACCGCACCCGGGCCGCTGCACGGGCTGGGGTTCCTGGTCCGCAACCGGTCGCCCGGGGTGCGGCTCGTCCTGGCCGGTCGCATCGATCCACCGTTGCCCGTGGCGCGGCTGCGCCTGGCCGGTGAGTTGTGCGAGGTCCGGGCCCACGACCTGGTGTTCTCCCCTGCGGAGGCCGCCGACATGTTCGCGGCGGCACAGGTGTCCGTGCGGCCCGACCAGGTCCGGCTGCTCATCGCCCAGACCGAGGGGTGGCCGGCCGGGTTGCGCCTGGCCGCGTTGTCGCTGCGCGGCTCGTCCGACGTCGAGGGGCTCCTGTCCGACCTGGTCGGCAACAGCACGGCGATCTCGGACTACCTGGTGGAGGAGATCCTGTCGCGGATGGCGCCGGAGGTTCGTCTCCTGCTGCGGTCGGTCAGCATCTGCGACCAGCTCTCCGTGGAGCTGGCCGCGGCCCTGTCGGACCGTTCCGACGCGGGTGAGCTGCTGGACGCGCTCGAACAGGAGACGGCACTCGTCCTGCGCTCGGGGGCGGGTCCGGTCCGGTACCGCGTCCACCCGCTGCTCCGGTCGCACCTGCACGCCGACCTGCATCGCCAACGCCCGGACCTCGTCGCCGAGCTGCACCGGAGAGCGGCCGCCTGGTTCGCCGAGCAGCTCCAGCCGGTGCGGGCCCTGAACCACGCCCGCCAGGCCGCGGACCGTGCGGGGGTGGCGCGGCTGCTGCGGCGTCACGGTGTGGCCCTCGTCTCGAGCGGGCAGCACGCCGCCGTGCGCACGAACGTGTCGTGGTTGGGCGAGCACGTCGGTGCCGACGCGTGGTTCGTCCTGGTCGCAGCGCTCGCCGCCCGGAGGGTGGGGGCGTCGCGGAGGCCGCCGAGCACCTGCGTCAGGCCGACGCGGCGTGGCCGCCCGAACCCGGTGCGGCCCTGGTCGCCCTGGCCGGGCTGGTCCGATCGAGGTACGCCGAGCTGACCGGCGGCCCCTCCTCGTGGTTGTCGCCGACGCCCCACGTCGTCGAGCGGGGTACAGCGGGGTCCGGTCCCGGCCCGGCGCAGGACGAGCAGGGTCTGACGTCGATGGTCGAGCTGAACCGTTCCCTCGCCCTGGTGACGGCAGGTCGTCTCGGCGACGCCCGGGCCCTCGCGGAGTCGGTTCTGGACCGCGCACGCCGTCAGCAGCACGGCTACCTGGCGGCCCGCTCCATCGCCGTCCTCGGGTCGGCCGCGTCGAAGGAGGGCGACTACCGGCGGATGACGACGCTCGCCGAGCGGGCCGACAGCGAACTGCCGGAGTCGGAGTGGCGCTTCACGGCCGGGTCCCGTCTGACGTCGGTGCTGCGGGCCTACGGGGCGTGGCTGCGGGCGGAACCGGCGGCGTGCCTCACGTTGCTCGACTCGGTTGCTCGTCCTGCAGACAGCTGGGCCGATCGGATCGCGGACAACCTGCAGCCGATGCGGGGCACCGCTGTGGCGCCTCGACGGTGAGCCTCGGCGAGCGCCCGCCCGGCGGCCTCCCCCGGAGCGGGCGAGGTGTCAGCGCGAGTGCAGGCGCGCGGTGAGGTCCTCGACCAGCTCCCGCCACTTCGCCGCCTCCGCCTCGAAGGGGGCGCTGGGGGCCAGGCGGGTCGGGTCCGGCCGGACGACGAAGGACACGAGCCAGCCCAGGGCCTGGCTCTCGGCGAGCGCCTCGCGCGGCTCGGGGTCGCCGGCCCACTCGCCCACGTCGAGCAGCAGCTCGGTGGCGAGCTCCAGCTGGGAGGCGTCGACAGCCAGGGTGCCTTCGGCGATGTCGTGGTCCAGCCCCGTCAGGGTGTAGGCGTTCAGCTCGTCGACCTCCACCTCCAGCTCACCGACCGCGGTGCGTTCCACGACCTCGGCCCAGGTCGAGACGCCGTCGAGATCGTGGCCCTCCGCGCCGCCCTCGTCGCCGTCCTGGCCGATCCAGCGCGCCAGCGCCCGGTCCGAGGTGAACACCTCGATCCGCCCGCCGGAGCCGAGGAACACCGGCTTGTCGTCGAGGTAGCAGCGCAGCGTGACGAACTCACCGTCGCGGGTGGTGATCCGGATCGGGTCGATGCCGATCTCCTCCCAGAACCCGGGACCCGCGTCGTCCTCGTCGTCCTCGTCGTCGTCGTCGGCATCGTCGGTGCGACCCAGGACCACCACCTCGGCGTCGAGGACCACGACCTCCTTCTCGGCCGCCGCGAGCGCCGCGGGGTCGACGTCGGGGGTGTCGATGAGGTCGTCGAGCGCGTCGATGACCTCATCCCAGCGTTCGGCGACGACCTCCACCATCTGCTTCCACAGCCGCGCGCCCTCCCGCCCGACGAACGGCAACGTGCCCTGGCGCAGCAGGGCGAACCCGGGCGCCGAGTCGAGCACCTCGATGACGACGTCGAGCTCGCAGACGTCCGCGATCGAGCGCACCATCTCGGTGATCTCGGCGAGCTCACCGATGGTCCAGGTGTCGGCATCCTCGGCGGCGATCTCGGGCAGGCCGATGATGTCGTAGCGCTGCGTCTCCTCCGGCGTCAGCTCGGCGACCGACAGCGTCGGCACCACCGACCAGGCGGGGTGGTCGACGAGGTCGTGCTCGCGCACCGTCCGGACGAACGCGGCCAGCTCCGCGACCTCCGGGAACCCGAACAGCGCGTCGTCGTCGCCGAGGAAGGCCTCCCACTCCTCGCCGTCCTCACGCCATCTGGGCGCCCACAGCGTGACGAGGTCGCCCTCGGTGAGCGAGAGCTGGATCGGGACGATGTCACTGGCCACGGCGGTGAGCCTATGACCCCCTCCGGTCAGCGACCTACCGGGTGCCACACCGTCTTGATCTCGGTGAACGCGCGCAGCCGGGTCAGGCCGGGCGGGCGTGTCGGGTCCGGTTCGGTGCCCGGTCGCGGCAGTACCCGCTTCACGGTCCCGGCCGCGGCACGCTCGAGCTCGACGGCCAGCTCGGCGGGTGCGCCGATGAGGTCGAGCGCCTGGACCTCGGCGTGCGCGGCGAGCCACGGGGCGAGCTCCGCGACGCGTCCGGTCAACAGGTTCGCGACCCCGGCGGGCACGTCGGACGTCGCCAGCACCTCGGCCAGCCCGACAGCGGGCAGCGGCCGCTCCTGCGAGGTGACGACGACCGCCGTGCACCCGGTGGCGAGCACCGGCGCGAGCACGTCGACGAGCCCGAGCAGCGACGACGCCTGCGGCGCCAGCACCCCGACGACCCCGGTCGGCTCGGGTGCGGACCAGCTGAGGAACGGCCCGGCGACGGGGTTGACCGAGCCCAGCACGGTGGCGATCTTGTCGGTCCAACCCGCGTACCAGACCCACCGGTCGATCGCGGCGTCCACCAGCCCGGACGCCTTCCGGCGCGTCCCGCCCTCGGCGGCCACGACGTCGTCGACGAACTGCTCGTGGCGGGCCTGCATCAGCTCCGCGACCCGGTAGAGGACCTGCCCGCGGTTGTAGGCCGTGGCCCCCGACCAGCCCGCCCCGGCGGTGCGGGCAGCGCTCACGGCGTCGCGGACGTCCTTGCGGGACGCGAGCGCGGCGTGCGCCAGCAACCGGCCCTTCGTGTCGGTGACGGGGTAGCTGCGGCCCGACTCCGACCGCGGGAACGCGCCGCCGATGTAGAGCTTGAAGGTCTTCGCGACGCCGAGGCGGCCGTCGACGGGCGGGGACAGGCTCATCGCACTCCCTCGTGGCGTCGGGCGCGCGGGCGCCGGGTCGAGGACCCGCTCGCGAGCCCGCTCACCTGGGTGAACGTGGTGTCGATCCGTGCCGCCGATCTTCTGTCCACGGGCCAGAGTCAACCACGTCGGCCTCACCGGGGCTCGGCTCGATTCGCGTGCGCGGCAAGCAGCCGCAAGCAGGCACGGCCGGCGGGGCGCGGCGCAGCGGGCCGACGGGCAGCCGCGGCACCGCCCGTCGGCACCGGCCACGTGCGCGGCGAGCAGGGCAGGAACGACTCCCGACAGCTGGGCGAGCTCGTGTGCGGTGGCGAGGAACCGGTCGTCCTCGCCGAGCCGGACATTCTCGGCGGGCGGCGCGTTCGGCACCCGGTGGCGGAAGAGCAGCTTCAGCGGTGGCAACGGGGAAGGCTGCATCGAGGTGGCGTTTCTCGATCGCGGCCAGGTGGCCGTGCGCGACACGAAGGACCGCACCGTGCCCCCGCACCTCCCTGCCGCGGCCGCGTGGTCCGCATTCGTGGCGGGCGTCCTGGACGGCGAGTTCGACCGCCTCTGATCGAAGGTCCCGTCCGCGCTGCTGGTCCGTGCAGTGCCGCTGAGCCGAGCCCGCCCAGCTGGTGGCGGCGAACGGCGACGCCGACCTCGGCGCGCACGGCTGCGTGCTGCACTCAGACGTGCAGGTAGGCGTCCAGGCCGATCCGGCCGCCCTCCCGGCCGAAGCCGGACTCGCGGTAGCCGCCGAACGGAGCCGTCGGGTCGAAGCGGTTGAAGGTGTTGATCCACACCACGCCGGCGCGCACCCGCTGCGCCGTCCACAGTGCCTTGGAGCCCTTGTCCGTCCAGATCCCCGCGGACAGGCCGTAGGGGGTGTTGTTCGCCTTCGCGACAGCCTCGGTGGGTGTGCGGAACGTCAGCACCGACAGCACCGGGCCGAAGATCTCCTCGCGCGCCACCCGCATCGACTGCTCGACGCCGGTGAACACGGTCGGCGGGAAGAACAGGCCGCGCTCGGGCAGCGGGCACGAGCTGGTCCACCGGACGGCGCCCTCGGCGTCACCGGCCGCGGCCATGTCGACGATCCGGTCCAGCTGTACGCGGGAGTTGATCGCGCCGACGTCGGTGTTCTTGTCGAGCGGGTCGCCCACGCGCAGCGTCTCGATCCGGGCGCGGAGCAGCTCTCCGAACTCCTCGGCGATCGACTCCTGCACCAGGAGCCGCGAACCCGCGCAGCACACGTGGCCCTGGTTGAAGAAGATCCCGTCGACGACGCCCTCGACGGCCTGGTCCAGCGGCGCGTCGTCGTAGACGATGTTGGCCGCCTTGCCGCCGAGCTCGAGGGTGAGCCGCCGGCCCGTGCCGGCGAGGCGGCGCCCGATCTCCTTGCCGACGTCGGTGGAGCCGGTGAAGGCGACCTTGTCCACATCGGAGTGTCCGACCACCGCGGAGCCGACGTCGCCGGCTCCCGGCAGCACGTTGAGCACACCGGCGGGAAGGCCGGCCTCGGCGGCGATCTCGGCCAGCACGAGGGCCGTGAGCGGCGTCGTCTCGGCGGGCTTGAGGACGATCGTGTTGCCTGTGGCGAGGGCGGGCGCGATCTTCCACACGGCCATGAGCAGGGGGAAGTTCCAGGGGATCACCGCGCCGACGACGCCGAGGGGGCGCGGGTCCGGGCCGAGCCCCGCGAACGCGAGCTTGTCGGCCCAGCCGGCGTGATGGAACAGGTGCGCCGCGGCGGTCGGCACGTCGACGTCGCGAGACTCGCGGATCGGCTTGCCGTTGTCGAGCGTCTCTAGCACGGCGAGCTCGCGGGAGCGGTCGGCGAGGATGCGCGCGATCCGGAACAGGTACTTCGCGCGCTCGGCGCCCGACATCGGGCCCCAGGTCTTCTCGTGCGCGCGGCGGGCGGCGGCGACGGCCCGGTCGACGTCCTGCGGGGACGCCGTGCCGACCTCCGCGAGCACCTCCTCCGTGGCCGGGTTGACCGTCTTGAGCGGCTCGCCACCACCGTCGACGAAGGCCCCGTCGATGAACGGCCGGTACGACGGCGCCACCTCGGCGAGCGACGCCGACTCGGGCGCGGGGGCGTAGGTCCAGGGGTCCATCAGGACGCTCCGATGTACTCGGTGCCGGCGTAGTGGCCCTCGACCTGCGTGCGGCGCTGGCGCAGCAGATCGGCGAGCAGGGAGGACGCACCGAAGCGGAACAGATCGGCGGTGAGCCACGCGGGCCCAGCCACCTCGTTGACGGCGACGAGGTGGCGGATCGCGTCCTTCGTGGACCGGATGCCGCCGGCGGCCTTGACGCCGCGGTACTCGCCGGTGAGGCGGTGCCAGTCGCGCACGGCCTGCAGCATCACCTGCACCACCGGGAGAGTGGCGGCGGGGGCGATCTTGCCCGTCGAGGTCTTGATGACGTCGCCGCCCGCGAGCAGCGCGAGCCAGGACGCCCGGCGCACGTCGTCGTAGCCGGCCAGCTCGCCGGTCTCCAGGATGACCTTGAGGTGGGCGTTCCCGCAGGCCTGCTTGACGGCGACGATCTCGTCGTGGATCTTGCCGTAACGCCCGGTCAGGAACGCGCCGCGGTCGATCACCATGTCGATCTCGCCTGCCCCGCTGTCGACCGCCAGCGCGGTGTCGGCGAGCTTCACCGCCCGCGACGACCGTCCCGACGGGAACGCCGTGGCCACCGCCGCGACCTGCACTCCGCTGCCCGCGAGGCGCTCCACCGCACCGCGGACGAGGTCGGGGTAGAGGCAGACCGCGGCCACCGGCGGCACGTCGGGGTACTCGGCGTCGGGGCGCCGCGCCTGCGCGCAGAGCGACGCGACCTTGCCGGGGGTGTCGGAGCCCTCCAGCGTCGTCAGGTCGATCATGGATATCGCCAGGTCGATGGCGCGGAGCTTCGAGCCCTTCTTGATGCTGCGGGTGGCGAGGGTCGCCGCTCGGCGTTCCAGCCCGACCTGGTCGACACCGGGCAGCCCGTACAGGAAGCGCCGCAGGGAGGCCTCGTCACGGCCGACACCCGCGAACCCACCGGTGCTCTCGGCGGTGGCCCGCGGGGCGGGAACGGTCCTCGTCACGGCCCCAGTCTAGGCATCCGGTGCGGGCCGGATCAGGTGGAGTTGTGCAGCCGGACGACGCCGACGGTGACGTCCTCGAGCCCGCCGCGGTCGAAGTCGCGGCGCAGCTGGTCGGCCTTGACCGTGGCCGTCAACCCGTCGAACGGCCCGTGGGCGTCGATCTCACCGGTCTGGGGGTCCACGGCCAGCACGACGTAGCCGTCGCACTGCGTGAGCTTCTCGGCCGCGGCAACCAGTGTCGCGTCTTCGGAAGTCCTGTTCTCCGGCATCGGATCACCTCCTCGTGTTCCCAGTAGAGCGTCGCGGGCGGCCCGGCGTGACAGTGTTCGTGGCAGACCACCCGTTCGGGCCAGGGTGAGAACGGTGAACGATCACTGGCGGTGGGGGACACGGGACGGTGAGCGCATGAACCGGTGGACCGGACCGGTCAACGTGACCCTGTTGACACTCCTGGTGATCGCGACGACCAGCGGTGTGCTGGCGTTCGCGGCGGGTGCGGAGCCCGGCTCGGGCGTGGTCGTCGCCGTGCACGGCGGGGCCGGTCTGGGGCTGTTGCTCCTCGCTCCCGCCAAGACCGCGATCGCGCGGCGGGGGCTGCGACGGCCCGGTCGGCCGCGGAAGGCGGTCAGCTCCGCATTCACCGCACTGGTCCTGCTCGCGGTCGGCAGCGGCCTCCTGCACGCCGTCGGCGGCTTCGCGCCGTTCGTCGGGCTGCTGCCGATGCAGATCCACGTCGGGTCCGCGGTGGGTGTGGTCGTCCTCCTCGTCGCGCACGTCCTCGCCCACCACCTGCGCCGGATGCGGTGGCGGCCACTGCTGCCACGCACCGGCCCGGGACGCACCGACCTGGACCGGCGCATCGCGTTGCGGGGCGCGCTGCTGGTGGTGGGTGCGGCGGCTCTGTGGACGGGGGCACTGTGGACGGTGGCGCCCGGCCGGGAGCGCCGGTTCACCGGCTCGCACGACGTGGGGTCCGGGGATCCCACGCTGATGCCGGTGACGCAGTGGCTGTTCGACCTGGTGCCGCGGATCCCGGCGGCGGACTGGCGGCTGCAGGTCACGCGGCAGGGCGTAGGTGCACAGCCGCGCGATGCGGCCGCCCTCGCGGCGCTGCCGCAACGCACCGACCGCGCCGTGCTCGACTGCACCGGCGGCTGGTACGCCGAGCAGGAGTGGCGAGGTGTCCCGCTCTCGGCACTGGGGCTGCCGCCCGGCGCGTCGCTCGACGTCGTGTCGGCCACGGGATACCGGCGCCGCTTCCCCGCCGCGGACGCCGACGCCCTCCTGCTCGCGACGCACGCCGCCAGGCGCCCGCTCTCGGTCGGGCACGGCGGCCCGGCACGGCTCGTGGCCCCCGGCCGGCGCGGGTTCTGGTGGGTGAAGTGGGTGGTCGCGATCGAGGTGGTCGAGGAGCCGTGGTGGTGGCAGCCCCCGTTCCCCCTTCAATGATCTTGTCGCACAGGCCCCACCGGTCGGACGGTGCACCGGGGACCGTGCGGGTGCCAGGATCGGGTCATGCGCACCCTCCGCACCCCCGACGAGCGGTTCGCCGTCCTCCCCGGCTTCGACCTCGCACCCCACTACGCGGAGGTCCCCGACGGCGACGGGGGCACGTTGCGCATGGCGTGGGTCGAGGACGGTCCGGCGGACGGGCCGGTCGTGCTGCTGCTCCACGGTGAGCCGAGCTGGTCGTTCCTGTACCGGACGATGATCCCGGTGCTCGCCGACGCGGGCCTGCGCGCCGTGGCACCGGACCTGGTCGGGTTCGGCCGTTCCGACAAGCCGGCCGAGATCGGTGACCACAGCTACGCGCGGCACGTCGAGTGGGTGCGGTCCCTCGTGCTCGACGCGCTCGACCTGCGCGACGTCACGCTCGTGGGGCAGGACTGGGGCGGCCTGCTGGGGCTGCGACTGGTGGCGGAGCATCCCGACAGGTTCGCGGCGGTCGTCGCCGCCAACACCGGACTCCCCACGGGCGAGGACGACATGCCGGCGGTGTGGTGGCAGTTCCGGCGGGCCGTGGAGAAGGCGCAGACGCTGGACGTGGCGCGGCTGGTGCAGTCCGGCTGCCGCACGCCGTTCCCGCCCGACGTGCTGGCCGCCTACGGCGCTCCGTTCCCCGACGAGTCCTACAAGGCGGGTCCTCGGGCCATGCCGACGCTGGTGCCCACCCGGCCCGACGACCCCGCCACGATGGCCAACCGGGCCGCGTGGGCCGCGTGGGCCGACATCGACATCCCGTTCCTGTGCGCGTTCAGCGACGGCGACCCGATCACCGCCGCCATGGGACCGGTGCTGCGCGCGGCGATGCCGGGAGCCGCCGGTCGCGAACACCCCACGATCACCGGGGCCGGGCACTTCCTGCAGGAGGACGCCGGGCCCGCGCTCGCCGCCGAGGTGGCCCGGTTCGTGGCGTCGATCCGGTGACCGGTCCCGGCGCCCGCCCGGGCCTCGTCGCCGTCCCGGCGGGCCGTGACGACGACCCCGGGCCGTCGCGAAGCTCGGTGAGGGCGGCCGGGTGGGGGTGCCGAGAGCTCGGCGTGGGTGCCGGTCTCGCGCCGCGGACCAGCCGGTTCTCGTGGCTGCGACCCGGCCCGCTGATCGCGTCCCGCAACGCCGTGCTCGCCCGCCTGCTCGGCGATCCCACCGACGACATGCGCCGGGAGTGGCTGCGCCGGCTCGACCGGTATGCGCGGGCCGTCGGCGTCGCGCCCCCGCCGCGGGACCGGCTCGTCACCCGTTTCGCCGACCGGGACGCGATCTCCGTGGCCGTGCTGGGCGACCCCGGTGAGGGTGACGCGTCGCAGTACGTCGTGGTGCCCGTGTTCGAGCGCGTCGCCGCCGACACCGACCTCGCCGTCGTCTGCAGCGACGTGATCTACCCGGCGGGCGGGGTCCGCCCCTACGCCGACCGCTTCTACCGCCCGTACGCCGACTACCCGGGCCCGATCTACGCGCTGCCCGGCAACCACGACTGGTTCGACGGCCTCACCGGCTTCATGACCGCGTTCTGCGACGCACCGCCCGACTCCGGCGTGCCGGAGGTCCCCGGCCCGGGCCCGGCCTGGAAGCGCGCCCTGCGGCGGCTGCTGTGGCGGCGGGCGCCGAAGGGGACCGTCGAGGACGTCGCCGCCATGCGCTGGTACCGCGACGCGGAGTCGCAACAGGCCGTCCAGCCCGGCCCGTACTGCGCGATCGACGCCGGCCCGGTGCGGCTGGTGCTGATCGACACCGGGATGGCCGGGGGCCTCGACCGCGACCAGGGTGAGTGGCTCCGTGCGGTGTCCGCGGGTGCGAAACCCAAGATCCTGCTCACCGGCAAGCCGCTCTACACCTGCGGTGAGCTCCAGCGATGCCCGATCGAGGGCGGGGGTGACGTCAACGAGATCGTCACCGACCCCGCGTTCAACTACGTCGCGGCGATCGGCGGCGACGACCACAACTACCAGCGTTACCCGGTGCTGCAACGCGACGGGCGCACGGTCCAGTACCTCGTCGCGGGCGGGTCGGGAGCATACCTGTCGGCGACCCACCAGATCCCGAACGTCGACCGCCTCGCGCCCGCCGCGTACGAGGACGCGTTCCGCTGCTACCCGCTGCGCGGCGACTCCCTGGCGCACTTCAGCCGTCGTTACGACGCCGTGCTCGGACTCGGTCTCGGCCGGCTCGCGATCTCCCCCGACGACGCCACCGCGATCATGGCCGAGCGGCTCGGGATCGACCCGCCCCGTCCGGGCTCCGCGCACCCGGACGCGCGGGCGCGCCGGGCCGCCGAGCGCGTGTACCCGCTGCCCGCGCGCGGCATCACGGCCGCCCACAACCTGATGTCGCTGCTGTTCGACTCGAACGCCGTGCCGCAGTTCAAGAGCTTCCTGCGCCTCGACGCCACGAGCGAGGAAATCGTGCTGAGCTGTTGGTCGGCCACGGGCTGCCGCGAACACGAGCACGACCCCGCGTGCGAGGACCGCGTGCGCGCCACCCGCCGAACCGACGGTCGATGGACCTGGACGAGCGAGACCCCCGCCCGCCGGGTGCCGTAGGGACCGGTCACCTCCGCCGCACCCGCCGTGTCCACCTAGCCTCTGGTCATGGATGTGCGGGTCGTCGACCACCCACTGGCCAAGGCGCGGCTGTCCACCATGCGCGACGCGCGCACGGACAACGCGACGTTCCGGGCCGCGCTGCGCGACCTGACCCTGATGCTGATCTACGAGGCCACCCGCGACGCGCCCGTCGTCACCGCGCCGCTGCACACCCCCGTCGCGCGCACCACGGGCTATCGGCTGGCGAACCCGCCGCTGCTGGTGCCGGTGCTGCGCGCCGGCCTGGGCATGGTCGACGCCGCGCAGGCGCTCATGCCCGAGGCACAGATGGGATTCGTGGGGCTCGCACGCGACGAGGAGACGCACCGCCCGACGCCCTACATGGAGTCGCTGCCCGAATCACTGCACGGGCGTCCGGTGTTCGTCCTGGATCCGATGCTCGCCACGGGCGGGTCGATGGAGCACACGATCCGGCTGCTCACCGAGCGCGGCACGTCCGACGTCACGGCGATCTGCGTGCTCGCCGCCCCGGAGGGCATCGCGCACCTGGCCGGGAGCGGTCTCCCGGTGCGGGTGATCACGGCGAGCGTCGACGAGCGCCTCAACGACTCGGCGTTCATCGTCCCCGGTCTCGGCGACGCGGGGGACCGGCAGTTCGGAGCCGTCTAGCGCCGTGCCGGTGCTCCCCTCGTGCGGCCGACGCTCCTCGTCGACGGGGGGCGTGGGCGTGGTCGGGGGGCACGGCGCCGGCGATCAGCGCAGGGCTGTCAGCAGCCCGGCCTTGCCACCGAACAGCGAGTACACGCGGTGCCAGCCCGGATGCGACGGTTCATCCGAGCAACCCGTGTACGTCGGCACGCAGCCGGTCGAGCCGTCGCCCGGCCGCCGCCCGGGCCGCGGCGAGCGCGTCCCCGGCGGGCACCGGCTCGACGACCTGCAGGTAGGCCTTGAGCATGGGCTCCGTCCCCGACGGCCGGACCACGAGCCGCTCACCGGTCCGTCGCAGCACCAGCACGTCGGGTGCGGGTCGCTCGACCGACCAGCCCGCGGGCGGCGCGGACCGCAGCCGCTCGACGGCCGCGTCGCGCGTCGCGGGCTCCATCCGCAGCGACATCCCCGCCGTCAGGTGCACCCCGTGGGCGACGGCCAACTCGTCGAGCCGGTCGAGCAGCCCCCGGCCCGCGGCTCGCAGCCCGGCGGCGAGATCACAGGCGACGACGGCCGCGGCGATGCCGTCCTTGTCGCGCACGGCGTCCGGGTCGACGCAGTAACCCAGTGCCTCCTCGTAGCCGTAGACCAGACCCGGCCCACCGCGCACGATCCACTTGAACCCGGTGAGCGTCTCGGCGTAGCGGGCTCCGTGCGCGGTGGCGATCGCACTCAGCATCGACGACGACACCACGGTCGTCGCGACCAGTGGATCGGTGTGCCCACCGGACCGCAGGAGATGGTCACCGAGCAGGGCGCCGGTCTCGTCACCGGAGAGCATCCGCCACGTGCCCTGCGACGTCGGGACGGCCAGCGCGCACCGGTCGGCGTCCGGGTCGAGCGCGATCGCGAGGTCGGCGTCCACCTCGGCGGCCAGGGCGAGCAGGGCGTCGGTGGCGCCCGGCTCCTCCGGGTTCGGGAACGCCACGGTCGGGAAGTCGGGGTCGGGGGCGGCCTGGGAGGCGACGACGTGCACGTCGGTGAACCCGGCGCCGTGCAGCGCACGTACCGCCGTGTCGCCGCCGACACCGTGCATCGGCGTGAGCACCACCCGCAGCGTGCGGGCGCCACCGCACGGCAGCGCGGCGACCCGTTCCAGGTAGGACCCGGTGACGTCCACGGTGCAGATGTCGCCGGCCGAGATGTCGCCACCGGTGGGTACGGCGACGGCCGGCGGCGCCGCGCCGATGGCCACCTCGATCTCGGCGTCGGACGGGGGTGCCAGCTGCGCGCCGTCGGCGAGGTAGACCTTGTAGCCGTTGTCCGCGGGCGGGTTGTGCGACGCGGTGATCTGCACACCCGCGACGGCTCCGAGCTCGCGCACGGCGAAGGCCAGCACGGGTGTGGGTAGCGGCCGGGGCAGCGTGGCGACGCCGAACCCGGCCCCCGCCAGCACCTGCGCCGCCGCCGCGGCGAACGCCTCCGAGCCGTGCCGCGCGTCACGACCGACCACGACCGTCCCGCGCTCGCCGGCACGCCCCAGCCAGGCGGCCAGCCCGGCCGTCGCACGCCGGACCACGGCCACGTTCATCCCCGCCGGCCCGGCGCGCACCGGACCCCGCAGTCCCGCGGTGCCGAAGCGGAGCATCCCCGACATCCGGTCGGCGAGCTCACGATCCGCACCGTCCGCGCCCGCCGCCGCCGCGTCGACGACCGCCTGCAGCTCGGCCCGTGTCGTGGGGTCGGGATCGTCGGCGATCCAGCGGAGCGCGGCCTCCCGGGACGTCGAATACCGCGTCGTCGACTCGCGGGACGTCGACTCCGCTCCTGTGGGGGTCACGCCCGGATGACCAGCTCGCGCAACAGCTCACCCATTCGGCCCGCCGACGCCGCACCGACGGCGAGCACCTCGTGGTGATCGAGGGGCCGGCCGGTCATCCCCGCGGCCAGGTTCGTCACCAGGGACAGCCCGAACACCTCGACGCCCTCCGCGCGGGCCGCGATCGCCTCGGACACCGTCGACATCCCGACCAGATCGGCACCCATGCCGCGCAGCATCCGGATCTCGGCGGGGGTCTCGAAGTGTGGGCCCGGCAGCCCGGCGTAGACGCCCTCGGTGAGCGACGGGTCGATCTCGCGGGCCAGCGCGCGCAGTGTCGGGGAGTAGAGGTCGGTGAGGTCGACGAAGCTGGCCCCGACCAGCGGCGACGCGGCCGTCATGTTGAGGTGGTCGGAGATCAGCACGGGATCGCCCACCTGCATGCCCTCACGGATGCCGCCCGCTGCGTTGGTGAGCACCACGGTGCGACAACCCGCCGCCGCGGCGGTGCGCACGCCGTGGGCGACCGGCCCCACGCCGTGGCCCTCGTAGAGGTGGGTGCGCCCGAGCAGCACCAGGACACGCCGCCCGCCGACGGGGACCGAGCGGATCGTGCCGCCGTGTCCGGAGACGGTGGGGGCGACGAAGCCCGGCAGCTCGGCCATCGCGACCTCGTGCGTGGGCTGCCCGATCACGTCGGCCGCCGGGCGCCAGCCCGAGCCCAGGACGACGGCGACGTCGTGGCTCCGCACACCGGTGGCGGTGGCGAGAGCGGCCGCCGCGGCCGCCGGGGAACGGGGGGTGGCCGGGTCCGAGGCGTCAGGAGCGCTCATGAGCGGGAGCCTACGTCGGGGCCCCGACACCCACGGCGCCGCGCGGGAGTCAGGCCGGAGCCACCTCGAAGCCGTCGGCGAGCGTGTCGAGGAGTCCGGCCGAGATCGCGCCTGCGCCGTCGCGCGGGACCGTCAAGGTGATCGTCCAGACACCCGCGCGGTCGGGCACGATCCGCCGCCACGACATGCGCGAGTCGGTGCGGAAGACCACCTCCGCGGCATTCCCGGTCTCGGTGGTGTCCAGCACCTCGGCATCGGGCTCCGGCAAGGTGGCTCCGGCCGCCGCCGAGGCGGCGCGGGCGACGGTGAGCTCCTCGCGCCCGTCCGGGCTCACGAAGCTCATCGAGCGCGCGCCATTGATCGGCTCGTTCGGGAACGCGGTCCAGCCCACAGGGATCGGCATCGTGAAACCGAGCTCGTCGCGGTGCGTGTACGTCTGCGACCCCGCCACCGTGACGTTGATCGTGGTCAGCGGCGACTGACCGCCTACCGCACGCGTGACGGCCCACCCCCCGGCCAGGCCGACCAGGACCACCGCTGCGCCCGCGGCCACGAGAGCGGCTGAGGCGACCCACCCGGACGACGGCGCCGGCACCGGCCCGGCCGGTGGGGCGACACGACGGGCCTCGGATGTGGTGGAGTTGGCCGGCACCGGGAGCGGACCGGGAGACACCGCCAGCGCGGAGGCGGGCGGAGCCGGAAGCGGAGCCAGGGGCGGCGGTGGGCGGGCGGCGGTGGCGGAACCCAGCGGTGTCGACGCCGCCGACGCCCGCACGGCCGGGGCGAACTCGACGGGCCGGGCCTGGCTGGGCACGAAGATCATGCCCACCGTCACCGTCGGGGCGTCGGGCGAACCGGGGTACATCGGGTCGTCGGGGTCGTCGATCAAGGGGCGCAGGCGTTGGCGCACCTCGTCGAGCGCCATCCGCCCGTCGGGATCCTTGACCATCAGAGCGATGATCACGTCGACCACCGGGCCGCCGCCGCGAGGGCGGGGCACCTCCCCGTCCACGACCTCGGTGATGGTCGATACCGGGTCGCCGTGGACGTCGTAGGGCGGACGGCCCTCGATCGCGGCGAACAGCGTGGCGCCGAGCCCCCACAGGTCGGCGGCGGGTGTGACCGGCTGACCTGCCGCCACCTCCGGCGCTATGTAGGCGGGGGAGCCGAGGACGAGACCCGCGCTCGTCATCGGGGCGTCGGCAGCGTTGCGGGCGATCCCGAAGTCGGTCAGCTTGACGCGGCCGTCGTCGGCGACCAGTACGTTTCCGGGCTTGACGTCACGGTGGGTGATGCCGCTGCGGTGAGCCGCGCGCAGCCCCCCGGCCGTGGCGAACCCGACGACGGCGGCTTGCTGGACGCTCAGCGACCCCTGGTCGCCGATCATCGTGGCGAGGTTGCGCGAGGGCACCAGCTCCAGGATGACCATGGGCTCGCCGTCCGCGTCGACCACGTCGTAGACCGTGATGACGTTGGGGTGCGACAGCCCACCGAGCGCCCGCGCCTCGCGCATGATGCGCTTGCGCATGTCCAGTGCTTCCCGCTCCGGCATACCGGGCGGGAGTCGCATCTCCTTGATGGCGACCCGGCGCTGCAACACGTCGTCGTAGCCGGACCACACGGTGCCCATCGCACCCGCCCCCAGCTGACCGCCCAGCAGGTAGCGACCGCCGATGCGGCGCTGCTGGTCGCGCTCCGGGCTGCCGTCCGACACCGGGCTATTCTGACCGGACACCGATCACCGGACGCGGTCGGCCCCCGATCGTGACACGGTGGTCCGAATTGTGTCGGGCGCGATCGAATCGGGCACCACAGGAATCATGACGTCGAGGATGAACGTGCAACCAGCGCCGAGCGGCCCACACGCGGCCCCGACACGAGTCGATCGACCGCTCGTCACCGACGCTGCCCCCGTCCGCAGCAGATCCGCGACCCCTCGGCGAGCACTTGTCCGAACTGTGCCGATTCCGCTTGGACACCGCCGTCCGGGTGAGCACCATTGTCTGATGCACGACACAGCAGCGCTCGCCCCCGCGGTGACACGCGCCGCGGAAGGTCACTCGATGGCCACCGGGAACGGTGGCGCCAAGTGACCTTGCTGGACGCACACACGGACCTCCTGTCCTCCGAGCCCGTGGTCGAGGACCTCGGCGCAGGTAGCGGGCCGCCCTGGCTGGACGCTTGGCTGGCCGCCCATCGCTCCGACGTGGTCGCCTGGCGTCGCTCCCTGCACGCCGTCCCCGAACTCGGCCGCGCCGAGTACCGCACCACCGAACTCGTCGCGCGGCGGCTGATGGCCGTCGGTCTGGAACCCCGCACGCTCCCCGGTGGCACGGGCCTGGTCTGCGACATCGGCTACGGCGACCGCTGTGTCGCCCTGCGAGCCGACCTCGACGCGCTCCCGTTGCGGGAGGACACCGGCCTGGCCTTCGCGTCCACGGTGCCGAACGCCATGCACGCCTGCGGGCACGACGCGCACACCGCCATGCTCCTCGGGGCCGGCCTCGCGCTCGCCTCGGCGCCGTCGCTGCCCGGGCGTGTCCGGCTGATCTTCCAGCCCGCAGAGGAGGTGCAGCCCGGTGGGGCGGTCGACATGGTCGCGGACGGAGCCATGGAGGGCGTGCAGCGGATCTTCGCACTGCACTGCGACCCGCGTCTCGAGGTCGGCAAGCTCGGCACCCGCGTCGGTCCCATCACCTCGGCGTGCGATCTGCTGGAGGTGACGCTCACCTCGGCCGGCGGGCACACCGCCCGTCCGCACCTCACCGCGGACCTCGTGCTGTCGCTCGGTCTGCTGGTCACGCAGCTTCCGCTGCTCCTCACCCGCCACGTCGACCCCCGCTCGGGCACCGTCCTGGTGTGGGGTGCGGTGCAGGCCGGCGAGGCGGCCAACGCCATCCCGCGGCACGGGATACTCCGCGGGACGTTGCGCACCGCCGACCACGCCACCTGGATGCTGCTCGAGGGCAAGGTCCGCGGGCTGATCGAGGCGATCCTCGCCCCGGCCGGGATCGGTTTCTCCCTGGAGTACACACGTGGCGTGCCGCCGGTGGTCAACGATGCAGTGAGCAGCGGCATGCTGGCCGCGGCCGCTGCCACGACACTGGGCCCCGACGCGTCCACGGACGCCGAGCAGTCCACCGGCGGCGAGGACTTCGCCTGGTATCTCGACCACCTGCCCGGCGCACTGGCGCGCCTGGGCGTGTGGCCCGGTCACGGCCCGATGCGTGACCTCCACCAGTCCACCTTCGACCTGGACGAGCGCGCCCTGCCCGTCGGCGTCCGCATCCTGACCACAGCCGCGCTGACAGCCCTCACCTCCTGACAGCCCGCACCTCTCCTCCCCGCGAGTCGGGCTTTCCGTGCGCGCGAGTCGGGGTGTGGGTGCGCGCGAGTCGCGTTCTGAGCGCGTCCGCCCGTTGTCCACAATGCCCGTGAGTTGTCCACAGTTCTGAGGTGAGGGTGCCGCCCGCGGTCCGGACAGCCCACCGTCATAGGTATGGGCAACGTCGAATTCGGGCGGCACGGAGCATTTTCCCGACGGGACGCCATCACGCGTCTCGGGGGATACGAGGTCAGGCGGGCGCAGGAGTCGGGGTTGTGGGCGTCGCCGTGGTCGGGTGTCCTGGTCGAGGCGGTGCGGGCGGACGAGCCGCTGACGCTCGCGTCCGCCGCCGTCTGCCTCGGAGGCCCGGGCGTCGTGCTGGCCGGGCCGACCGCGGCGTACCTGCACGGCTGCCGGGCGGTCGAGCCGACGCCGGTGCACGTCATCGCGCCGTACGGGCACTGGTTGCGGTCCCGTTCCGGTCTCGTGGTGCACAACGGGCCGCTGACGCCCGGCGATCTCGGCTACGTGAACGACCTGCCGGTTCTGGGCTTCGACCGCACGATGACGGACATGCTGTGCACCGCGCGTCCACCCGACGCGGTCGCCGTGCTCGACGAGGCCCTGGCGATGATCGAACCGGGTCGGCGGGAGCAGTTCCGCGCCACGATCGCGAAGCGGTTGGCGCAGCGGCGTGACCCGCGAGGGACGCGCCGTGGCGCACAGCTTCTCGGACTTGCCACAGGCCGTGCCGAGTCACCGGCCGAGAGCTGGATGCTGTGGCGGATCGTTGACTCCGGCTTCCCCGTGCCCGAGGTGAACTGGTCGCTGGTCGGTCCGCACGGGCGGGAGGTTTACCGGTTGGATATCGCCTGGCCGGACCTGCGGATCGTGCTGGAGTACGACGGGCACGCCGCGCATGCCGGCCGGGCCGCCGAGGACGAGGCTCGTTCCGAGGATCTCCGTAGGCGCGGCTGGATCCGGATCGCGGTACGAGCCGACGATCTCAGGAGCCCGGCACGGTTCGAGCAGGAACTCGTCGATGCCTTCGCCTGCCGTGGGGTCGACATGAGCCGACGCCTCGTCGGAACGTTGGCAGGGCGGAGGCACCGGGACCGACCGGCCGCCTGACTCGCGCACGCGGACCCCGACTCGCGGGCACGCGGACCCCGACTCGCGGGTTAGGTGGACTTGCTGCTCGGGCGGCTGCGCAGGGCCGCGACGTAGTCGTCCGGTGCGCCTGCTTGTTCGGCCGCATCGGCCAGCACGCCCAGGTAGCGGGCGCTCGGCTCGCCGCCCTCGTAGTCGTTGAGAACGTAGATCCAGGCCAGGACGTCACCTTCGAGGGTGTGCACGCGCAGCCGGAGCTTCTTGTGCATCCCCATCTCGCCGCCCTCCCAGCGATCGAGCTGGGCGGCGTCGGGATCGGGCACGTCGTAGAGCACGACGAAGACCTGCGAGCCGGGCTCCTCGACCACGGTGGAGAGGGCGCCCTCCCAGCCGTAGTCCGAGCCGCCGAACGTGAGGCGCCAACCCTGCAACCACCCCGTTCCGGCCGTCGGCGAGTGCGGGGCACGTTCCTTCATCTGCGCCGGGTCCATGTTCGACCCGTAGGCGGCGTACAACGGCACCGCGACAGACTAGAGCGTGAGCCCCCGCGTACCGTTGCCGGGGAACTCAGACTTCTCGAAGAGGGGGCCCCGTGACGCGCATCGTGATCATGGGTGGCGGTCCGGCGGGCTACGAGGCCTCGCTCGTGGCCGCGCAGCACGGCAGTGACGTCACCGTCGTCGAGCGTGACGGCCTCGGCGGCGCCTGCGTGCTCGACGACTGCGTGCCGTCCAAGACATTCATCGCCTCCGCGGGTGTGCGTGTGGACCTGCACCGCGCCCCCGAACTCGGCCTCACCGCCGACCGTCAGGCCATCGGTGTCGACCTGCCCACGGTCAACGCCCGGGTCAAGAGCCTGGCGCTCGCCCAGTCCGCCGACGTGCGGGCCCGCGTCGAGCGTGAGGGCGTACGGATCGTCCGCGGCACCGCCACGTTCCGTTACGAGCCGGCGGCGCGGGCGTCGCACGTCGTCGAGGCGCTGACGGTCGACGGACGCCGCGAGGACCTCCTGGCGGACGTCGTCCTGATCGCCACCGGCGCCACCCCGCGCCTGCTC
This sequence comes from Pseudonocardia sp., assembly GCA_026785945.1. Taxonomy (GTDB): domain Bacteria; phylum Actinomycetota; class Actinomycetes; order Mycobacteriales; family Pseudonocardiaceae; genus Pseudonocardia. The sequence goes on along the minus strand of JAJAZD010000179.1, from coordinate 2,502 downwards.
GACGACGCCAAGCCCGACGGCGAGCGCATCCTGACCTGGCGCCAGCTCTACGACCTCGACGAGATGCCCGAACACCTCGTCGTCGTCGGATCGGGCGTCACCGGCGCGGAGTTCGTCTCGGCCTACGTCGAACTCGGCGCGAAGGTGACGCTCGTATCCAGCCGCGACCGGGTGCTCCCCGGTGAGGACGCCGACGCGTCCGCGGTGCTGCAGGACGTGTTCGCCGAGCGCGGCGTCGAGATACTCGCCAATGCCCGGGCCGAGTCGGTGCGCAGGGACGGCGACGGCGTGGTCGTCACGCTCGCCGACGGGCGCACCGTCACCGGGTCGCACGCGCTGATGACGGTCGGATCGGTGCCCAACACCACCGGTCTGGGCCTGGAGAAGATCGGTGTCGAGACCGGCCGGGGTGGCTTCATCCCCGTCGATCGCGTCTCGCGCACCAGCGTCCCGGGGGTGTACGCGGCGGGTGACTGCACGGGCGTGCTCATGCTCGCCTCGGTCGCCGCGATGCAGGGGCGGATCGCCATGTGGCACGCGTTGGGTGAGGGCGTCGCGCCGATCAAGCTCAAGACGGTGGCCGCGGCGGTGTTCACCCGCCCCGAGATCGCGACCGTCGGCATCAGCCAACGGGCCATCGACGCCGGCGAGGTGCCCGCACGGACGATCATGATGCCGCTGTCGACGAACCCGCGCGCGAAGATGCAGGGGCTGCGCCGTGGCTTCGTCAAGCTGTTCTGCCGCCCGGCCACGGGCGTGGTGGTGGGCGGGGTGGTGGTGGCGCCGGTGGCGAGCGAGCTGATCCTGCCGATCGCGCTGGCCGTCCAGAACGGGTTGACCGTGGCCGACCTGGCCTACACGTTCTCGGTCTATCCGTCGCTGTCCGGCTCGATCACCGAGGCCGGCCGCCAGTTGATGCGCCACGGCGACCTGGACTGATCTCGACCGGTCGGCGGCCGCGCGACCCGGACGCGGGGACGGTGTCCGACATCCGGGTCGGATCAGGGCCATCCCGGATTCCCGGTGCGTCCCGGGCACGCAGGATCAGGGAATGACCATCATGCCTGCCACGTCCCGCGTGCCCGTCGGCGCCGTGCTGCTCGCCGGGGTCGGCGCGCAGTACGTCGATGACGCGGCCTTCTTCCTCCTGCCCCCGACGGTGTTCCTCTCGCCGTTGAGCGGCGTGCTCGCGATCCTGCTCACCGCCGGCGCCGCCCGGCTCGTGACGCGGGGGGGCGGCGGGCCCGTCGTCGCACGGACCGGCCTCGCCGTGGGTTCCGCATCGGCCGTGCTCGGACTGCTCGCGGGCGGTCTCGGGCTGGTGGCGGTGCTGTTGGCCGGGATCACGGTCGTGGCCGGGGTGGCCGGGGCCGTCGCCGGTCGCGACCGGGCGTCGAGCCGGTTGGACTGACGGGAGCAACCGCCCGCCGGAGACCACCCGTCACCCGACCGCGTCCCGCGCGGCTGCGGCGAGCAGCCGGACGACACGGTGGCGCAGCCCGCGCTGGTCGGTGGGCGCCACGGTGGTCCACTCGACGCCGTCGTCGCCGACGGTACGGGTCATGAGGTAGCGCCCGCCCGGGCTGTCGATCACGCCGACGACCTCACCCGAGCGGTGTGGGATGCCCGACGCGTCGGTGGCCAGCGCGACGATCTGCGCGCGCCCGCCACCACCGGCGAGCATCCGGGCCAGCAGTCCGGCCTCGCCGGGGGACACGTCCCGGGCGATCAGCGCGGCACGCAACCCCGGCTCGCCCGCCCCGAGTGCGGCGGTGAGCACCGAGGTCGGCACGGTGCTCGCCCGGCCCGGCCCCGGAGGCGCCGTGGGTAGGGCACCGAGCAGGGCGGCCGGTAACGCGCCGCAGGATTCGAGCGTGACCGTGGCGTCCTGCCGCACCGCGAGCATCCCGTCGTCGGGCCGTCCCGCGGCCACGGCCACAACGGCGCGGCCCCAGGTGCCGCGCAGCTCCAGCTGCTCGGCCGGGCGGGCGAGCAGGCGCAGCACCCGGACGAGCTCAGGGTCGGGACCGGCCGGACCAGCGAGCCCGCGCTCCCGCAGTGTCTGCCAGCCGGCTGCCCGCACCTCGCGGCGCTCGGCCTCGGTGCGTCCGGGCGAGGGGAGCCGCAGGACGACGGGCGTCGGGCCCAACCCCAACCGTTCCCACAGGATGTCGAACTCGACGGCCGTGACGACGTGGCGGACACCGCGTGCCGTCTCGCGCGGCGCGTCCAGGACGGGTCGGGACTCGGTCACGGAGTTGCTCCTCGTCGTTCACCGGATCGGTGTCGTGACGACGCTAGATCCCCCGGGGACCGGCGTGGCGTTCCGGGCGGAATCCTTCGCTGGTGCGAACGGTGGCGTCACCGGCCACGGGTACCGACGACGCCCGGGCGGGGGGGCGGGGGGGGGCCCCCCCCCGCGGCGGGGCGGCCCCGCCCCGCGGGGGGGGGCCGCCCCCCCGCCGCGCGCGGGGGGGGGCCCCCCCGGGGGGGGGGGGGGGG
>JAJAZD010000178.1 GCA_026785945.1 Pseudonocardia sp. | reverse complement strand
GGGACCGGACACCCCGGCCATCCAGTCCCTGCGACGACAGGCGCACCGCGGCAGCGCATCCTTGTCCGATGACCGGCGTCGTGACAGCGAGGCCGCGACACGCCCTCATACGATCTTCACGGAATCAACCATCTAGGGTGGCGCATCGGGCGCGGCCGCCCCGGCTGGAGGTTGGGCGTGTCGCGGGTGAACGGCGTCGCCGGCGGCCCGACACGCTGCGTGAAGGTCGATGATGAGGGGGAGGTCGCCGGTGTCCGAACAGTTCTCGCTGTTGCTGCCGGTGTGGGCCGGTGACCGGCCCGACCACCTGACCGAGGCGTTCCGCTCCACGGTCGACCAGCAGTCCCGCCGGCCCGACCAGGTCGTCATCGTGCGTGACGGGCCCGTGTCCGCCGAGCTGGGCGCCCGGCTCGCCGAACTGGTGGCGTCGAGCCCGGTACCGGTGGAGCTGGTGGAGCTGGCGCGGAATGTCGGGCTGGGCCCGGCGCTCGATGCCGGGCTCGCCGCGTGCCGGCACGACGTCGTCGCGCGGATGGACGCCGACGACATCTCGTTGCCACACCGTTTCGCCGTGCAGATGCCGATCATCGAGTCGGGCTTCGACCTGGTCGGTTCGGGTTTGCTGGAGTTCGGCACCCATCCCGACGACGTCGTCGGCACGCGGACGCCGCCCACTGATCCCGACGAGATCCGCGTCCGCGCCCGGTTCGCCGACCCGTTCAACCATCCGACGGTCGTCTATCGCCGGGACCTGGTCCGGGCCGTCGGCGGGTACACCGACTTCGCGTTGATGGAGGACTACCTGCTGTGGGCGAAGATGATCGTCGCCGGTGCGCGGGTGGCCAACGTGGCCGAGCCGCTGGTGCGATATCGCGTCGGCGCGGGTGCGTACTCCCGCCGGGGCGGGCTACGCCAGCTGCGGGCCGAGCTGGCCGTCCAGCGCCGGTTCCGCCGGCTCGGTTTCACGACGCGACCCCAGTTCCTGCGCAACGTGGTGCTGCGGGGCGGCTACCGACTGGTCCCGGAGCGGCTGCGCCGTTTGGTCTACAAAAGGGTCATTGCTACCTACCGAGCGTGACGACAGCGACGCCGGGTGGCAGCATCGTCTCAACGCATGACCTCGGCGATCAGGTCGGCGCGATCGAGTGAGGTGCGATGACCCAGACACCACTGCCCCAGTCCCCCGAACCGTGGACTCCCGATCCGCGCCCGGCCGACCCGTCCGCGCCGCCGTTCGCAGAACCGTGGCCGGTCGAGTTGCAGGTCCCGCCACCTGTGGGCGCGGGTGCCGGCGTCGTCGACCGGGTTCCGGAGGTCGTCCCCGGCTCGCCCGCGGACGCCGCCGCCGGGGGCATCGAGCCGCAGTCGGCCGAGGGAGCCGCCCTGCTCGACGCCGGTCGCCCGCTCGACGCGGTGGAGGTGCTCCGCCAGGGCGTCGCGACAGGCGAGGCGGCGGCGCCGGATCTGCTCGCCCGTGCCTATCTCGACAGTGGCAGCTGGCTCGCCGCCACCGAATGGCTCGGGCCGCTCGTCGAGCAGGGCCACGTGCGCTTCGCCGGACGGCTCGGGGTGGCACTGGCCGAGCTCGGCCACGCGGAGCGAGCGGAGGTGGCGCTGCGGATCGCCGTGGACTCCGGAGAGCTCGCGGCGGCCAACGACCTCGCGATCCTGCTCCGCGACGGTGGCCGCCTCGCCGAGGCGGTGCAGATACTGATGCGGGTCTCCGACGCCGGTGAGGCGCAGGCACCCGCGAACCTCGTGGCGCTCCATCTCGAGGTCGGTGACCTGGTCGCTGCCGTGGCTGCGGCGGAGCGGTACGCGCGGGAGGACCGTCCCGACACGCTCGTCGCGCTGGCCGACGTGCGCGCGCTGCAGGCGCGCGACGACGAGGCCGAGGTGCTCTACCGCCGCGCGGAGGAGCTGGCCGGGCTGCGGTCGCACACGGCGTACGGACAGTTCCTGCTCGCCGTCCGCGGTGACCGCGCAGGTGCCGAGCGAAGGTTCCGGCAGGCGGAACACCGCGCGGAGCCGGGATGGGCGTACACGCTCGGCCGGTTCCTGCTCGACGACGGACGGCCCGAGGAGGCTCGGGAGTACCTGCAGCTCGCCGTCGACGGCGGGGACCGTGTGGCGGGCCAGGCGCTGGCCGAGCTCGACGGCGAGGATCTCGCCGACGACTGAGCGCCCGGAACCCCGGGACGCGGGGGCGGTCACGCTCGCGACGTGATCGGTGCGGTTAGGGTGGCGCGCCGTGGAGCCTGCCCGGCGGTACGAGCACGACAGCCCCGTCCGGGAGTACGGAGGGGCGCTGGCGCTGGTCGTCATCACCCAGCCGGGCGCACCGGTCGGCCGGGTGATCGATTCGCTCGCGGCCGCTACGCGACGGCCGGTCCGGGTCGTGGTGGTGGAGGTCGGGCCCGGCGTTCCCGGACCACCCGGTGCTCCTGGTGACGCGCAGGTCGTGCGGATCCCGGAGGACGTCGGGCGGGCCGCCGCGGTGAACCGTGCGGTGGCCGGCCTCGACGGTGAGGTGGGGTGGGTGGCGGTGGCCGAACCTGGAGTCGCGTGGTCTCCTGGCACGCTCGACGCGCTGATCGACGCCGGTGGCACCTCCCCGCGCGCGGGGGTGCTCGGGCCGCGGTTGCGCGATGCGTCAGGGGTGGTCCTGCCGTCCGCGGGTCCGTTGCCGTCCCTCGGACAGCTGCTGCGCCGCCGGATCCCCGTGCGCCGGCTCACCGGCGGGCGTGTCGGGTGGCTGGCCGGGGTCTGCATGCTGGTCCGCCGCGCCGCATGGGACTCGGTGGACGGCTTCGATCCGCGCTACGACGGGGCCGGGGAGATCGCTGATGTCGATCTCGGCGACCGGCTGGCGCGTGCGGGCTGGCTCGCCGTCCACGTCCCGACCGCCGAGGCGACACTCGCCCGCGACCCGGGGCAGGGCATGCTGGGGGCCCACCCGCTCCGTGGTGGTGACCTGCGCCGTTTCGTCCGTGACCGCTATCCCGCGCCGGTGCGGGCGCTCGCCGCGCTCGCGTCCACGAACGACTAGCCGGCGTCGACGAGGAGAAGGAGAGCACGTGCTGCACGACGTCGAGGCCGTGGTGCTGGTGGGCGGCAGGGGTACGCGGCTCCGGCCGCTCACGCTGTCGGCACCCAAGCCGATGTTGCCGATGGCCGGGGTGCCGTTCCTGGCGCACCTCCTCTCGCGGATCCGGGCGGCGGGCGTGCGCCACGTCGTGCTCGGGACCTCGTACCTGGCCGAGACCTTCTCCGACCACTTCGGCGACGGCGAAGCACTCGGCTTGGACATCTCCTACGTCGTGGAGGACCGACCCCTGGGCACGGGCGGCGGAATCCGCAACGTCGCGAAGTACCTGAGCAGCGAGAACGTGCTCGTCTTCAACGGTGACGTGCTGTGCGGCACCGACCTCGGTGCCGTCGTCGACACGCACCGGCGCACCGAGGCCGACGTCACGCTGCACCTGGTGCGGGTGCGGGACCCCCGGGCCTACGGTTGCGTCCCCACCGACGCCGACGGCCAGGTGCTGGAGTTCCTGGAGAAGACCGCCGACCCGCCGACCGACCAGATCAACGCCGGCTGCTACGTCTTCCGCCGGTCGGTGATCGAGTCGATCCCGCAGGGGCGTCCGGTGTCGGTGGAGCGCGAGACGTTCCCCGGCCTGCTCGCCGCGGGTGCGCGGGTGTCCGGACACGTCGACAACGCCTACTGGCGCGATATGGGCACCCCGGCGGACCTCGTCCACGGCTCGGCGGACCTCGTGCGGGGCATCGCGCCCTCGGACGCGCTGCCCGGCCCGACCGGTGAGTCCCTGCTGCTGGACGGCGCGAAGGTCGCCGGCAGCGCACTGGTGTTCGGCGGCACCACCGTCGGACGTGGGGCGCGGATCGGCGGCGGCGCGCGGGTGGAGGGCGCGACGCTGTTCGACGGGGCGGTGGTCGGCGAGGGGGCGGTGATCGAACACGCCGTGATCGGCGCGGGTGCGCGGGTCGACGAGGGTGCTGTGGTCAGCGAGTCCGTGGTGGGCGACCGTGCGGTGGTCGGGGAGTACTGCGAGCTGCGCGGCGGCATGCGGATCTGGCCGGACGTCGTGCTGCCCCCGCGCGGGGTGCGCTTCTCCCCGGACGTGTAGGTGACCCGATGCTGAGCCGGGAGTGGCGGCCGGACTACCGGCTCGACCTCTCCGGCGTGCTCGCCCCGCTGAGCCGGGGCCGGGGCGATCCGGCGTGGCGGCCCGACGGTGCGGGTGCGGCCATATGGCGGGTCTCGACCACACCGGACGGCCCGGCGACGACTCGGCTGCATCGTCGCGCCGACGGCGCCGCCGTCATGGACGCGTGGGGCCCGGGCGCCCAGTGGTCGCTCGACGGGTTGCCCGCGTTGCTGGGCTCCGGTGACCGTCCCGACGAGTTCGTGGCGCACCACCCGCTGATCGCCGACACCGCCCGCCGGATGCCGGGCCTGCGGTTCGGGGCGTCCGGCCGGGTGTGGGACGTGCTGGTGCCCGCAGTGCTGGAGCAGAAGGTGACCGGTGTGGAGGCGCGCCGCTCGTGGCGGGAGCTCTGCCGGCGCTTCGGCGATCCCGCGCCCGGTCCCGCGCCCGACGGCATGCGGGTGCCGCCGACCCCGGCGCAGATCCGCGCGGTACCGGACTGGGAGTGGCACCGCGCGGGCGTCGACAACGCCCGCCGCCGCGCGATCCTGGCCTGCGCCGCGGTCGCGTATCGCCTGGAGGCCGCGTGCGAGCTGGGTGGCGAGTCCGGTCGTCAGCTGCTCCGGAAGGTTCCGGGGATCGGGGTCTGGACCGCCGCGGAGATCGCGCAGCGCGCCTGGGGTGACGCCGACGCCGTCAGCTTCGGGGACCTCCACGTCCCCACGCTGGTCGGGTGGGCCCTCGTGGGTCGCCCCCTCGACGACGCCGGGATGCTCGAGGTCCTCGCGCCGTACGTGCCGCAGCGGCAGCGCGCGGTCCGGTACGTCGAGGTGTCGGGGTTCCGCCGCCCGCGCTTCGGGCCCCGGTTCTCCCCACGGGACTACCGGGCGATGTGATCGTCGAAGCCCCGGCCGTCGGTCGGGAGCGCCGCAGAGCTCGTCGGGGGAACCTTCCCGGGGCCATCGGGCAAGTAGAGGTGTGACGCAACTGAGCTCGTCCCACCGGCAGCCCCCCGATACGAGATCGGAAGTCGCGATGTTGCCCACCGATCATCCCGACATCGCGACGGACCGACCCCGTGCCGGTGCGCAGCCGGCCGTCGCGTCGCCCGACGACGCGTCGGTGATCGCCCGCTCGCTGCACGATCCGCCGTGGTTCGCCCAACTCTACGACCGGCATGCGGCACCGGTCCGGGGCTACCTGGCCCGCCGGGTGGGCGCCGATCTCGCCGATGACCTCGTCGCGCAGACCTTCCTGGTGGCATTCGACAAGCGGACGACGTTCGACCTGTCCCGGCCCGACGCGCGGCCGTGGTTGTTCGGCATCGCAACCGCGCTGGTACGGCGACACCGCCGCGACGAGATCCGCGGGTACCGGGCGCTGGCCCGGGCCGGCGGTTCGGCGGAGCGTCGCGCTCGCGGACAACGATCTCGGTCTCCCCACGGGTGCCGTGATCTTCGAGAGCGGAGCCAGGACCGGCATCGCGAACGCGCTCGGCGAACGGCCCGCCACATGATCCACTCCTGACCCGACGGGGTGGCGAGGGCAGGCCAGGCGGCGGGGGCCCCCGGCCTGCCCGCTCGTGCCGGCGTCCGACATGCCGGCATCTCCTCGCCCGGATCGGCGTCGTAGGCTCGGTGAGGTGAGACGTCCGCGGGTGCAGGCCCGATGAAGGTGACCGTGCTGGTCGGTGGCGTCGGTGGGGCACGGTTCCTGCTCGGGCTGCGGGCGCTGCTGACCGCCGGCACCGGCGAGTACGCCGGTGAGCACGAGGTCACCGCCGTGGTCAACGTCGGTGACGACATCTGGCTGCACGGCCTGCGGATCTGCCCCGACCTCGACACGTGCATGTACACCCTCGGCGGCGGCATCGACACCGAACGCGGCTGGGGCCGGGCCGGGGAGACCTGGGTGGTGCGCAACGAGTTGGCCGCCTACGGCGCCGACCCGTCCTGGTTCGGGCTCGGCGACCGCGACACCGCCACCCACCTCGTCCGGACGAGGATGTTGCGCGCCGGCTACCCGCTCTCCGACGTCACCGCGGCGCTGTGCCACCGCTGGCAGCCGGGCGTGACGCTGCTACCGGCCACCGACGACCGGGTCGAGACCCATGTGGTGATCGACGACCCGGAGACCGGTCCGAAGGCGCGCAAGGCGGTCCACTTCCAGGAGTGGTGGATCCGGCACAAGGCCACGCCCACGCCGCACTCGTTCCCCGCGATCGGCGCCGAGCAGGCGACGGTGCTGCCGGCGGCCCGCGACGCGATCGCCGCCGCCGACGCGGTGCTGATCGCCCCGTCCAACCCGGTGGTGAGCATCGGGTCGATGCTGGAGGTGCCCGGCGTCCGGGACGCGCTGCGCGACACCGCCGCGAAGATCGTCGGGCTCTCCCCGATCGTCGACGGGCGGCCGCTGCGCGGGATGGCCGACGCGTGTCTCGCGGCGATCGGCGTCCAGACCTCGGCGGAGGCGGTCGGGCGGCACTTCGGGGCTCGCGCGGTCGGCGGGCTGCTCGACGGCTGGCTCGTGCACACCGGTGACGCCGCCGACGTGCCGGGCGTCGAGGTGCGGTCGGTGCCGCTGCTCATGACCGACGTCGACGCCACGGTGGAGATGGCCCGCCGCGCGCTGGACCTGGCCGGTGGCTGACCACGCCGCGCCGGACGCGATCACCGTCCTGCCCGTCCGGGGACTGCCGGAGTTCCGGCCCGGTGACGACCTGGCCGCCGCGCTCGTCGAGGCGGCGCCGTGGCTCGCCCACGGCGACGTCGTGGTCGTCACGTCCAAGGTGTTCTCGAAGGTCGAGGGCCGGCTCGTGGCCGCTCCCATCGATCCCGAGGCCCGCGACGTCCTGCGCCGCGAGCTGGTGGACGCCGAGACCGAGCGCGTGCTCGCCCGCCGCGGACGGACGCTGATCGTCGCCGGCAAGCTCGGCATCGTGCAGGCCGCCGCGGGGATCGACGGCTCGAACGTCCGGCGCGACGAGCTGGCGTTGCTGCCCGCCGACCCGGACGGCAGCGCCACCCGGCTGCGGGCCGAACTGCGGGAGCGCCTCGGCGTCGACGTCGCGGTGGTGGTCACCGACACGATGGGCCGCTCGTGGCGTGTCGGGCAGACCGACGTCGCGATCGGCTCGGCCGGGCTCACCGTGCTCCACCGCTACGCGGGACAGACCGACGGAGCCGGCAACGAGCTGCAGGTCACGGAGGTGGCGCTGGCCGACGAGCTCGCCGGGGCCGCCGACCTGGTGAAGGGCAAGCTCGGTGGCGTGCCGGTGGCGGTGGTGCGGGGGACGGCGCCCGTCGACGACGGGTCGACGGCGCGGGACCTGGTCCGCCCGCTCGACGAGGACATGTTCTGGCTCGGTACCGACGAGGCCCTCTCGCGGGGACGCGGTGAGGCCGTGCTCCTGCGGCGCAGCACGCGCGAGTTCGCCGACACCCCCGTCGACGTGCACGCCCTGCGGCGGGCCGTGGGTGTCGCGCTCACCGCGCCCGCGCCGCACCACAGCACCCCGTTCCGGTTCGGCTGGGTCCGCTCCGCACAGCGCCGGGCCGCCCTCCTCGACGCGATGGCCGCTCGATGGCGGGAGGACCTGGTGGCCGACGGTCGGGCGGCCGCGGAGGTGCAGCGCCGGATGAGCCGTGGCGACCTGCTGCGCCGCGCCCCCGAGCTGGTGCTCGCGTTCCGGACCGGCGACGGGATGCACACCTACCGCGACGATGCCCGCCGCGTCGGCGAGCGGACCATGTTCACCGTGGCGGGCGGTGCCGCGGTGCAGTCGTTCCTCGTGGCGCTGGCGGCGGAGGGCCTGGCGTCGTGCTGGGTGGGGTCCACGATCTTCGCCGCCGACGTCGTGCGAAGGGTCCTGGACCTGCCGGCGGACTGGCAGCCGCTGGGTGCGATCGCCGTCGGCGTGCCCGTGGAGCCGCTGAGACCGCGGGCGCCGCGCGACCCGGGTGACGGGTTGCGCGAGTGGTGACGCCGGCCGCGGCCGCCGCCGAGCTCGGGGCCTGGACCCCGACGGGTGCCGACCAACGCGCCCTCCGGCACGCCCTGCTCGCGTTCCTCGACGCCCGGCCCGACGACGCCTGTGCCCGCTCGTGCGTGCCGGGCCACCTGACCGCCTCGGCCCTGCTGCTCGACGCCGCGGGCGGGTGCACGCTGCTCACGCTCCATCCCCGCATCGGACGGTGGGTGCAGCTGGGCGGTCACTGCGAGAGCGGCGACGCGTCGCTGCGGGACGCCGCGCTGCGGGAGGCGACCGAGGAGTCCGGCATCACGGGGCTGACGATCTCCGACGAGCCGTTGCGGATCGACGTCCACCCGATCACGTGCTCGCTGGGGGTCCCGACCCGGCACCTGGACGTCCAGTTCCTCGTGCGTGCACCGGTCGGGGCGGTGGAGCGGATCAGCGACGAGTCCGACGACCTGCGCTGGTGGCCCCTGGACGCACTGCCCCCGGACAGCGACGCGACACAGCTGGTGGCCGCCGCCCGCGGGTCCGGTCAGCGCCAGAAGAGCAGCAGGCTGTAGCCGATCGCGGCCAGCTCGGTGTCGCCACCCACCGCGCCGAACACGGCGTCGCCGATGTCGAAGAACGCCGCCGAGACACCCGGCACCCCGATCAGCAGCGCGAGCAGGACGAACGGCGCGAACGGGCGCACCTGGGCGGCGAAGCGGCGGACGGGCGTCGACAGGTACGGCTCCAGCACCCCGAACCCGTCGAGCCCCGGGACGGGCAGGATATTGAGCACGAACGCCAGGATCTGGATCAGCGCGAGACACGACAGCGCCGTCGCGAGGCCGACCGGCATGGGGACCACGGCGACGGCGAGGGTGAGGATCGCGCCGATCACCAGGTTGGCGGCGGGACCTGCGAACGAGACGAGGCTGCGGGCCGAGCGCGACGGGATCGCGCCCTGCTGGATCCACACCGCGCCGCCGGGCAGCGGGATGCCGCCGACCAACAGGATGATCACCGGCAGCACGAACGACATGCCGACGTCGGTGTAGCGGCGGATGTCGAGTGTGAGATACCCCTTGTCGCGCACCGAGAGGTCCCCCCCGCGGTAGGCCACCGCCGCGTGCCCGAACTCGTGCAGGCACAGCGACACCGCCCAGCCGCCGAGTACCAGCAGCACGACACCCACTGTGAGCAGCACCGATGAGCCCGACTCGGCGAGCTGTGCCGTGCCGAGGACGGCCAGGACCCCGCCCGCGACGGACACGGCCAGGATCGCCAGGAACCACGGACTGACTCGGGTCGACACGTTACGCACCTAACCAGTGTGCCCAACGGGCGACCGACCGGGTGGACTCCGTCACCCGGTTGGCAGCTTCCGCTTGCCAATGCCCGACCCACAGCGCTGTACTTACACCGCTGTCATTCGACGGGTCGGGATCCGTCGAATGGCCATTCGCCGGGGTGTGGGGAGGTGGGCGAGTGAACGTGATCACCAGTACGCTCGCGCTGGTCGGGACGGTGGGCGGCCTGCCGTCCGGCGCACCGTCGTCGGGCACACAGTCGTCGGGCACACAGTGGTCGGGCACACAGTGGTCGGGCACACCGTCGGTGTTCTCCGATCCCTTGTTCTCCGAATCGGTCTTGTACGGCCCGGAGCCACCCGATCCGGCGGCCCCCGACCCGGGCACGGGCAGTGGCGTGACGGCGGGGTCCGGGGAGTTCCTGTTCGTCCGGTACGGCGGCGCCGGGGATGTCGGCGACGAGCCGGAGTGGCAGGAGCGCGCCCTGTGCGCGCAGACCGATCCCGAGGCGTTCTTCCCGGAGAAGGGTGGCTCCACGCGGGAGGCCAAGCGCATCTGTTCGGGCTGCGACGTGCGGGCCGAGTGCCTGGACTACGCCCTCGCGCACGACGAGCGATTCGGTATCTGGGGTGGGCTGTCCGAGCGGGAGCGCCGGAGGCTGCGGCGGGCCGCAGGCTGACTGCTACGCCCCGCCTCCGTCCACGGCGTCGGGCTCGATGTTGAGGTATTCCGCCACCTGCTCGACGAGCACCTCGTGGAGCAGTTCGGCGAGGTCTGCCCCGCTTCGCGCCCGCGCCTCCAGCGGGCGGCGGTAGAGCACGATCCGGGCCCGCGAGGGCATGCCCTCGGGGTCGACGCCCGCCGGCACGAGCTGTGCGAGCGGTACACCGACGTCGGCCAGCACGCCGGCTCCCCAGACGACCTCGTCGGGCGAGGTCTCCTCGACCTCCGGCACGTCGTCGACGGCGAGGTCGAGCTCGGTCAGCTCGGGGCCCCACCGTTGTTCGATCGGCTCGAGCGCCTCCAGCACGAGAGCGTCGAACTTCTCGGCGCGCGTGCGTGCGGCGGGAGTGGTGGTGGGGTACAGCAGCCCGCGCAGCCCCCGCCCGCGCCGGTCCCGCCGGCGGGGCGAGCGGCGCAGCGTACGGCGCGCGGTGGTCACCGGAGAATCCTAGAGCGCTGCGGGCCCTGCCGAGCACCCGCGCCGCGCCCGGCGGGTCGGGACGCCGCAGAGTGCGCGTCGCGGCGAGGGCCGACCTGCTCCACGCGCTATCGTCGGATCCGTGTCCATCGTCCACAACGCGCTGAAGGTGCGGCGATGTTCGCGGACCGGGTGCACCGAGCTCGCGGTGGCCACTCTCACCTACGTGTACGCCGACTCCACGGCGGTCGTCGGGCCGCTGGCGACGCAGGCCGAACCGCACTCCTACGATCTGTGCACGACGCACGCCCACCGGCTCACCGCCCCCCGTGGCTGGGAGCTCGTGCGGTTCGAGGGCGAGTTCGCCCCGCCGCAGGCCACCGTCGACGACCTCACCGCGCTCGCCGAGGCGGTGCGGGAGGCAGGGCGCGCCGACCGCCCGGCCGAGACGGGTCCCGCCCCGGGCACGGGACGGCGCGGCCACCTGCGGGTGCTGCCCAGCGCCTCCGACACCTGACACCTCCGACACCTGACACCTCCGGCACACCCGACACCTCACGCCCCACACAGCTGGCGACCCTGACAGCTGACGACCTCCGAGGTGGGGCCGACCTCCGACAGCATGGCTGGGCCACACGCCCGGACCGATAGGGTCGCAGCGTGGCTGACCTGTCTGCGATCGTGAAGGCCTACGACATCCGCGGCGTCGTGGACGAGCAGCTCGACGCCGCGACGGTGCGGGACATCGGCGGCGCGCTGGCCCGACTCCTGCGCGCCGAGGATGCCCGGACACGTGCGGTGGCGATCGGCCACGACATGCGTGAGAGCTCGCCCCGGCTGGCGGCGGCCTTCGCCGAGGGCGTCACCGGCCAGGGTCTCGATGTCGTCTCCATCGGCCTGGCCAGCACCGACATGCTCTACTACGCCTCCGGGACGCTCGACATGCCCGGCGCGATGTTCACGGCCAGCCACAACCCCGCGAAGTACAACGGCATCAAGCTGTGCCGGGCCGGCGCCACGCCCATCGGGCAGGACACCGGGCTGGTCGCGATCCGCGAGGCCGTCGAGGCGGGGGTCCCGGCGGGTCCCGGTGGCGGCGGCGTCAGCGAGCAGGACCTGCTCGCGGGGTACACCTCGTACCTGAGGAACCTGGTGGACCTCTCGGGCGGGCGCCGGTTGAAGGTGGTCGTCGACGCGGGGAACGGGATGGGCGGGTTCACGGTCCCCGCGGTGCTGGGTGGCGGTGGGCCCGGCGAGCTGCCGCTCGACGTCGTCCCGATGTACTTCGACCTCGACGGGAACTTCCCGAACCACGAGGCCAACCCGTTGGATCCGGCCAACCTCGTCGACCTGCAGAAGCGCGTGGTCGAGGAGGCGGCCGACATCGGTCTGGCGTTCGACGGCGACGCCGACCGGGTGTTCGCCGTCGACGAGCGCGGTGAGCCGGTGGGCCCGAGCGCGATCACCGCGCTGGTGGCCGTGCGGGAGCTGGCGAAGCACCCGGGCGCCACGATCATCCACAACCTGATCACGTCGCGCTCCGTTCCGGAGATCGTCGCTGAGCACGGTGGGCGCCCGGTCCGCACGCGCGTCGGGCACTCGTTCATCAAGCAGACGATGGCGGACACCGACGCCGTGTTCGGCGGCGAGCACTCGGCGCACTACTACTTCCGCGAGTTCTGGCGTGCCGACTCCGGCATGCTCGCGGCCCTGCACGTGCTCGCGGCACTCGGCGAGTCCGACGCGCCGCTGTCGGCCCTGATGGGCGCCTACTCGCGCTACGCCGCGTCGGGCGAGATCAACTCCACGGTTCTCGACCAGGCCGACCGGGTCGCCGCGATCCGGCACGCCTACGCGTCACGCGAGGGCGTCGAGCTCGACGAGCTCGACGGTCTCACCGTTGCACTGCCCGCAGGCTCGTGGTTCAACCTGCGGCCCTCCAACACCGAGCCGTTGCTGCGCCTCAACGTCGAGGCCGCCGACGACGTCGCCGTGGCCGCGCTGCGTGACGAGGTGCTGGCGATCGTGCGGGCCTGAGGCACGTCGCGACCGGCGACCTCGGGCCGGTCCTGACAGCATCGGCCCCCACCCCCACGACAGAAGGAAGGCCTCCTGTGGCCGTACAGCTCGACCCCCAGCTGATGGACATCCTGGCCTGCCCGACCGAGGACCACGCCCCCCTGCGGGCCGGCACGTCCGACGACCCCGATGCGGACGTGCTGACCTGCACGGTGTGTGGACGTCGCTACCCGGTGCTGGACGGCATCCCGGTGTTGTTGATAGAGGAGGCATTGCCTCCCCTCGACGCCGTGGCGCTCGCTCCTCTCGACGACGAGGCGTCGACTCCCGAGACCGCCGCGCCGGCCCGACCCGGGACGCCCGCCCCCGGAACCGACGGCGGCGCCTGACGTGCTCGACGACACCCTGCTGGGTGACCCCGCGGCACTCGCGGCGCTGGACCTGGGCGGCGTGCTCCGGGCGGCGGCCACTGCGGGTGCGCAGGTGCGCGCAGCCGCTGCCGGCGCGCTCGACGCGGGTATCTCCGACCTGACCGGCCTGCGCCCGCGCGCCCTGGTGTTGCTGCGCCGACCGGGCGCGTCGAGCACCGCGGCGGGGTTGCTGGCCGCGGTGCTGGGTGAGCCGTGCCCGGTCCCCGTCGTGACGGCGGACCGGGTGCCGAGCTGGATCGGGCCGCTGGACGTGATGGTCGCCCACACCGCCGACCCCACCGACGTCGAGCTGGCCGAGTCGGTCGCGTTCGCCGTCCGGCGCGGCGCGGAGGTGGTGCTGTCGGCACCCGCCGAGGGTCCGGTGGCGTCGGCGGGTGCCGGGCGGGTGCGGCTGGTGGAGCCACGGATACCCGTCCCGCCGGGGCTCGACCTGTCGGGCGCGCTGGCCGTCGGGCTCGTCACGGCGTCGGTCCTGCGCCTGTTCGACGATCCGCCGGATCCGGCGCTGGAGTCCCTCGCCGACGTGCTCGACGCCGAGGCCGAGCGCAACCAGCCCGGTCACGAGCCGTTCATGAACCCGGCCAAGTCGCTCGCGCTGCGCCTGGCCGACCACACTCCGCTGCTGTGGGGCACCGACCCGCTCGCCGTGGCCGTGGCCGAGCACGCCGCCGGGGCGCTCGCGACACACGCGGGCGTGGTTGCGCACGCGTCCGACATCGCCAGGGCCGCCACCGCCGCGGGTCTGGTCCGAGCGCTGGACCGGGGCGGGGAGCGCGACGTGTTCCACGATCCTTTCGACGATCCGCAGGAAGCGCAGGCGACGGTGCGGCTGGTGCTTCTCGGCACGGGTGAGGACGACCCGGGCACGGTGGCACTGCGACGCACAGGGCGGGACAGATCCGCCGTCGACGTGGTACACCCCGTGGACGAGGTGGCGCGCGGCACACGGCACGCGGCCCTGCTGCGGGCGGGCCTGCTCGCCTCCCGCTTCGATGTGGCCGCGGTGTACCTGGGGCTGGCCACCCGCATGATCGCCGCGACCTGATTGCGCACCACGCCGGACCCGAGCAAGGAGCATCGCACCGTGGAGCTGTTGGAGAACCCCGTACGGCCGTACGCCTGGGGTTCACGGACCGTCATCGCCGAGCTGCTCGGCGAGCCGGTGCCCTCGACGCACCCTCAGGCCGAGCTGTGGTTCGGCGCGCATCCGGCCGACCCGTCCCGGTTGGTGCACGCCGACGGGCGGCGCACCTCGCTGTTCGAGGCGGTGCACGCCGACCCGGAGGCGCTCCTGGGGACCGAGCGAGCCCGGCGGTGGGACAGCACGCTGCCGTTCCTGCTCAAGGTCCTGGCGGCCGACGAGCCGCTGTCGCTGCAGGCGCATCCCAGCGCGGCGCAGGCGGTGGAGGGGTTCGCGCGCGAGGAGCGCGACGGGATCCCGCGTGACGCTCCCGACCGGAACTACCGCGACCCCCACCACAAGCCCGAGCTGATCTGTGCGCTGTCGGAGTTCCACGCCCTCGTCGGCTTCCGGGAGCCCGCCGCGACGCTCCGCCTGCTGCGCGCCCTCGACGTCCCCGACCTCGCGGGGCACGTCGAGTTGCTCGCCGCCGAGCCCGACGCGGACGGTCTCCGGGCGCTGTTCACCACGTGGATCACGCTGCCGCAGTCGATGCTGGACGTCCTGGTGCCGGCTCTGCAGGAGGGCTGCGTCAGGCTCGCCGGTGAGGCCGACCCCGATGCGGACTTCCGGGCCGACGCCCGCACCGTGCTGGAGCTCTCGGAGCGGTACCAGTGCGACGCGGGTGTCCTGGCGGCGGTGCTGCTCAACCGTGTGACGCTGGCTCCCGGTGAGGCGCTCTATCTGCCTGCGGGCAATCTGCACGCCTACCTATCCGGCGCCGGGATCGAGCTGATGGCCAACAGCGACAACGTGCTGCGCGGTGGGCTGACCCCCAAACACGTCGACGTCCCCGAGTTGCTGCGCGTGCTCGACTTCGGCTCCGGGCCCCCGCCGGTGTTGACGGGCAGCGCCGACGGTTCCTGGATCCGCTACGAGACCCCGGCGGAGGAGTTCCTGCTCCGCCGCCACGAGGCGCCGGTCCCGACCGGTGTCGTGGTGCCCGACGGTGGTCCCCGGATCCTGGTCTGCACGGCGGGCGCGGCCTGCCTGCGCTCACCGGCGGGCGACCTCGACCTGCCGCGGGGTGCCTCGGTCTGGCTCGCGGCGGCCGACACCGGCCTGACCGTGCACTCCCGTGTGCCCGGTACGCAGCTCTTCCTCGCGGGCGACGCGCTGGGCTGACGCCGGCCCGGCCCGGCCCGGCACGCCCGGTCGCGCACAGGCCTCGATCGGCCCGAACCGATAGAGTCGCGCGGATTCAGGCGGCGTGGGACGCGGGCAGCGTGGGACGAGGAGAGTGCAGTGGCATCACACGGTGGTACCCGGGCGATCGTGGCGGCACTGATCGCCAACGCCGGAATCGCGATCGCCAAGTTCGTCGGATGGCTGATCACCGGGTCGTCGTCGATGCTCGCGGAGTCGGTGCACTCGGTGGCCGACACGTCCAACCAGGCGCTGCTGCTGCTCGGCGGCAACCGCGCCAAGCGCGCGGCCACCGCCGAGCACCCGTTCGGCTACGGCCGCGTCCGGTACTTCTACTCGTTCGTCGTCGCGCTGCTGTTGTTCACCCTCGGTTCGGTGTTCGCGCTCTACGAGGGCATCCACAAGCTGGAGATGCCCGAGGCGCTCACGTCGCCGCTGGTCGCCGTCGTGATCCTGGTCGTCGCGATCGGTCTGGAGAGCTACTCCTTCCGCACCGCGATCGTGGAGTCGATCCCGCTCAAGGGCAGCGGCACGTGGTGGCAGTTCATCCGCCAGTCGAAGGTGCCGGAGCTGCCGGTGGTCCTGCTGGAGGACCTCGGCGCGATCGTGGGGCTGGTGCTCGCGCTGCTCGGCGTCGGGCTCTCGGTGCTGACCGGTGACCCCGTGTTCGACGCGCTGGGCACCATCTCGATCGGAGTGCTGCTGGGCGTCATCGCGATCATCCTGATCATCGAGATGAAGAGCCTGCTCATCGGTGAGGGCGCCAACCCGCCGGTACTTCAGAAGATCATGGCCGGGCTGGAGTCCGGCGACGTGGAGCGGGTGCTGCACATCCGTACGCAGTACATCGGGCCGGAGGAGCTGCTCGTCGCCGCGAAGATCGCGTTGACGCCGGGCCTGCCCGTCGAGGCCGCTGCGCGGGCCATCGACGAGGCGGAGTCGCGGGTGCGGGCCGCGGTACCGGACGCCAGGATGATCTATCTGGAGCCCGACCTCGACCGGGCGTCCGTGCGGCGCTGAGCCCGCGGCCGCACCGCGGGGTGGACGGCTGTCGGCAGGTCGGAGGGATCGGGCAGCTCGGGCGGGTCGGCTTTCCCCCGCCGCCGGGTCGCGCCCTGACGGAGGAGACGGGACGGGGCGTCGGCGGCGGCGAGCGCCAGCACTGCCCACAGCACGAGCGAGATGCGCAGCGCGTTGGCCGGGTGGTCGGCCAGGCTCATCACCGCGTAGCCGGCCAGGCCCGCCCCGGCCGCGATCGCGACCGGCGCCCCGGCTCGCGCGCCGCGGATCACCGCCACGGTGACGAGTGCGGTGATCGCGAGGACGGCGACCAGGCCGAGCATCCCGGTCTCGAGCGCAAGGTTCAGCCACAGGTTGTGGGCGTGCTGGAACGCCTCCTCGCCGGTGATGCCGGAGTCCAGCAGCGCGCCGGCCCGGCCGGGGCCGACGCCCAGGGGGTTGGCGACGAGGAGCCGCACCGCCGCACTCCACACGTCCGCGCGGACCCCCACCGACGACCCGCCGAGGGTGAACGCGAGCAGGAACAGCACGGCCGCGACGCCTGTCGCTCCCGCGGAGATCAGCAGGCGCCGCCGGGTCGGGTTGCTCAGCACCACGAACGCGACGGTTCCGGCCGCCGCGGCGACGTAGCCGCCACGCGAGCCCGTCAGCAGGAGCGCCCCGAACCCGACGACCACCAGTGCGGCGCCCAGCAGCCGCGACGAGCGGTCGGCCAGCATCAACGCCCCGCCTGCCGCGACGGGCACCATCAGCAGGAGGAACGCGGCCAGCAGGTTCGGGTTGGAGAACGTGCCGATGACGCGGACGAACACGTCGGGACCGCAGACGTCCGCCGACCCGTCCAGCGTGCCACGGCAGAAGCCGGTCGCGGTCCCGTCGGCGCTCTGGCGCAGCGCGGTGGTGGCGGCCACGGCGACGGCCGTCATGGCGAGCAGACCCAGCGACGTCCATGAGCCCGGGAGGGTTCGTCGTACCCCGACCACGAGGTAGAACGTCGCCGCGGAGGTGAGCAGCCCCCGCCATGCCGCGAAGTCCTGCCGGGCCAGCACCGTGGCCGCCGCCGCGGCCACGAGGAGCACGGCGACCGGCAGGTCCAGCGGGGTGCGCAACCGCCACGGCGGGACGCGGGCCACCACCACCGCGACCAACCCGGCGCCGAGCACGAGCCGCACCGGGGTCAGTACCCAGAACAGGGATTCGTCGGCCAGTACGTCGACGGTGGCCTCGAAGAGCACGGCGGCCAGGCAGAGCAGGGCGACCGCGCCCGCTACGGCCGTCCGCAGGTCGGCGGGGGTCTCGACGGCGGTCGGGCCGGGGCCGGCGCGCTGCTCCGGCACCCGGCCCGGCGCAGGCTGCGTGACGCCGAGGGTGGGCAGTGGTGTGGTCGGAGGCTCGGGTGGAGCAGTCACCTGCCTCTACTTCCGCATGGGGATGTCCGTACCACCGCGCCCGGGTGAGCAGCAGGCGCAGATCGCATGACGAGATACCTTTGCACGTCTCGCGAAGCGCGAACAGTCCGGATCCGGACGCCGCCGGAACCGTCGCCGATGCTGTGTGAGAAGTCGGAAAGATGCCGGAGACACGCGGTGACCGGGGTGTTCCCGGTCGAGGGCGGGCATCGCGGTGGCGGAGACGGACGTCGCCGGTTCGCACTCCTGGGCGCGGCGCGTGCTGGCCCATCGAAGGAGCGACGCGCGGACGTCTACCGGTGAACCGGGGGCCTCACGGTCGCCGTCGACACCGCGCGGTCACGCGCGCGGCCCGGCCTCGATGCGGGCGAGGCGCTGCGGGGTCGGCCAGCGCACGTTGTAGGCCCATCCCAGCTTCTCGAACAGCCAGATCACGCGGGCCGAGATGTCGATCTGCCCGCGCTGGACGCCGTGGCGGGCGCACGTCGGATCGGCGTGGTGCAGGTTGTGCCAGGACTCGCCCATGCTCAGGATCGCGAGCGGCCAGAAGTTCGCCGAGTGGTCGCGGGCGGCGAAGGGCCGCTCACCGATCATGTGACAGATCGAGTTGATCGACCATGTCACGTGCAGCGCGAGCCCGACGCGGACCAGACCGGCCCAGAACAGGGCTGTGACTGCGCCCCACCACGACCAGGTGACCAGTCCGCCGACGAGGGCGGGAGCGACGAGACTCAGCACCGTCCACAGCGGGAACAGCCGGCCGATGCGGGCGATCGCGGCGTCGGCCACCAGGTCGGGGGCGAACCGGTCGACGTTCGTCCGGTTCTTCCCGAACAGCCACCCGGTGTGCGCGTGCAGGAAACCCTTCGCCAGCCCGATCGGCCCCGTGCCGTCCAGCCACGGGGAGTGCGGGTCACCCTCCTTGTCGGAGAAGGCGTGGTGGCGGCGGTGGTCGGCCACCCACGTGACGACGTCCCCCTGGAGCGCGAGGCTGCCGGCGATCGCCAGACCGTTGCGCAGCGCCTGCTTCGCGCTGAACGCGCGGTGGGTGAAGTAGCGGTGGTAGCCCACGGTCACGCCGAGGATGCTGATGACGTACATGGCCGCGGCGAGGCCGACGTCGAGCCAGCTCAGGCCCCATCCCCAGGCCAACGGTACGGCGGCCACGAGCGCGAGCAACGGCGTGATGACGAAGACGTGGACCAGCAGGCTCTCACCGGTGGGCCGCTTCCCGTCGAGAATCGGTTTCGGCCCGCCGCGAGCGGGGGCCTCGGACATGACGGATGTGGTCACGGGGCTGGAAATCTCCTCGACATCTGGGCGCGTCGTCGGTGTAGCGCTACAACGTAGAGACTACGGTGTAGCGCGTGTCGCGACAACTCGAGGGACCTCGCACTGCCCTGACCCGTGAGCAGGTGTTCTCCACCGCGCTGGCGCTGGTCGACGCCGAGGGCGTCGACGCGCTGACGATGCGGCGCCTCGGCAAGGCGCTCGATCGCGACCCGATGCGCCTCTACCGCCACGCGGAGAGCAAGGAGGCACTGCTCGACGGGGTCGTCGAGCGGGTGCTGTCGGAGCTGCGCGTCCCGGCCCCGCGGGACTTCGTTCCCGCCGGGGACTGGGAGAGCGCGTTGCGCCACGTCGCGCACGCCTTCCGCGGGATCGCGCTGGCCCACCCGCACGTCGTCCCGCTGCTGGTGACGCGGCCGCTGGCCACACCACTGGCCCGGCGCCCGCTGGGCACGCTGCGGCCCGTGGAGGACATGCTGGAGCTGCTCGTGTCGGCCGGCTTCGATCTGCGCGGCGCGCTGTACGCCTACCGGCTGTTCATGGGCTTCCTGCTGGGCCACGTGCTCAACGAACTGCAGGAACGCCTCGTCGCGCCGGAGGAGACCGACGACGTGCTCCGCCTGGGCCTGTACCGGTTGCCTGCACGCGAGTTCCCGAGGCTCCGCTCGCTGGCGGGCGAACTGGCGGCCTATGACGGCGAACGCGAGCTGACCGAGGGGCTGGACATCGTGCTCGCCGGCCTTCGCGCTCGCGCGGGATGAGACCCAGAGCGTCGGGACCCAGAGCGTCGGGACCCGGAGCGTCGGGACCCGGAGCGCCGGACTCAGGCGCGCCCGGCTCAGAGCGTCACGAAGCCGGTTTCCCGGTCGTGCCGCACGGCAGGTGCGCCGTCCACCAGCAGGTCTGCGCGGACACGGGTGCCCTCCACGGTGAAGTGGGCATCCTCGTGGCGCGCCCAGCGCTCCCAGTGCGGCCGGTAGCTCTCCCCGTCGCGGGAGATGCCGCGCCGGAACCGCTCCTCGCGCGGGGCCTCCACCCACATGAGCAGCACCGCGCGCGTGGCGATGGCGCGTGCCCCCGATCCCACACCCTCGACGACCAACAGCGGCGGCGTCCCGAGGTCGTGCTCCTCGGCGTACTCGCCGCGGCCCCAGTCGTAGCGGCGGTAGCGGGCCGGACGCCCCGCGGCCAGGGGCGCCACCACGAGGTCCTCGAGCAACGACACGGCGTCGGCGAGCCCGTCCCAGCCGGGGTAGAGGTCGTCCATGTGCACCAGCGCGGGGCCGCGCAGGGCGATCGCGAGTCGATCGGCGAGCACCGTCTTGCCCGACCCCGACGGACCGTCGACGCACACCAGGCGTGTCGCCCCGCACCGTGGGTCCGCCCGGCACACGCGGTCGGCGACGTCGGCGAACGAGACGATCATGCCGTCACCCTCGCACGCCCGAGAATCCTCGTGCCCGGCCGAGAGCGGCCGGAGGGTTCCGGCCGCGCACGGACCGCTCAGCCCCGCAGCGGGATGCCGACGGCCCGGCCCTCCGCCCCGACGCCGAGCGTGTCGAGCACCCAGGCGAGCCGGCGCACCCGGTGGGCCCATTCCGCGATCGTCGTGGTGGTCTCACCGGAGGCCTCCGCGGTGACGATGTACTTGCGTCCGAAGTACCGCTCGGCGCGGTGGAACACGTGCGGCAGGGCGAGCGGGCGGTCCTGCATGGGTCCGAGCATCGGCGCCCCCGGGGTGTGTGCCGTGGGTCACCGAAAGTTACCTCTACAGGACGACGCCGACCATGACACCGACTGTCGGAAGTGGGGTTAGGCTCGGCGGTCGTGACGTCCCCCGACCAGGCCGCGGTGTGCCTCGACGTGGGCTCCACCTGGACGAAGGCTGTGCTGGTGCGTCCCAACGGCGCGCTCGCCGGGTTCGCCGAGCACCCCACCACCACCGGCGACGTGCTGGCCGGCATGGACGCGGCGGTCCGCGCGGTCTCGGCCGCGAACCCCGCCGGTGAGCCGGAGGTGCTCGCCTGCTCCTCGGCCGGGGGCGGTCTGCGGCTTGCGGTCGTCGGGTCCGAGCGGCTCGCCACGACCGAGGCCGGTCACCGCGTGGCCTGTTCGGCGGGGGCCCACGTGGTGCACGTCCACGCCGGCCCGCTGACCCCGTCCGACGTGCGGGTGCTGCGCGGCACGCGGCCCGCGGTGGTGCTGCTGGTCGGCGGTGCCGACGGCGACGACACCGCCGACCTGCTGCACAACGCGGGTCGCCTCGCCACGGCGCGGGTCCGCTACCCCGTCGTGCTCGCCGGCAACTCCGCCGGGCGTGACGACGCGCTCGCCCTGCTGCGCGCCACCGGCCGCACCGTCGTGGCCTGCGACAACGTGCTGCCGCGCCGCGGGGAGATCGTGCCAGGAGCGGCGCGGGCCGCGCTCGCGCAGCTCTACCAGCGCCATGCACTGGGTGGGCGCGGCCCGGGTGTCGCCCCCCGGTTCCGCCGCATGGTGCGGGTGGCCACGCCCGACGCCGTCGGGCACGCCGCCGCCGAGCTCGCCCGGATGGGTGCGCTCGCCCGGATGGGAGGTTCGGGGGTCCTCGTGGTCGACGTCGGCGGCGCCACCACCGACGTCCACTCCGCCCGGGGTGACGGCAGCGGACTGCATACCGTGGAGGGCGATCTCGGCGTGCGGGCGTCCGCGGAAGGGGTGCTCGTCGAAGGCCAGGCGGAGGGGGTCGTCGACCCCGTGGAGGCTGACCTGCTCGGCCCCACCGTCGCGCGCATGGCCAGCGATGTGGACTACCTCCCGCGCGACCCGGGCAGCGCCGCGGAGGACCGGCGGATCGCCGCGCTCGCCGCGGTCGTCGCGGTACGCCGTCACCTGCGCGCCCACCCCGAGGCCGGACGCGACGTCGGGCTCCTCGTCCTCTCGGGCGGTGTGTTCCGTCGTCGCGACCCGTGGGGCGGGCTCGCCGCCGTCGAGTCGACGCTGCGCACCGACCCCGTGCTCGCGTCGACGCTCGCCGGCGTGCCCGTGGTGGTCGACGCCGACTTCGCCGTCGCGCCCGCCGGCCTGCTCGCGGCCCACGGTCGCGGCGCTGCCGCCGAGGCGCTGCTGCGTGACCACCTGCTGGGCTGACCATCTGCCGGGCCGACCGCGTCGCGGTCGCCGCGTGAGTGGCGTCGCGCGGAGACCGCGGAGACCGCGGCGACCGTGACGTCGGTCGGCCCCGGTTGACATCGCCGCCGTCACCCGGTCAGGCTGGGACCACAGGGAACTGCCGGGGTCGAGGGGCGCTGCGACGGACGAGGGTCCGCCACGCTCGACCACCCGGACATCGAGGAAGGGCGCCTCTCCCCATCAGGAGACGATCCGGTGTCGCCCGCCAACCACACATGGCCGTCCGTCGCGGACTGGCCGTCAGGATCTGCCGCGCGGACCATCACCGACCTCACTGCCGTCCGCGACCGGACCGGCTCTCCCTGTTCCATCGATCGGGCCACCCGCCAGCCGACAGGTGGCGTACCCGGTCGGAAAGTGCCCTACGAGGAGGCGTCAGACCCCAGATGACCACCATTGCCGACCATGCAACGACCGACCCGTCCCGCCTGCTGCAGATCCGCAACGGGATCGATTTCGCCATCGCGGACATCTCCCTGCACGAGTTCGGCCGCAAGGAGATCCGGCTGGCCGAGCACGAGATGCCCGGTCTGATGGAGCTGCGCCGTGAGTACGCCGAGGCCCGGCCGCTGCATGGCGCCCGCGTCGTCGGCTCGCTGCACATGACCGTGCAGACCGCGGTGCTGATCGAGACCATGGTGAGCCTGGGCGCCGAGGTCCGGTGGGTGAGCTGCAACATCTTCTCCACGCAGGACCACGCCGCCGCGGCCACCGTCGTCGGCCCCCACGGCACCCCCGAGGAGCCCAAGGGCGTCCCGGTGTTCGCCTGGAAGGGCGAGAGCCTCGAGGAGTACTGGTGGTGCACCGAGCAGCTCTTCCTGTTCCGTGACGACCAGGGCGCACTGATCGGCCCGAACATGATCCTCGACGACGGCGGTGACGCCACGCTGCTGATCCACAAGGGCGTCGAGTACGAGAAGACCGGCGCCGTCCCGTCCGTCGAGGACGACGACCTGTCGGTGTCCGACGAGTACCGGATCACTCTGGACACGCTGCGCCGTTCGCTGGTCGCCGAGCCACAGCGCTGGACCACGGTGGCCGAGGGCGTCCGCGGAGTCACCGAGGAGACCACGACCGGGGTCCACCGCCTCTACCAGCTCGCCGAGCAGGGCCAGCTGCTGTTCCCGGCGATAAACGTCAACGACTCGGTCACCAAGAGCAAGTTCGACAACGTCTACGGCATCCGGCACTCGCTCATCGACGGCCTCAACCGGGCCACCGACGTGCTGATCGGCGGCAAGGTCGCGCTGGTCTGCGGTTTCGGTGACGTAGGCAAGGGCTCGGCGGCCGCGCTGGCCGGGCAGGGCGCGCGCGTGATCGTGTCCGAGGTCGACCCGATCTGCGCACTCCAGGCGCTGCTGCAGGGCTTCCAGGTGGCGCGGATGGAGGACGTGATCGGCCGGGCCGACATCATCGTCACCACCACCGGCAACAAGGACATCGTCACCACCGAGGCGATGCAGAACATGAAGCACCAGGCGATCGTCGCCAACGTCGGCCACTTCGACAACGAGATCGACATCGCAGGCCTGGCCCGCATCGCCGGCATCATCAGGATCAACATCAAGCCGCAGGTCGACGAGTGGGTGTTCCCGGACGGGCACTCGATCATCCTGCTGTCCGAGGGCCGCTTGATGAATCTCGGCAACGCCACGGGCCACCCGTCGTTCGTGATGAGCAACAGCTTCTCCAACCAGGTGATCGCGCAGATCGAGCTGTTCACCAAGTTCGAGGAGTACAACAAGGACGTCTACCGGCTGCCGAAGATCCTGGACGAGAAGGTCGCCAAGATCCACGTGCTGGCCCTGGGCGGCGAGCTGACCAAGCTCACCAAGGACCAGGCCGAGTACATCGGCATCGACGTCGAGGGCCCGTTCAAGTCCGAGCACTACCGGTACTGAGCGCGTCGAGTGGGGCGTGGTCGCCGTCCGACCGTGGTCGGACATCAACCACGCCCCACTCACGTGTCGGCTGTCCGACGGGGGGCCGGGGTCACTGCGCTCGAAGTACCGCATCCTGTGCGACCTCTGCTCCCCGTCGACTCCCCGTCGACTCACCGTCATCGACGTCCGCCGACTGATCGAGACCGAGCTGTGGGACCGAGCTGTGGGACCGAGCCCTGCCCGGTGACCGCAGCGACATGGACGAGATCATCTGGTGGCATGCCTCCAGCGTGACGTGCCCGGCCAGCATGACGATCCCCCGGGACCACTACGCAAGAAGCAGGTGCACGATGGCGCACGGTTGCCGACCGCGGCCGATGTTGGACAACCCCTACGCCGTCACCCCACGGGTGGACCCGTCGAGACCGCACGTGACGATCACCGGGACCGCCTTCGCGGTCGGTGCGCTGGGTCTGCTCGGCCTCGACGTCACCCCCGCTGCGGCCGACCCCCTCGGTGACGTCGGCGGTGGTTCCTTCGTCCTGGACAGCATCGGGAGCATGGACAGCAGCATCGGCAGCGGTGGGGCCGACGGTCCACCCTCGGCCTGGAGCGGTAGCGGCTCCGATGACCTCACTCATCCCGGGGCCGGCACCTTCACCTCGCCCGTCATCAGGACGGACCCACTGCCCGACGCCTGGCCTGCTCCCACGCCTGACACCTCATCGCTGTCCACCGCGTCGACGGAGTCCGTCGACACCGGCGAAGCCGACGTGTTCGCCGGGTACCCGGTACTCGGTGTGATCGATCCCGAAGTGCCGTCCATCCCTCTCGAGATCGAGCCGGACATGGACGCGTCGCCCAGCCTCACCTCACTGCCCGCGGGCTCGCAGGCCACGGGGACGGCGACCGGATCCTTCTCCGGTGCGCCGGGCACGTCGACCGGGCCGCAGGCGGTGAGCCCTGGAGACGACACGATGACGGCGGTCGAGGACACGGTCGTCCCTGTTCCTCTTGTCGGGCCTGCCACGGCTGTTGCCCCGCAGAACGCGACGATCGCCGACGATCCGGGTGGTCTCGACGTGTCGCCCCCGCCCGTGTTGCCGGTCCCACCGGAGGCCGAGCCGGCCGACGCACCCTCGCACCCGGTGCTGATGGCGTCGTCGGCACCGGACCCCGACGGCAGCGAATCGGGCGCGGGGGCGTCGGCGTCCGACTCCTCCACGCCGTCCGGCGGGGGGGGGGGGGGGGGGCGCGCGGGGGCCCACCCCGCCGC
>JAJAZD010000177.1 GCA_026785945.1 Pseudonocardia sp. | reverse complement strand
GCCCTCGCCGAGCCGCGGCCGCTCCTCCACGCGGTGGGCGTAGACGGTCCGGCCGCCCAACTCGACACCCAACGCGCCGGCGGCGGACGCCTCGACGGGGCCCGCGTTGGGGCTGGGATGCGTGCGCGCGTCCCGGTGCCACGCCGTGAGCGCCGCGCGCGACGAGCCACCGACGGTGGGAGCCAGCACGGCGAACAGCAGCGCGGCGGCCCGAGCGGGCAGGAGGTTCGCGAGGTCGTCGAGCCGGGCCGATGCCCACCCGAAACGCAGGTAGCGGGCCGACCGGTAGCCGACCATCGCGTCGAGCGTGTTCACCGCCCGGTAGCCCAGCAGGCCCGGCACACCGGCGAACGCTCCCCAGAGCAGCGGCGCGACGACCGCGTCCGAGGTGTTCTCCGCCATCGACTCGGTGCCGGCCCGGGCCATTCCCGCCGTGTCGAGGGACGCCGGGTCCCGCCCGCACAGCGACGGCATCCGCTCCCGGGCCGCTCCCAGGTCGTCGGCGCTGAGCTCGGCGGCCAGCGCGACGCCGTGCGCGGCCAGCGACTCACCCCCGAGCACCGCCCATGTCGCGGCGGCCGTGAGGGCCACGCCCGCGACGGGTCGCCGCGCCCCGATCGCCTCGATCCGGTGGCCGACCAGCACCGCACCACCGACGAGAACCGCCGTGTACGCGACGCCGGCGGCGCGGCGATCGGCGTACCAGCGGCGTTCCAGCGCGGCGGCGAGCGACCCGAAACCGGCGACCGGGTGCCCGCGGCGCGGGTCGCCGAACGCGACGTCGACGGCCGTCCCCAGCAGCAGGCCCAGCGGGCGCACCCACACGCGGGATCTCACGCCCGCGACGGTACGTCGGGTCGGCGCGCGGCGGGCGCCGCAGCCGACCATGGCCGGGGGACCGCGGCGTGGGATCATGGGCCCGATGCGCACCGAACTCGACCCCGGCGAGCTGGGCCCCCGGGCGTTCTACCGGCTGCTCACCTCCGTGGTGGTCCCCCGTCCCATCGCGTGGGTGTCCACCCGATCGGCCGGCGGTGGGGACAACCTCGCCCCACACTCGTTCTTCACCGTGTCGTGTGTCGATCCACCGATGGTGCAGTTCACGAGCGTGGGGGACAAGGACTCGCTGCGCAACGCACGCGAGACCGGTGAGTTCGTGGTCTGCCTGGCAACCGAGCCACTGTTCGCCCAGGTCAACGCGACCGGAACGGACTTCCCGCACGGCGTCAGCGAGTTCGAGCAGGTCGGCCTGACCCCGCAGCCGAGCACCGTGGTGGCGCCGCCGCGGGTGGCCGAGTCACCGGTGGCGCTGGAGTGCCGCCTGCACCAGGCGATCGAGCTCGGTGACTCCACGGTGGTCATCGGCCGGGTCGTGCACGCGTCCGTGGCGACCGACGTGTTCGACGGCGACGCCCACCGCGGCGGGCTCCCGTCGATCGAGAAGCTCCGGCCCCTGGCCCGGCTGGGCCGTGACGAGTGGTCGACCATCGGGGAGCTGCTGGAGACCACCCGCATCCCGTACCGGGAGTGGCCGGGGCACTACGCGGGCCACCACCGCCCGCCGACCGCGTGAACGGCTCCGGCCGCGCTACAGGGTGAACTCACCCGGCGGTGTGGCGGTCACGTCGGCGTGCAGCTCGGTCTCGCGCGCCCGCAGCTCCACCCTCCTGATCTTGCCCGAGATCGTCTTGGGCAACGGGGCGAACTCCAGGCGCCGGATCCGCTTGTAGGGGGCGAGGTTGTCGCGGGCGAAGGTCAGGATCGAGTCGGCCGTCTCCTGCGTCGGCTCGAAACCGGCGGCCAGAACCACGTAGGCCTTGGGAACGGCGAGGCGCACCGGGTCCGGCGACGGGACGATCGCGGCCTCGGCCACCGCCGGATGCTCGATGAGCACGCTCTCCAGCTCGAACGGGCTGATGCGGTAGTCGCTGGCCTTGAACACGTCGTCGGCGCGCCCCACGTAGGTGATGTAGCCGTCCGCATCACGGGAGCCGACGTCACCGGTGTGGTAGTACCCGCCGGCCATCGCCTCGGCGTCACGCTCGGGATCCCCGGCGTAGCCGACCATCAGCCCGAGCGGACGCGCCGCAAGGTCGATGCAGATCTCACCCTCGTCGGCCCGCTCCCCCGTCGCCGGATCCACGAGGACGATCGGGTACCCCGGGATCGGACGGCCCATCGAGCCGGGCTTGACCGCCTGTCCTGGCGGGTTGCCGATCTGCACGGTGCTCTCGGTCTGCCCGAACCCGTCGCGGATCCGGACGCCCCAGGCCTTCTCGACCTGCTCGATCACCTCGGGGTTCAGCGGCTCCCCCGCCCCCACGACCTTGCTCGGCGGGTTCGCGAGCCCCGACAGGTCGGCCTGGATGAGCATCCGCCAGACCGTCGGCGGCGCGCAGAAGCTGGTGACGCCGCACCGGTCGAGCACCCCGAGCACGCCCTGCGCGTCGAACCTCGCGTAGTTCATGACCAGCACGCACGCCTCGGCGATCCACGGGGCGAAGACGTTGCTCCACGCGTGCTTGGCCCAGCCCGGCGAGGAGATGTTGAGGTGGACGTCACCGCGTTCGAGCCCGATCCAGTACATCGTGGACAGATGTCCCACCGGGTAGGACGCGTGGGTGTGCTCCACGAGCTTCGGCGTGGCCGTCGTGCCGGAGGTGAAGTAGAGCAGCAGCGTGTCGGTACCACGGGTGACGTCGTCCGGAGTGAAGTCGGCCGCGGCGTCGCCGGCGTCGGCGTAGTCCAGCCAGCCCGCCGGGGCGTCACCGACCGCGATGCGCGTGTAGTCGCCGGCGACGTCGTCGAACTTCGCGGCGTCCGCGCCCCCGACGATCACGTGCCGCACCGCGCCGCGGTCGAACCGGTCGCGCAGATCGGCCGCGTGCAGCAGCGGCGTCGCCGGGATGACGACCGCGCCGAGCTTCATCGCGGCGAGCAACGTCTCCCACAGCTCGACCTGGTTGCCGAGCATGAGGACGATCCGGTCCCCGCGCCCGACGCCCTGGGCCCGCAGCCAGTTGGCCACCCGGTTCGAGCGCGCCGAGAGCTCGGCGAAGGTCCAGTGCGCGTCCGACCCGTCCTGTTCGACGATCCACAGGGCCCGGGCGCCACCCCGCGCCGGGTCGGCGGCGACGGCGTCGAAATGGTCGAGCGCCCAGTTGAACTCGTCGATCTCCGGCCAGCGGAAGTCCCGGTAGGCGGTGTCGTAGTCCTCGCGGTGCGTCACCAGGAACTCGCGCGCAGCGTAGAAGGCCTGTGAGGACGGGTTCATGGGTCACCTCGGGAAGTAGCCGCTCTGCCGCCCGCACCCTAATGATCGAGCCGCCCACCGTCGTAGCTCCGTTCGGAGACGCGCCGCTCTCACGCCGCGCCCCCTCCGGCCGACCCCGCCGTGCCGCCACCGGTTCGGGTGAACAGCACCCCGAAGTGCAGCGTTCCGGCCGTGGACGGCGATTCCCTCCATGAGACCGCCGCGACCAGCGCGACGGGACGCGGGCCCCAGGGGGCGACGAGAATGAGCAATCCGGTCCAGCAGGACATGTTCACCGTGCTGCACGGCCGGCCCGGCCCCGTCGTCACGCGCTGGACCTACACGGCCACCGACCCGTTCGCGGTCATCCTCGCCGTCCGCGCCGGGCACGACCGGTGGGTGGAGTGGGCGGTGGCCCGCGACCTCGTGATCGCGTCGCTCTCGCACCCGGCCGGGCACGGGGACGTCCGGATGAGTCCGCAGCGGGTACAGGGCTACGACATCGTGGAGATCGAGATCCGCTCCACCGACGGGCGCGCCGTCCTCGAGGTCGACCGGGACCTGCTCGAGCAGTTCGTGGACTCCACCTTCGGCGTGGTCGCGCTGGGCGACGAGTCCACCTGGACGGACCTCGACCAGGAGATCGCCAAGATCATGCGAAGCTGCGCGGGGTAGGGGCGTGCCCGGTGCTCGGCGGCCTCCTCGACGCGGGCCCCGGTCCGCTCGGGTGACGTGGGTCGGCTCCTCCTGCCCGGGGCGGCCCGACCCCGCACCCGCGCCCGTGTTCTGATCCTCGGCACACGTGCGGGAGGAGACGAGATGGCCCGATCTGCGTCGACCGGGCCCGGCCGCGTCCGGGACTCCGCCGCGACGCGACGGGCCCTGCTGGACGCGGCACGCGAGCTGTTCGCCGCCGCGGGGTACGTCGACACGACCGTGCGGGCGGTCGCCGACCGGGCCGGGGTGAACCAGGCACTGCTGTTCCGCTACTTCGGCAACAAGGAGGGCCTGTTCGCCGAGGCGGTGCGAGGCCAGGCCATGGACCTCCTGGCCGGCGGACCGCGCACCGATCTGCTCGATCGCACCCTCACCGCGATCCTCGACCCCGACGCCGCACGCACCGCCGAGCCCTTCCTCGCGGTGCTGCGCGGCGCGGGGAGCTCAGTGGTCGGTGAGGAGCTGCGCGCCGAGCTCGGGGCCGCCTACACGTCCGCCTTCGCATCGCTGGTGGACACCGACGACAGGGCCGACGCGGTGCTGCGCGCCGAACTCCTGCTCGCGTGGCTGCTGGGGATCACCCTGCTGCGTTCGACACCGGGCCCGGCGACCCGGGCCGCGGCCACGCGGGACGCCGACGCCGTGCGGGCGCACGTCCTGCGCACCGCGAACACGCTGTTGGGACCACCCGCGCCCCGCAGCGTGATCGAGGACGCTGTGCCGTCACGAACTCCCAGGGGGTGAGGGCGACCGCTCACCCCGTGGCGGGTTCCTCCGGCACCGTGCGGGTGTGGACCTGCACCCCGTTGCGGACCTGTCCGCCGCTGCGGGCCGCCAGCCGGATGCAGGTCTCGACCCAGAGGTTGAGCTGGACCTCCCTGGCCACCCACAACCGGTTGTACAGCACATGCGAGAGGCGGTCGCCGGGCCGCGCCCAGGACTCGATCTCGAACAGCAGGGCCCCGTCCTCGTGACGCGAGCGGAACTCGATCTGCCCCGCCTCCAGGTGCCCGCGCAGCGTCACGAGCCGGAACGACGTCGGCGTCGCCGTGGCGACCCGCACCGGCCCGTCCCACGGGCCGGGCATGCGGATGAGGAACTCGTCGCCCGCCGCGATCACGCCGGGCCTGCCCTCGGTCTTGACGAACACGGCGACGTCGGCGGGCGCGCCCCTGTTGGGCGCGGCGCCGAAGCCGGCGATGAGCGTCTCCGGCGAGATGTCCGCGCCGTCGATCAGTACCGAGTAGCGGCGGCGCAGCAGCGGGCCCACACCGTCCTGCACGGTTTGCACGTCCTCGCCCGGCGCGATCGGTGGGGGGATGTCACCGCGGTCCCCGTCGCTCTGGCTTCGGTGCACCGGCGTGGTCCGCCCGAGGTACCGCAACGTCGCGCGGATCAGCCCGACCGGCCGGCGCAACAGGATGCCGATCCGGTGCGCTCCGGACGGGCCGAGAAGTGGGCGTAGCGACATGGTTGCGTGGGTACCCAAAACGGGTGATCACCACTCCCGCGAGGTCGTCCTGAGCACGTTCGACGTCGTCCGAGCCGTCGCCGACCTGCGCGACCGTCCCGTCAACTACGACGAGTCCGCTGCCCCGCCGCACGTGACGACCGGCTGGCACCAGGACCGGTGGACCGTGCCGCTGGGTTGCGAGGCACCGGGTGAGCCCGAGCCCGGCGGGCTCGTCGAGACGGCCGACGCGTTGGTCAACAGCTACGAGTTCAGCGATCCGGCCATCCTGCGGGCGGCGTACCGCCTTCCCGGCGATCTCGTCGGGCGCGACATGCTGCTGGAAGGCAGGTTCCTGGTGCTGCGCTTCCTGATGGGGGTGCGCATCACCGCCCGGCACGACGAGCTGCGGACCGGGCCACACGGGCCCGAGCGCGTGGTCGGCTGGTCCTACCAGACCCTGCAGGGGCACCTCGAGCAGGGACGGCTGACCTACGAGATCGGGAAGGAGATCGACACGGGTCGGGTCGAGTTCCGGATCGTGGCCCACTCGCGTCGTGCTCCGATCCGCAACCCGCTGTTCGCCCTCGGGTTCCGGCTGTTCGGACGCCGGACGCAGTTGCGCTTCTACCGGCACGCCCTGCGCAGGCTGGCGGGGCAGATGGCCCACCCGCCAGCCCCCCCGACGGCCGGCGCCGGCGGGGTGGTGAAGGCCCCGAGCGGGACCGCGCCGGGCCGGTTCGAGTGGCTGACCGTGCGTTTCGCCCACCCCGGTCGTTGACGCGCGTCAGAGCGCGGGGTACTGCTGCGTGCGCAACAACCTCGCGAGGTGCGCGGCGTTGCCCGCCATCACCTTCTGCGCCGACGCAACGGACTCCGGGGTCTCGTCCAGGTCCTTGTAGTCGACCTTCTCCATGGCCGCACCGTTCCAGTAGACACCGCCTTGCGCCGGCACGGTGAACCCCACGTCGTTGAGGGCTTGGAACACGTCCGCGGTGATCTTGTGAGCGCCGTCCTCGTTGCCGACGACCGCGACGAGGGCCACCTTGCCGAACATCGCCGGGCGGCCCTGGTCGTCGGTCTCGGAGATCTCGGCGTCGAGCCGCTCGAGTACCCGCTGGGTCACGCTGCTCGGGTGCCCCATCCACGTCGGGGTGGCGAGCAGCAGGATGTCCGCGGCCTGGATGCGGCGGCGTATCCCGGGCCAGGCGTCGCCGTCACCCATGTCGGCCTCCACGCCGGGCAGCACATCATGGTCGACGACCCGCACCGACCCGCCCGTGACGCCGTGCTCGCCGAGTGCCGCGAGCACCTGGTCGATCATCAGCTGGGTGCTCGACCCGGCGGGCGACGGGCTCAGGGTGCAGTTGAGGGCGAGTGCGGTGAGAGACGGAGACGTGACGGACGGAGAGGTGCTCATCTCGGTCACTACCCCGTATCGCCGGGTACCGAACCCCGCCCCCTGAGCACACGGCATGCGTCCCGTCTCGTTCGGTGCTCCCCGTTCCGCGCACGGGGTGTTCGATGTTCGGCTCGACGTCGTCCGTCCCATGGCAGGCCGCGCGCGAGGCACGGCCACGCAGCGCATCAAAGCTGCGGGTCTCGGGGCGCGCGCACGGCTGCCGTCGGGCTGCGCATCCCCTTGTGCTCCTGGTGCCCGGGAGCGCGGTGTGTGGGCCGGCAACCGCCGCGCCGGACCCCCTACCCCGTGCGCGAGCCGCCGGCATCGACAGGCCCCGGTGCGAGACTCAGCCGCGCGGTTCCCCGGCCGGCGCCCGCCGGCTGAGGTACCGCGTCGGGCCGGATGGTCAGGGCCCTTGGTCAGCGGGTCACGGTGGACACGATGAACGGTGCGGCCGCCTGCAGCACCTCCTCGCGGCTCATCGGAGTTTCGGTGGCGCCCATGTAGACCCCGCCCTCGGCCGGCTTCTCCAGCAACACACCGAGGATGGCGGCGTGCCGGGCCTCGACCCCGAAGATGCTCGCCGCCGCCGAGAGCAGCTCCTTCTCCGCGAACAGCGACGGCGCCGCGCCCAGGTAGGCGGACACCCCGAGGTTCTCGAAGGTGTACCCGGCCTCCAGGTAGCTGTCCGACGAGGCGAACGCCTGGCCGAAATCGACCCCCGGGGCCGGCACGGGCGAGCCGCCCAGCTGCGTGATCGTGTCCATCAGGACGGTGACGTGGGTCTCCTCGTCGGTCTGGATCTTCTGCAGGTACTCCGCGGCCTTGCCGTCGAGCAGGTCGGCCGCGTTGCCCTGGCGGTAGAACTCCGCTTCGAGGTACTCGAGGGTCAGGGCGTAGTTGAGGACGTCGAGCGGACCGTCGAAGTCCCCGTCCTGGGCGAAGGCGAACTTGGTGCCGAGCATCTGTAGGGCGATCGAGGCCGGGATGACGGTGGCGGCCCCGCGGATCAGGTCACGTCGTTTCATGGCGAGTCTCCCTTCGGGTCAGGACTGGATGAACTGGCCGGCGGCCGCGAGGACCTCGTCCATGGGCTTGTTGGCCTCGAACGGGGCCGGGAACGGGTCCCCGCCGAGCAGGTCGGCGACCACTGCGGCGTGCCGTGACTCCACCCCGGCGATCGACGCCGCGGCGCCGAGGATCTCGGCGCTCTGGATCAGCGGGACCTGGCCGTGGTAGGCGGTGACGCCGAGCTCCTCGAACATCGAGGCGGCGGTGAGGAACATGTCCCGGTCGGTGAACGTGCCGTCGGGGAACATGAACTTCGGCATCTCGGCGGGCGTGCCGCCCAGCGACGTCACCGTCTCGGTCAAGGCGGTGACGTGGGCCTGCTCGTGGTCGCGGATCGGCGTCACCAGCTCCAGATCCCGCCCGGTGAGCACGTTGCCGGCGAGGCCCTGGGTGTAGAACTCGGCCTCCAGGTACTCCAAGGTGAGCGCGTAGTTGAGGATCTCCAGGTCCGTCGCGGAGCCCTGGGCGAAGGCGCGCGGGTCGCCCGCGCGCCAGGCGACGAAGGCGCCGCCGACGCCGACCAGTGCGGCGCCCTTGATGAAGGTGCGCCGGCTGGACTCCTGACGGAAGGCCATCACCGGGCGCCCATCGAACAGCGCGTATCCGGGTCGGGGTGGTGTGGGGGGTTGCATGTGGATGAACACGTCCTTCTGCTTCTCGATGGTCCTACGGTCGTCCGTGCGCCCCTGGCTCCCGGGATCGCGCTGGTGTTCCCGGGAGCGTGCTCAGCTCCCTTCGCCCGGTGTGTCGATTGGCTCGATGACGGCGCGCACCACGATGCGATTGGTGCGCTCGCCTTTGGGGTGGCACGCGAACAGCGTCAGCTCCCGCGCGGTCGGGTCGGTGGGTTGGCGCAGTACGAACTGCGCGTACTCGGCCTCCGGCACGATCGCGGTCTCCACGACGCGGTAAGTGACCGCAGGCGCTCCGGCGGGGGTGAGCACGATCGGGTCGCCGGGCGCCAGCAGGTCGAGGTCGCCGAAGGGCCGGGTGAAGGTGGTGCGGTGTCCGGAGATCACGCTGTTGCCGGGTTGCCCGGGTAGTGCGGTTCCGGGCCAGTGGCCCGGGCCGCGTTCGAGCACCGGCGGGTGCACGCCGGCCCCGAACTCGGCATCGAGGCCGGTGGTGGGGAACGCGATGCGGCCCAGCGCGACGTACGGGCCGGGGGCGGTCGCGATCGACGCGAGCTGGGACTCGTCGACCGGGTAGTCCGGCGACAGCGCGGCCGCACGCAGCTCGTCACGGATGGCCAGGACCTGGTCCCAGGTCGGCGGCCCGTCCGCGCGCCCGATCGGCGCGGCATCGTCCGGGGCGGCGTCCCCGCCGGCCAGCATCGGGACGACCACCAGGAACGCAGCAGCCAAGGCCAGTACCGCCGCGGACCAGGCGAACCCTCCTCGCCTCCTACGCACCCGTGCCCTCATCTGCACCGCCCTGATCGATTTGGGTTGTAGCGCGAGGTCCGGGCGCGATGTGGTGGCTTACCGCAATCAAGGGTGGGTTCGGTTCGTCGCGCCGTCCGGTTCATCCGAATCACGGGGGCATGCCTCACCGGCGCCGACAACGTCGAGGTCGTTCTCGCCGAAGGCGCGCTGGGCCACCCTGCCGCGGCCCCCTACGACCCTGTCATCGCCACCGTCGGCGCCTTCGAGATCGCCACCGCCTGGCTGGGGCAGCTCGCCCCCGATGGGCGCCTGGTCGCACCCGTCCGACTCGCCGGTGCCGCGTCACGCAGCATCATCTTCGAGCGCGACACCGACAGCTGGGTCAGCCGCGGCAACGAGCTGGCGATGTTCATGCCGCTGCGCGGCATCGGCGACGACGCCCGCCGCGTCCTCGACCTCACCGGTACCGGCGAGGTGACCCTGCAAACCCACAAGGACAACGCCCACGACAGCGACCCCGACACCCTCGCCGGAGTCTTCGACACCCCCGCCCATGACGTGTGGACCGGGGTCCACTTCGCGCCGGGCGAGTCCTTCGAGTGGCTGGACCTATGGCTGCCCTGCCACCTGCCCAACCCCCTCATGCGCATGGAGGTGGCAGCCACCGCCTGCGACCGCGGCCTGGCCCGGCCGGTGTTCGACACGACGGCGCCGGCCACCACCAGCTCCGACCAGGCGCTCCAGACACACGACGGGTACACCGCCCGCGACGTCCTCAGGGACAGCAGCTACCGCGATCTGCCCACCGCCGCCCAGCAACGCGACCTGACCGCGCGGGTCGAGAGATGCGGCCCGCACCGCAGCGCCATCCCCGCAACCGAGCTGACCGAGCTGACCGAGCTGACCGAGCACGCTCGCCCGCGCCGAAGGCGTCATCACATACGCTCACACGGCGCGACGCGGATCGGTCACCACGCGAGCGTGAAACTCCCGGCACCGTCGTTGATCAGCTTGTCGATGTCACGCAGACACGCCGACGCTTCTCAGAACACCCTCTGACACCCGGAGTTGCCGACGGGCGCCCCCCGTCCTACAGTCGTCCCGAACTCGCAGAGTTCGGCCTTATGCCCGGGACCCCGGTGTATCGCTCTGGCGGCGATCGTCCAGATTCGGGGCCGACACGTGATCACAGACACCTTCTCAGGCGGGACCTGATGGCCGGCCGCGCCGTCGACGGTTGGTGGGCGCCCCCGCCCCGGGAGGCCCTCCCGTTCGTCCGCGTCCTCACCGGTCTCATCGTCGTCCTGGGCCTCCTGTCGGCCGCGATCACGTTCTTCGTGATGCCCCAGATGGCGGTGGCCGGGCTTGCGCTCGGCGTCCTCGTCGGCACCGTCGCGATGCTCACCGTGCACGGCGACGGCCCGGCGGTCGTCCGGCCCGACGCCCGCACGGGCCTGACCGCCGGTGGCATGAGCGCCGCAGGCTGGCTCACCCTGACCGGGGTGGGGATCGTGCTCGGGCAGGCCGCCTGGTCCGTCGTACTGGTGGCAGCCCTGCTCGGCGCGACCTGGTTGTGGTTCCGGTTCCGCACAGCCTCGGGCACGCCGGTCGGGGTGAATCCCGCACCTCCCAGGTCACTGTCCGTCACCCCCCTCGGGGGGCCTCGCGTATCGCCCTCCGACCCCTGGGCGATGTCCACCCCGGACCTGTGCCTGGCCTGGCGCCGCAGCTACTTCGCGTTGCTCGCCGCCCCGTCGGGACCTGGTCGCTGCGCGGTGGTACGCCTGCGGGAAGGACTGCTGGACGAGCTCGAGCGGAGGGACCGCGCCGGGTTCGCCCGCTGGCTCGAGAACGGCGCCCGCGCGGGCAGCGACCCGGGTCGATTCCTCGGCACCGGCCTGTGAACGGCCGTCCCGGGCGGGAGGAACGCCCTGGTGGCTGATCCGGGAAGGGTGACCCGGGTGTTGCAGGCCCTTTCGACCGACATTCCCGACGATCGAGCACTCGCCGAGCGGATCTGTCTGGCCTGCACGGACGGCCTCGACATCGACGGCGCCGCGATCTCGCTGATGACCGCGAGCACGATGCGCGAGACCCTGTTCGCCAGCGACGCGACCGCCTCACTGCTCGACGAGCTGCAGTTCACCCTCGGTGAGGGCCCGTGCATCGAGGCCGCCACCTCCGGACGTCCGGTGCTGGTGCCCGACGTCGACGACGTCGTCGAGACCAGCCGGTGGCCGGTGTACAGCAATGCGGTCGTGGAACAGACCGATGTCCGCGCCATCTTCGCTCTGCCCCTGCAATGGGGCACCATCAATCTGGGGGTGTTGGACATGTACCGCCGAGCCCCAGGATCATTGAGCCGTGTCCAGCTGGGGGACGCCATGAGTGTTGCCGACACCGCGGCCTTGATGCTGCTCGACCTGCGTACCGACCCCGACCAGGACCGGCGCGACGGGAACCGGCCCGGTGCGGGCGCGCGCGCCGAGAACAAGCCCCGGGACCGCTCGTGGGGCAACCGGACCGAGGTCCACCAGGCCACCGGCATGGTCGTGGCCCAGCTCGGGATCAGCGCGAGCGACGCGTTCGCCCGGCTGCGCGCCCATGCGTTCACCGAACAACGGCTCCTCACCCACGTCGCTCGAGACGTGGTGGGCCGGCACCTCCATTTCACGAAGGAGACCTGACCGTGAACGAAGCAGCAGGCAGCCGTGAGCAGCTGCTGATCCGGGCGTTCGTCGGCCTGGCCGACACGCTCGTCGACGACTACGACATCATCGACATGCTCGACCGGCTCGTCGGTTACAGCGTCGAGCTGCTGGACGCCGATTCCGCCGGGATCCTGCTGGCCGATGCCCAACGCAACCTGCGGGTCGTGGCCTCGACCAACGAGCAGACCGAGTGGACCGAGCTGCTGCAGCTGCAGGCCGACGAGGGACCGTGCGTGGACTGCTTCCGCTCGGGCGCCCCGGTCAGCGTGGACGACCTCGCCGAGGCGTCGACGCGGTGGCCGCGGTTCGTCGCCGCGCTCGCCGACCGGGAGTCCTACCGCTCCGTACACGCACTCCCGCTGCGGCTGCGCGGGGAGGCCATCGGCGCCCTCAACCTGTTCCACCGCACGCCCGGACCGCTGCCGTCAGCAGATCTGGCCCTGGGCCAGGCGCTCGCGGACGTCGCGACGATCGGCATCCTGCAGGAACGTGCGATCCACCGGGGTGAGGTGCTCAACGAGCAGCTGCAGACCGCACTGAACAACCGGGTGATCATCGAGCAGGCGAAGGGGGTGCTCGCGCAGCTCGGCAGCCTCAGCATGGACCAGGCGTTCAACCGGCTCCGCGGCTACGCCCGCGACCACAACCTGCGGCTCAGCACGGTGGCACGCCAGGTCGTCGAGGCCGATCTGGCCGCCGATGTGCTGGAGGCGCTGCCCGCCGCGAAGAGGTAGCCGAGCAGACCGTGAAGCTGGGCGTTGCCCGGTGTTTTGTCGACACCGGCAGGATCAGCGGTATCCTTGCCCCCGTTGCTCCGGTCCCTGGCGACCCCGTCACAACATGCGCCGGAGGCACTCCCATGTCGACACCGCTCGATGCGGTTCCCCTTCCCGAGCAGCGGAACTCCGGCTCGTTCGTCAGCACCTCGGTGGTCTCGCCCCACGGTCAGATCGTCGTGTTGCGGGTGATCGGAGAGTTCGATCTCATCAACCTCGACGTGCTCGCGGACGCGCTCGCCGATGCCCTCGCGCCGCGACCGTTCCATCTCGTGGTCGACCTGGCCGGGATGACCTTCTGCAGTTGCTGGGGCCACGCCCTGCTCCTGCAGGGTGCCCGGACCGCCGCAGACAACGGCATCGGTTACACCGTGACCTCGGCCTCCCACCACATCGATCGTGTCTGGGCGATCCTGTGGCCACGAGCCGAGATCCCGACCCGGTTCCCCACCATCGCCGCCGGGATGCTCCACGCCTTGGCACGGACGGTGGACCGGCGGGACTTGCCCGGACAGGTCGCGGCAGCCGGGAGCACCACGCAGCCGGTCGGGGAACAGGCCCCGGTCCTCTGACGTGTGCCGGCCGTCGACCGTCCGGTCGCAGCGCCGCGGCCGACCCGCCGTCACCGCTGCACGTTCACCTGCACTGACCTGCCGTCGGGCGACAGCCGGCCCCCGCGCTCGGCGTGGTCCACCATCGCCGTCCATCGCTGCGCCCAGTCCGGTGCGGCGGCGACGAGTTCGGCCCGCGCCCGCAGCACCCCGAGGTCCAGCAGTGCCGTGTCCCCGCCGACGAACTCGCCGGAGCCCGTGGCCGTGAGGGCGGCACGCAGGCCGTCCGGGTCGAGGTCGGTCTGCAGGTGCAGCCGGCCGCAGTCGTCCGCATCCCGCACGGCCGCACCCTCGGCCACGATGTACATGATCACCGGCCCGATCCTGCACCCTTTTCGCGCGGGCAGGAAGTCGACGCGCCTCTTCGATAGTGTTCAGCCATCCACTATCGGATCTCGATCGGGAGGCCTCGATGGCCGGGCTCGTCCTGCCGACGAGATCGCAGTGGTCGACATCGGGCTGCCGATGTTCGCCGACGCCGTCGGTCACCAGGGCCGAGGGGGCCGACACGTCGACCGGCGGATCCCGGCGGGCGGTGACCTCGCGGCCGTCACCGCGTTGGAGCGCCTCCACGGCGACGCTGCCGACGAGGTGAGCGTTCTCTCCGCTCAACCAGGGGACGGGCGAGGTGGCCACGTCGCTGCTGCTCCGTGCCGAGCAGGTGGCCGGTTCGAGCATCGTGACGACGATGTCGCGCAACGCACCACCTTCGGGATCGAGCTCGGGCGGTCGGACTGGTTCCTCACCGGCGCGCCACCGGTCGGTGAGGCGCCACAACGCGGGCCGGGGGGGAGACCGCGGAACCCGACACCGGTGACAGCGCCGTGCTCGAACTGACCGGCCCGGGCGGGCCTGCGGCGGGCAACTCGCCGGCCGTCGCGTCGTTCCTCGGTGGCACGATGGCCGACGCCGCCGCGGCCACGGGGGGCGTCGCAACGGCACCGCTGGAGTGCTTCGGCGCCGCGCTGCAGGACGTCCTCGCCGGGGCCGGGACGGTGTCCGCGGACGAGCTGACCGCTCGCGCGCGGGGTCTGGCGGCACGCGCACCGGGCCACGACCACGACCACCGGCCGGACGGCTACCGCGGCTGTGTTCCTCGACCGTCTCGACCGCCTGCGTGCCGCGGGAGCGGGGCGGGTGCCGATGCGGGAGATCTTCGCGCTGACCAAGGAGCTGGACCTGCCGCCCGCGGAGATCGAGTTTCTTCTCGAACAGCCCGAGCACGACGCGCGCGTGGGCGCGGTCGCCGTGATGGACTGGCAGGCCCGTCGACGCGGCACCTCGACCGACCGGCGCCGCGAACTGTATGAGCTCTATCTGCGTCGCCATGACCGGATCGACGACTGGGACCTGGTGGATCGCGCCGCCCCGCATGTGGTGGGTGGCTACCTGGCCGACCTCCCGCGCGATCCACTGTTCTTGCTCGCACGATCTCACCACTGGTGGGAACGGCGGACCGCGATCGTCGCCACCTGGTTCTTCATCCGGCGCGGCGAGCTGGACCACACCTTCGCGCTCGCAGAGATCCTCGTCGACGGCCCTGTCGAGTTGGTGCAGGAGGCCGTGGGCGGCTGGGTCCACGAAGCCAGCAAGCGCGATCTCCCGCGGTTGCAGGCCTTCCTCGACCGACACGCGGCCACGATGCCGCGCACCACGTTGCGGTACGCGGTCGAGCACCTCGACGCCGAGGAGAAGCGGCGCTACATGGGGATGAGGAAGGCCTCACCCGCGGGTTGAGCGGTCGGCCGGGACCTGACGCCGACACGGGAATGAGGATCGTGGGTCGCCGTCCTCTGTGGTGGACGAGCGAGCGACGGGCATTCCCGCCGGCGCGCTCGTTCGTCGACCGCGCGAGACGAAGCGGTCGTCGTGTGCCCCGCTACGCGAGCGCGGCGAGGATCTTCTCGAAGGTGGGCGTCAAGGTCTCGGCCGTGGCGGTGTCGGCGTTGACGAGGTACACCTCGACGGTCCGCTCGCCGGTGGCGATGTCTCCCTCGACCACCGTGCCGTCGCGTTCACAGACCTTCGCGCCCGCCGCGGCGTCCGAGTCGCTCACGGTGCCGGAGTTGCCGGTACAGGACTCCTCGAAGCCGGTGCGCACCGTCGCCGCATCGGCGCCGGTGACGACATCGACGCGCAGGACCAGTGGGTCGCCACCCGCCTGTGGGCTGCCCGGCGCGGTGAACAGGCACACCGTCGCCGTGACACCGGCCACCGTCTCCAGCGGGTAGTCCTCGCGGGTGTCCTGCAACTCCCAGCTCAGCGAGGTGGCATCGGACAGGGCCTCGGCGGTGAGTGGGCAGCCGTCCGCCGCGATCGCGCCCGCATCAGGCTGCGCCTGCACGGTCGGCGGACCGGCGACCGGCGCGGCCGATCCGCACGCCGAGACGGTCAGGCTGAAGCCGACCGCCACCAGGAGTCTTCCGACACGCACCATTGCTCCCCTTTCCCAGCTCCGCCCGGTGGGCGGAGGACGCAGTTTGACATGCGACGCGGACCGACGTGAACGGGCCTCATCCGTTCGACCCACGAAGGCGCTGGATCCGCCCGAATCCGCCCGAGGCGTCGAGCGAAACTGGTCAGCGGTCCGCCGCTGTGTAAGGGTGCCGCCA
Organism: Pseudonocardia sp.; assembly: GCA_026785945.1. Lineage (GTDB taxonomy): Bacteria > Actinomycetota > Actinomycetes > Mycobacteriales > Pseudonocardiaceae > Pseudonocardia. The sequence goes on along the minus strand of JAJAZD010000177.1, from coordinate 17,147 downwards.
TGGTCTCCCCCGAGGGAATCGTGGGCGTGTTCGACCGCGCCGCCGACACTTATGACGACGTCGGCGTCCCCTGGTTCCGGCCCATTGCCCAGGGTCTCGTCGATGAGCTGGCCGTGCAGGCGGGCGAGCGGGTCCTCGACGTCGGCTGCGGACGCGGTGCGGCGCTGATGCCCCTCGCACGGGCCGCCGGACCGACCGGGAGCGTGCTCGGGATCGACCTCGCTCCACGGATGGTCGAGCGCACCGCCCGGGACGCCCGCGACCTGCCGCAGGTCGAGGTCCGGGTCGCCGACGCCCGCGCCCCCGGCCTGCCGCCGTCGTCCTACGACGTCGTCGCGTCCTCCCTGGTGTTGTTCTTCCTCCCCGATCCCGGCGCCGCCGTCCGGACCTGGGCGCAGTTGCTCGTCGACGGGGGCAGGTTGGGCGTGACGACCTTCGGACCGCAGGACGAGCGCTGGGAGCAGCTCGACGCACTGTTCCGGCCCTACCTCCCGCCGGCGATGCTCGACGCGCGCACGAGCGGCCGGCGCGGGCCGTTCTCCTCCGACGAGGGCGTCGCGCAGTTGCTGCGCGAAGGCGGTCTGACCGACGTGCGAACCGCTCACCGGACGGTCGAGGCCGTCTTCCGCGACGCCGAGCACCTGCTGGAGTTCTCGTGGTCGCACGGCCAGCGCGCGATGTGGGAGGCGGTGCCCGAGCCGGAGCACGAGCGGCTGCGCCGCCAGGTGAGCACGGCCGCGGAGCAGCTTCGTGACGACTCCGGCCGGCTGTCGTTCACCCAGCAGGTCCGGCACACCCTGGGTCGCCGCCCCTGAGACAGCCCCTGAGACAGCCCCTGCGGCCCGCGCCGGGCCTTACGGACCGACCTGCAGGACAATGGCGAGTGACGGGAGCCGTCTCGCGCCGCAACGGAGGTCGAGCGAAGCGGTCACGTGTACGGTTGGCACTCACTGGGGGCGTACCCGCGTCGCGGAAAAGCCTGTTCCGTCGTTCTTGGCGAATCAGCTATGCGGCGCTCCCCTTCCGGGCGCCGGGCGAGTCGTTGTCTGCCATGGTGAAGTCCTTTACTTCTGACACCGGGTCAGCATTGTCGGAATCGGCCGGGTTGCTGCTGTCGAGCGAGTCCTACGAGGAATTGCTCCAGAGCGCCGCGGAGCTGTCGGTCCGCACCATCGCCGGCGTCACGATTTCCGGGATCACTCTGTCCCAGGACGGTCACGTGCTGACCGTGGCCTCGGCCGACGAGCTGGCCGGCCTGCTCGACGAGCAGCAGTACGAGCGTGACGAGGGCCCGTGCCTGCAGGCGCTCTACACCGGCGAGGTCGTGGAAGCCGTGGACCTGACCGTCGGCCCGGGCCGCACGCCCAGCCCGGTCGGCGACCACAGCCCGGACTCACAGGTCCCATCTGTGCAGGTCGAGCACCGGCGCGACGACACACCACTGTTCGACATCCACGTCGACCGAAGGCCGTGTTTCCGAGCTCCCCGGGCCATGATCAGCGTTTGTGGTGCAGGAGCGACGTAGTTGACGCTCCTGCACCACAAGCAGCGATCATGTATTGACTTGGCCGCACGTGCCTCCCTGCCGTCCTGCCCGGACGTGCGCGGGCTCGGAGCGAGGATTCTCCTGGACCGCTCGACTGATCCCGTCGAACCGCTGAGGGTGTGCGCCGACCCGGCCGGACACCCGTTCTGCCTGTTCGTAGCGGGGTCGCCGCCACGGCAGGACGCTGACGCGCCCCCCACGTGGCGCCGCCTCGTCGCTCCCGCGCCGACCGGGATCGATCACCACCTCGAGTCGGGAGCCCCTTGTCGCGGCTCGTCCGGCAGGATGGCGGTCGTGATCGACGCGGCCACCAGGGACGGCGGCCCGGTGCTGCGGCTGCCCAGCACCGGGCCCGATCCGATACCCCTCGACACGGCCTTGGCCGCCGTCCTGGGCTACGCGGGCGGGCGCCGCCCGCTGCGATTCCGCTCTCCCGACTCGCCGCAAGGTCGGTGGGTGCAGTTGCCGGCGTTCGGCTGGCTCCGGTTCGACGCCCGACCGGTGGGCCCGCCCGGTGACGGGGACGTCCTGATCGGCGAGGCGCTTCACGGCAGGCTCGACCGCGCGGGCTGGAGCGAGGTCCGCGACGCCCTAGCCCGCGTGCGGCCGCTTGCCGACGCCGCCGCCGCGCGGGCCGACGGCAGGGACTTCTGGGAGCTGCCCGACGACGAGCTGTCCGTACTCGGCGAGCCGGGGACGGTCGGCGCCGCTCTGCGGGAGATCGGGCGGATCAGCGGGGAGCACCCCGAGCACGTCTTCGCAGCACTGCACCACCGGCGCCCCGAGCTCGTCCCGCACCTCACCCGCACCACCCGCCGCTCGCTGCTCCCCCACGTCGAGGAGGGCGACAGCGGCGTGGAGGCGGTCGTGCTGCGCGAACTGCGCGCCAACGACACGGCCCTCGCAGCACTTGGGGCCGCGACGGCCTCGCTGACCGGCGACAACACGCCGACCCGGCTGCGCCTGCACGACATCCTGCTGTGGCTCAGCACCACCCTGCGGCTGGCCCACGCCGTCGAGCTCGGTCGCGCGTCGAACGAATGGAACGTCCACCGCGCCGACGGGCCCGAAGGGCCGTCGGCAAGCCTGCTCTCAGCTGCGGGCGGTGCGCGGGAGTAACGAGAGAACGGCCAGGAGCAGCACCCGCATGGCGATGTGCAGAGAGTCGTTCGAGTCGATTCGCCGGCCGGCTCCGACCGCGGCGCGCGCTGCCCCCCGAGCCCCAGGACTGCCGGGCAATCTTCCCGTAGGTGCCGACCGACAGCGCCACCCCGCAGATTCCCTCGACGACCGTCGCTGCCGGGATCTGTGGCTCGGCGAGCGTGGCGAGACCCACCGGGATCCCGACGCCGGCGTGCAGGAGCGCGCCGACGAGGAAGGACGCGGCCGCGAGCACGAGAAGGACGCGGGTCGCCGCGAGGACCGCAGGCCCGTGCGGACTCACTGTGGTTCGCCGTCGCGCACTCGTAGCCCCCAATGGGGTTCATAGCCGCAGCCAGCAGGCCGTGGCCGAACAACTCGGCATCCATGCTGGTGTTCGGCGCGGCGGCGCGGCGGTTGTTGAGCATACCGATCGGGCGCGTGCGGGAGCGGTGAGCGGCCTGGTCGTGATGGACTTGACGAGTTCGTGGCCGGTAGGCATCGGATCGGCTGTCGCGAGGCCACGCCCCGCGCTTCGGGCTACGGACACCGCAACTCGGGCAGGGTTTGAACGTACTCCTCCCGATTGCGGCAGGCCATGGATCGCGCTCGCCGCGAGTGGACGCGGGCGAATTCCTCCAGCGCGCGTAGTCGCCGCGCGGTCGCCACCCCGGTGTCGGCCCGCGGCCGCCCTCGGGGTCGGCGGCGGCCGGCACGAGGGCGGGGACGGCCCTCACCACGCGCTCTTCTCAGGTGGGCAAGCCGCCTCGACCGGCCCCGGCGCCGCACCTGCTCGGTGACCTCGACGGCATGCCCGTCGAGCCCGAGAATCACGCCGTGGGAGTTGCGTTGCGGGGCACGGACGAAGTCGACGAACACCTCCTCCAAGGTGTCGGTCCGAGTCCGTTCGAGCAGGATTCACCACTCCCGCGCGATCTGCGGCGCACCCGTCCGATAGACCTGGTCCAGCATCTTCAGCAGTTGCCGGCCCTCGTACTCGGGCATCAGCTCGTGGATCGTGAACCTGATGACGTCGTCCCGACCGAGGAACGCCCGAAGCGCTGCGTTCGCCGCAACCACCCGGCAATCCGGGCCGACCATCGACAGCAGGACGAGCGGGATCGTCTCGAACCGCTCGCGAACCGTCTCGGCCTCACCGGCTCGCTCTGCGCCGTCCCCACCGCGCCCAACCGCAACACCGGCCACAACAACCCCCTGCCGTGGAGGTCACCTCACCGAGAACACGTCAATGTTCCCTCACACCGTCGATGATGCAGGCATACCCCACCCCGGTCCGCACGACTCGCGACGTCGGCCGTTGCCATGACACCTGCCTCGCGCAGAGAACGCGGAATCGGTGGTGGCGAAGGGATCACCGTCCCAGGGGGTCCCCGGGACGGCACGGCGAACCGCACCCAGGACCCCTCCGCCACCCAGCACGATCGCCGTACCAAGGCGCCGGCCTGCCTCATCTGGTGTCCGGGTGCCACCCCCCACGATGCCCTCACGACACGCCGTTGTGCCGTTGCAGGACCAAGCACAGGAACTGCGACTATGCGATGGAGCGCACGTTCGATCGGTCTGCCGGGACCGAGGGCACCTCGGCCGTGGAAAGGATGGCGCGCAGGGCCAATCCGCTCGGCAGTTGGACCAGCTTCGACGCCAACGTGGTCCAGTACCGGAAACTGGTTCGGGGATCGATGAGGGATCGCGGTGTCACGTTCACGGCCGCGCGGAGCACATCGCCGACCAGAACAGCCGGATCCGGCTTGTGCAGTACGACCGGGCCGGCCGCGCCACGCGGTCCCTGGACACCGGGAAGTCCGATCGGCCCGGAGCGTCCGGCCGCGCCCTGAGCGCCCTGCGGACCCTGCAGCCCGGCGATGCCCTGCACTCCTTCGACACCGAGTTTGCCCTGCAGTCCCTGCTGGCCCTTCTCGCCCTGCTCTCCGGTCTCCCCGATGACACCGCGGGGACCCTGACCGCCGACCAGGCCCTTCTCGCCGCGCGGGCCCAACTCACCGCGCAGCCCCTGCAACCCCTTCTCCCCGACGACGCCGCGGGTGCCCTGCTCGCCGCGTAGACCCTGAACTCCCGCCTCACCGCGCGTACCAGGCAGTCCAGCCTCACCGCGCGCGCCGACGGGCCCGGGGGTCCCCTTCTCACCCTGATCCCCGGGACGCCCTGTCGACCCGGGGATACCCCGCAGGCCCTGCTCACCGGTCAGGCCCTCGGGGCCCTTGTCGCCCAGCAGCCCCACAGGTCCGACTGCACCCTTGAGTCCACTGTCGCCCTGCTCGCCGCGCTCACCGACGGGCCCGACCGCACCCTTGAGTCCACTGTCGCCCTGCTCGCCGCGCTCACCGACGGGCCCGACCGCACCCTTGAGTCCCTTGTCGCCCTGGTCGCCTACCGGCCCAGCGGCGCCCTTGGAGCCCTTGTCGCCCTGCTCGCCGACGGCCCCGGCCACGCCTCGCGGACCCTTGTCGCCCCGGTCGCCGCCTTCCCCAGCGGTACCGGCAACACCCTTGACGCCCTTGTCGCCGACCGCGCCGACCGAGCCCTTGACGACCTTGTCACCCTGCTCGCCTGTCGCACCGACCGAGCCTTGAACGCCCTTGTCGCCGGACTTGTTCAGGGTGTCCTTTTCGGACGTTCCGCGATTGGACTGAGCCATGTGTGAACTGCCTCTCGAGTTGAATCTTGAGGTACCGGTCGAGCGACCGATGTCGGGTGAGTACCCGCGCATGAAGGTCGGTAGCAACGTTCAGCCATGCCGTGTGTCACAACCGCGTCTGCCTGCGGGACTTCCTCCGAACGGCCGAGTCTCAGGGCGCAGGCGAGCTGAAGATCTCTACGATGCCTGCCGAGCCTCGGTGTCGACCACCTGGACCTGTGTATTGGCGACCCGCCGCTGGCAACAGTGTTCCGGAGGTGTCGCCGTAACGACTCGACGCCGGCTCGAGCGCCGTCAGTTGAGGCAATGAAGGTACGCAGCAATCGACGATCTCCAAAGTGCTGTGCGGCAACAATGCATGCACGTCAATTGAATGATCGACAGGAATAAATCCGTCGCGGGAGCCCGCCACGAGCGGCATCGGAGTATCCGCGAGGAATGTAATCTCGGTGCCCGTGAGAACGTCGAGGCCAGCTCCAGCACCACCAGGACGTAGGCCAGGTCGAAGAACGGCTCCAACCTGCTCGCCGTCGCCTCCTGCCCGGTGCGCAGCCGGGGTGGTCGGACGAGCGGCTGCCCGTCGACGTCGGATGCCATCCGGTCACTCCGTGCTGTGAAACTGCTCAGCGAAGTGCGGTTGTGGCAACGTTCGCGGCCAAGGCGGCGAAACCGTCGTCGAGGCTCATGCACGGCACCCACTGGAGGGCGAGGCGGGTGGCTCGTTGGTCGAACCAGTGTGCGGTGGAGAGCTGTCCGGCCAGGAATCGGGTGATGGGCGGGTCCCCGGCACGGCGCAGTGCGGGGACCGCCGCCCACGCCAGGTCTGCGACCGTCCCGACCGCCGCGGCCATCCCGACGGGTATCGATCGCCGGGGTGGTGTGACGCCGGCCGCGACGCACATCGACGCCAGCAGTTCGGAGATGGGCCGCGGCTCCCCGTTGGACACGACCAGCGCGCGGCCGTCGAGCGGTTCGCACCGGTCAAGGGCAGCCAGCAGTGCGTCGGCGGCGTTGGTGACATAGGTGGTGTCCATCAGCGCGGCCCCTGATCCGACGCCCATCAACCGTCCGGCTCGGGCGCGGGCCACGATGCGCCCGACCAGCTGGGTGTCACCGGGCCCCCAGACCAGGTGCGGGCGGATCGCGACGACGGCCGGCTGTCCCCGTCCGGCCGCGCCCAGTGCGACGAGCTCGGCGGCGGCTTTGCTGCGGGCGTAGTGGCCCCGGGCGCGGGCGGGGTCGGCCGGGTCCGCCCCCGCCCCGACCAACGACGCGCCCGCGTGCGCCACCGACGGCGACGAGACGTGGACGAGCCGTCCCACGCCGGCGGTGTGGCATGCCGCCACCACAGCGGCCGTGCCGTCGATGTTGGTCCGCGCGAAGTCCGCCCAGCGGCCGGTGACATCGACCTTCGCGGCCAAGTGGATCACCGCGTCCTGTCCCGCGACCGCTGCGGCGACAGCCAACCGGTCCGCGATGTCGGCGAGCACCTCTCGGTGCCCCCGTGCGGACGGGCGGCGCTGCAGCACCGTCACGTCGTCGCCACGAGCCGCCAGCGCATCGGCCACCGCGCCTCCGAGCATCCCGCTCGATCCGGTGACCAGGACCTTGAGTGCGCTCACGGGCGCCGCCCGGCCCGCTGCCCGGCCAGAACCCTTTCCGCCCAACGGGCGACCCGTGTCCGGTCGACCTTCGAGGCGTGCCGGATGTCGACCGGCAGCGCGGGTGTGACCAGCACCGCGGCGACGTCGACCCCGGCCGCGGCCCGCACCGCAGCGGCCACTGCGGGCGGAGCCAGCACGCCGGTCACCGGCTCGGCGAGTTCCACCACGACGGCGAGCACCTGGCCGCCGACCGGTCCGACGCCGACCAGCGCGGCCGCCACCACCCCATCGACCGCCTGGACCCGTTGCTCGATCCCGACCGGCGTCACCGGTCCGGACGCGGTCGTCACGACATGACTGAGCCGTCCTTCCACCCACAGCCGTCCGGAACCGTCGAGGTGGCCGACGTCGCCGGAGCGGTGCCAGCCGGGGGTGCGTGCACTGGCCTGTTCGGTGGCCCAGAGTTGGTCGTAGCGATCCTTCACATGCGCTGCCCGCACGCACACCTCGCCGGTGACGCCGGCGGCCTCGGTGAGAGGACCGTGCGCGGCGCCGTCGTGCGACAGCGGGCTGATGCGTACCCGCACCGCGGCGAGCGGGTGGCCCACGCACACCCCGTTCCCCGGCCCGGCGTCGTCGATCCCGGCGAGGGTGATGTCGGTGACGGGCAGTACCTCCGTCATGCCGTAGGGGGTGTGGGCCTCCGCGTTGGGCAGCGCTTTCCGCAACGAGTGGAGCAGGTCGGCGGGAACGGGCGCTCCGGCGGACACGACGAGACGGATCCGCCCGAGTGCGGGCGACGGGGTGACCGGCGCGGTGGCGATGATCCCACGCAGGGCGGCGACCGAGGCGAACACCACCGTGGCGTCGACGGCTGCGGCCGCCTGCTCCAGCGCTGCGGCGGTCAACCGGCCGGGACCGCTGATGTCGGGCACGGCCGAGGCGATACCGAGCGCGGGCCCGTACAGCGCGAACGGCGGGAACGCGGCGACGAGGCGGTCGTCGGCCATCAGGCCTAACGCGTCGGTGAGGGCGTCGAGCTGTGCCCGGACCTGGCGGTGCCGGTACACCACCCCCTTGGGCGGGCCGGTGGCGCCGGAGGTGAACACCACCGCGCATTCGGAATAGGCGTGGGGATGCCCGGGCGTCGGGACGCCGCGGCCGAGGCGGGCGAGGTCGGCCAGGCCGATCCGGGCGCCCAACAGCCGGCGGGTCAGGGCGGATACCGGTCCGGCGCTGATCCTTTGCCCGGGTACACCGAGGGCACGGGCCATGGCCAGGCCACGCGGAACTCCGATGACGTAGGCAGGTGCGGCGCCGCGCAGCGCGCGGGCCATTCCGCTGGGTCCCAGTCCGGCATCGGCGACCACGATGACCGCTCCGGCCCGCCAGCATGCGTACACCGCGGCGGTCAGATCGGCGCCCGGTGGCACCAGCAGAGCGACCCGGTCCCCGGGGCGCACACCGTGCGCGGCGAGCCCGGCTGCCAGGTCCCGTACGCGGCGGACGAGGAGAGCGAAGGACACGGTCCGATGCCCGTCGACGATCGCGGGTGCCGGGTCGTCGGAGCGCGCTTCCAGTGCCGCCCACACAGGCCGGTGCGCCGAGTCCACGGTCGGCGGGTCGCCTCGGCCGGGTGACCGCAGTTGTCCGATCCATGTCCAGGTGTGTCGGGCGGTCTGCGGGGCGTCCTCGGTCACCAGGTGCGAGGCGGTCTCGTAGCGGTGCACCTGGGCGTGCGGTACCCGGGTGAGCAGATCGCGCAGGTACCGGTCGGAGAACACCGGGTCGCGCGGTCCCCACAGGGCCAGAACGGGAACGTCCGCGAGCTGGTTCAGGCCGGCCTTCAGACCGTCGAGGGTCACGGCGCTGCGGTGTCCGGGTTCGAGCGGGATGTCTGCGACGAACTCGCCGATGGCCCGCCTGCGTCGCGCGGTCCGGTAGGGCGCCGCGAGCGCGTCGCGCACCCCGACATCAAGTGCCGGGCGCGACAGCGCGCTCGTGGCCCGGACGAAGATCGGGGTGGCCTCGCACACCGTGGTACGCAGGGCCGGTGTGCGGGCCAGGCGGATCAGGGTGGGTGCGGCCGAGTCCTCGGGTTGGTGCACGCCGGTGTTGCCCAGCACCACCCCGCGCAGTTGGTCGTGGTGCGCGAGCGCCCAGCCCAGCGAGATCGGTCCGCCCCAGTCGTGCCCGACCGACACGACTGCGCCGGTCGCCCCCGGGCCCGTCACGCCCAGCGCGTCGCTCACGATGCCCAGGTCGTCGACCCGCTGGGCGAGCGTACGGGCCTGCGCCGTCCGGTCGGAGTAGCCCATGCCGAGCTGGTCGACCGCGACAACGCGCCATCCGACCGGTGCCTCGGCGATGAACCGGCGCCACAGATACGACCAGGTCGGGTTGCCATGGACACAGAACATCGTGCCCGCCGTCGGCTCGACACCGTTGTCGAGCAGGTGCCACGTCCGGGAGACGCCGTCGGCGTCGACTGCGGTGACCAGCCGCGACCAGGAGGGGTCGAGCCCGGGCAGGGTGGGCGGCAGCGTGGCGGTGGGCGTGCTCACCACACCACCTCCGCGAAGCAGGCGTTGAGCCCGGAACCGACGCCCACCAACAGCACCCGGTCCCCGGTATCGAGCCGGTCGGCCTGCGCCGCGAGGGTGAACGGCACCGCGGCTGGGCCCATGTTGCCCCGCGTCGGGAACGTCAGCGGCACCCGATCGACGTCGAGATCCAGCGCGCGGCACATGGCGCGAGTGTGGACCTGCGACACCTGGTGCGCGATGTAGCAGTCCATGTCCGCCCACTCGAACTCGTCGCGGGCGTCGGCCCACACGGCCTGCCCGAGAGCGACGCCGGCGTCGAGGAGACCTTTGGCGTCGGTACGCATGGACTCCAGGTCACCGATGCACAGCTCGTGATGCTCGGTGGCCGAGCGCATCACCCCGCCGAGGAAACGGTGACCGTCGGGATGCGCATCGGCTCGGCCCAGGACCATTGCGGCCGCGCCGGAGCCGAGGGTGAGCGTCGCGAACTGGGCGAGCACGTCCTCGCGGGTGGTCTCCGGGCGGGCGAGCCGCTCCAGCGTCATCTCGTGGGTATGGCGGGTGCCCTCCCCATCGACGACCAACGCGTAGTCGATCCGCCCGGCGTCGATCATGGTGGCGGCCAACTGCATGCCGTTGAGAAACCCCAGGCAGGCGTTGGCGAGGTCGAAGTTGATGCAGTCGGTGGGCAGGCCCAGCGCATGGTGCACCGCGACCGCCGCGGACGGTTCGAGGTGCGCGCGGGCCACCGAGGTGTCGATGAGCAGCCCGACCCGGGCCGGGTCGACGCCTGCCTCGGCCAACGCCTTCGCCCCGGCCATGGCGGCGGCGTCGGAGAAACTGACGTCCAGGGGCCACCATCGTCGCTCGGTTATACCGGCCAGGCCCTGCAGCAGCCCCGGTCGTAGGCGGACCCGCTCGTAGGTATCTGCCAGCCGGTCGTCGAACTCGTCGGAGGTGATGACGCGGGGCGCGTCGACCCCGCAGACCGACAGGATCACCGTGTCGGTGTAGTGGAAGACGGCGTTGCCGCTCATGGAAGAGCTCCTCCTCAGGTTGTCGTGCAACGTGGTCGCGCGGCGAATCCCCGGCCAACGCGGTCAGGACCGAGATCCCGCCGGTGAACGGCGGGATCAACCACTGGCAAGTGTCGAGCCGCTGCTGGATCTTCGCCACGTCGGCCGGGGGTGCCGGGAGCGGGATCGGTTCCACCCTCGACCACGACGCCGCGGGCAGCGAGGATGTCCGTCATTGTCTCCAGCCTGAGGTTCTCCGCCGCACGTCATGCACGCCGGACCGCGCCGATACGCAATTACTGCCAGCGGTTCAGAACTGTCCGGGAGCAGCTGAACGCCGGCCCCGGGCGTGCACCGCCTCGCGCTGACGTGCGGCGATCAGCCAGGTCGACCCACATTGGCGCCATTCCGCCGAATCGTCGCACAGCGAACGCCCCATACTCCGGTGATTCTCTGACAGATATTTCACCAAGGTCTGGGACAGGTGACCGAGCTTCGTGGCGGCTTTCGATCAAAGATTAGCCAGACCGGACCCGTCCGAAACAGGTGAGTCACCTGCATCTTCATCTTCACTCGATTGGCGCATTGCCCGCTCCCGAATCGGACGATGGCAGATCTCGCCCTCACGGAAGTCGCGGGGCGTATCGGAGACCGGTGCGGCCTGCCGGCCGGTCAGGGCCTGGCCCCTTCAATGTGCAGATCGGCACTCCGCAGCGCCAGTGATGTACGTCACGTGCCTTCGCGGCTGAGAGCGTGGGGACCGGGCCGTGACACGAGCGGAGGCCCCTCTGCGCGTCGTTGTGGGAAGCGACGTGGGCCGTGACGACGCTGGTCGGACCGGTGGGCGCGGCAGGGTTCGAACCTGCGACCGCTCGGGTGTAAAGCTGGCGGTCCGCGTAGCCCAGGGCCTCTACCAGCACCAACAGCGTCGTAGCTGGGCTCGTCGGCACCGATAGACCCACCGGGCAACTCCAGTTCGCACCACGTTTGATTCCACGGGCGCTACGGGTGCGCCACCACGTCGGGTGGGACCGACCTGCCTGACCAGATGGCATGGCGAGCACAGGCAGATGAGCCGGCGCAGCGGTTGAGTCGGCCTGGAACGCGGTTCCGGTGTCGCCGCCGGCCCGTTTCTCCAGACCGCTCTCCGAACCCGGCGAGCCAACTACTGAGCACCGAGCTCTACGGTTCCTGTCGTCGGGTGGTTCAGGTGGTTGTCCAGGCGGTAGCGGTACCGGGTGATCGCCGGTGTCCCTGACAGATTGATCAACTCGATGCCGTCCGCGGTGATCGCTAACCAGACCCCGCGCGTGATCTTGGCAGCGAGGGCGATGCCCACTCGAGGCGGCGCCGCCGGTACTGCCATGGTGGCCCCGTCCACTCACCACGGCTAGCCCGGGGCTTTCATCGCGGTTCGCCTGATGGGCGTGTCAGATGGCTGGAGGGTGCCACTGACCAGCGAGAATAGGGATTGCTGAGGTCCCACAGTCCGCGAGTTCAGGAGCACCCTCCAGGTGAAGAAGGATACCGGGGTCTACCCACGCCCAGACATCGACACGGCCGGGACACAGGTGGTGTCGCACGCCGGGACGGTGTTGCTGACCGAGACGATCACCAGGGTCGGGCTCGACCGGGCCCTGTCATTGGCGCTGACGCGGTGGCGGCCACGGCTGGCGGTGCACGACCCGGCCAAGGTGCTGCTGGACCTGGCGCTCTGTCTCGCGGTCGGCGGGGACTGCCTCGCCGACGTCGCGGTGCTGCGCGCCGAACCGCGGGTGTTCGGGTTGGTGGCATCGGACCCGACGGTGTCGCGCACGATCGACCGCCTTGCCCGGGACGCGACCGCCGCGCTGGCCGCGATCGACACCGCCCGGGCCGCCGCCCGCGCCCGGGCGTGGACGTTCGCCGGTGATCATGCCCCCGACCACCGCATCGACGCAGGATCGCCGCTGGTCATCGACGTGGACGCCACCCTGGTCACCGCCCACTCCGACAAGGAAGGCGCGGCACCGACGTTCAAGCGCGGGTTCGGACACCACCCGCTGTGGGCGTTCGTCGACCACGGGGCCGCCGGCACCGGCGAGCCGCTCGCAGCGCTGCTGCGTCCCGGCAACGCCGGCTCCAACACCGCCGCCGACCATCTCACCGTCATCCGGGCCGCGCTGCGCCAACTGCCGTCCTACCGGGCCGGGCACCGACCCGGCCGGAAGATCCTGGTCCGGGTCGACGGTGCGGGCGCCACCCACGAGCTGCTGGACTGGCTGCACACCCAGCGCCTTTCCTATTCGGTCGGGTTCGGCCTGACCCAGCCGCTGGTCGACCAGCTCGCCGCCCTCCCGGCCGGTGACTGGCAGACCGCCTACAACGCTGGCGGCGAGCCCCGCCCTGGGGCGTGGGTGATCGAGGCAACCGGGCTGATGTCGTTGACCGGGTGGCCGGCGGGCATGCGGGTGATCGTCCGCAAGGAGCGCCCGCACCCCGGCGCGCAGCTACGTTTGACCGATCCCGACGGGCACCGCTACACCGCGTTCGCCACCAACACCCGCCCCGGCGGACCAGGCCGTCAACTCGCCGACCTCGAACTGCGCCACCGCCGCCGCGCGAGAGCCGAGGACCGCATCCGCGCCGCCAAGGACACCGGGCTGCGCAACCTCCCGCTGCATGAGCTGGACCAGAACCGGATCTGGCAGGCCGTCGTCGCGCTGGCCTGCGAGATCACCGCATGGACCCAACTGCTTGCTTTCACCGAGCACCCGCCCGGCGGTGGGAACCGAAACGACTCCGGCTACGGATCCTCTCCCTGCCCGCCCACGCCGCCCGCCACGCCCGCCGCGTCGTGCTGCACCTGCCCGCCCACGCACCCTGGGCCGGCGTCGCCCTCGACGCCCTCGCCCGGCTTCGCGCGCTCGCCGTCCCCGGCTGAACCCCACCCGCCCGTCCCGACGACCCAGGAACCCGACCGGACCCGTGGAACCCGGCGACCCGAGCGACCTCGGCCGAACTGTCACACCCGACGGACAGAATACCCACCACAACATCGGCCAGCACCGATGTCGATCAAGCCAGCATCCCCGCACGAAAGATCCGGGCTAGCAAGCCGACAACAACGGAGGACCCAACGATGGGCGACATCGCTAGCAAGGTCGATAAGGCCTACGAATCCAAGAGTCTGGCCGAACTGGCCGCCGCCCCGGTTGACGCCCTGCAAGGCGTCTCCGCAGGCGACGCCCAGCACCTCAAGGATGCGTTCAACATCAAGACCGTCCGCGACCTCGGCACCAACAAGTACTTCCTCTGGGCACAGGCTATCGCCAAGCTCGCTGACTGACGTTCCCGATGCGGGGCAGTGAGGACCTCGCCGTCCCGCATCGGCACCCAGCTCGTCGCCTCTTTCACTTGCGACAAGTGGGGTTCAAACCACGATGTGACGGATTATGAGGGAAGCCGGAGTGGCGCCTTACCGCTATCACCGGCGTCGATCGTTGCAAGCCATGACGCAGGAGCGACGTCGGCGTCGGTGGGTGGCTCCAGTTCGCGTCATGAACCGCGTCACGTTTGATCTTGGTCAGCGGTCGGACTCGGCGTGGCATGGACGATCTCCAGTCGAGGCACGCCCACTCCAAACTGCGGAGTACCGCCCGTGATCAGTCGACACATGCCAACCGCTCTCGGCGGCGGCTGTCGCCAGCACCGACGCCCGGGCGGCCCCACCGCCGCTCCCCCACACTTGCGGTCGGTCAACTGTGATCATTCTGCGAGGGTGTCGTGAGGGCGCTCGCTGACCCGACACCAGCCGCCTACACCGCCCCGGCTCCTCGTACTGCCCGCCCTGCTCGGCGCCCTGGACTCCGCCGCCGCAGCGTGGACGATGACCGGCCGAGGGCGCCTCGATAGTACCGCTCACCTCCTGTGACTGCGCACTTACCGACTGCAGCAGATGGCCTCCACCCATTCTGTTATTATTGCCATATGCAGGTGGACACGATAATGAAGCAGTTGCTTTTTAATGCGGTCTACATCGAAACGCAGGTGCCTGACGGGACAAGTAGCGGCACCGGATTTATATACAATGCAGCTATCGGGACGGATAGCATCCTCCCAACCTTAGTTACAAACAAGCACGTAATCGCGGGTGCCAGTCAGCTTAAGATCCGCCTGATCGGCGCGATACCACCGTCAAATGACCGGCCGGATCTGGGAAATCCAATCAACGTTCTTTATCGGAGTCCAGAGTCGCTATGGACTGAGCATCCCGACCCAGAAGTCGACGTGGCAGCGATGTTCCTCGGCCCTACGCTTAATGACATTGAGAAACAGGGCCGAAGTGCGTTCTTCCGTATGGGCGGGCGGGAACTCTACCCGAACGATGCGTTACTGGGCGACCTTGACGCTATCGAAGATGTCCTGTTTATTGGTTACCCAAACGGGATTTTCGACTCGGTCAACCACACACCGATCGATCGACGAGGAGTGACCGCAACTCCTGTACAATTGGACTGGAGTGGAACTCCTACCTTTCTGATTGACGCATTAGTCTTCCCGGGCAGTAGCGGTAGTCCTGTGTTTTTCATTCAGCAGGGCCTCGTGCAGCAAGATGGCAATATCACAATCGGCGCGCCGCCCCGAATACTGCTACTCGGAATTGTTGCATCCGTAATGATACAGCCAACGACTGGCGCAATAGTGACTCGATCTGCCGGCAAGAGAGTTGCAGTCAATCAGATGATCGATCTTGGCGTCGTTTACAACTGGCGCGCTATCGAGGAGACAGTTGCGGCCCTGTGCCGTGAGCATCAGGTTGATCGCAGCGTGAACCTGGCGGAGCAGCAGTCCCAACCTCCGGCCCCTCCAGCTGACGTTGACCCGACCAACAAGTAGCGGCCGCTTCTCGCCGGGCCAGCCGTGAGCGGAGCGGCAAGGCGGGGTGCGGACCGGCCGGCGCGCACCCCGCCTTGCCAGCTAGAGAGCCGAACTCGGCAGTGGGGCGAGCATCTGATCCGTCGTCGGGACGCTGGCGCCCACATGCCCGGTGACCAGTCGCGGTACCGGCGCGACAAGTGCCGGGTCAGCCATGACAGGCACCGGCATGCAGCAGTTCGTGGACCAGTTGGTGGACAGAGATCAACTCGACCAGGTAGACATCAGGTGCGCGGTTGCCGCGTTGATCTCTCCCGTAGTCAAGGGCGCGCTCCGCGCGCCGTCGCGCTGGATGATGCTGAAGTATGCGACATGACGGAGGTTGGATCGTGAGCTTGGACTGGGGCGCAGTGCCTGCATACCTGAGCTTCGTGGTTGCGGCGGCGGCCCTCTTCGAGGCGCGCCGTGGGACTCGATCCCAACGCCGCGAAGCACTGCAGGAGCAAGCCAAGCAAATTGTTGTCGCGCCAATTTCTACATTGAGTATCGGATCTGATAAAATCCGCGTCCAGCTAATGGTCGAGAACCTTAGCCAGTACCCCGTCACGGAAGTTTGGCTCCACACACATTCACAATTGATCGCGGCACAGACCGAGCATGTATTCGCACACCAGTCTCGCCTGGATCCCGGCGAATCCTTCACCTACGAGTGCGTAGCGATCGCCAATGCCAGCCCATTCCCGCTTCCAATGGAAGACAAGTACCGCGTGAGCACGTCATTCGTCGACCGCAACGGCTTCAAGTGGCAACGTTGGGCCACCGGAGACCTCACGTCGCCGATCGATCTACGTCGCACTCCGGGATTGAAAGGTCTCATCCTCCGAATAATGCCTAGCAAACTTCGAATGAGATGGGCTGGCCGAAAAAGCCGCCCCCCAATCCGACCCCGCTTACGGTAGCGCCCCAAGGCCGACCTCACAGTGAGCGGGCGCGATTCAGCTCCCGGTCGAGCCAGGTGCGCACATCTAAAGGCAGCAGGTCACGCAGTAGTGCAGCATCACCCGGGAGCACGCTCATTCCGTTCTGAAAGCGCCGTTGCCGAGGATCGCAGTAGGGCTTGGGTTGAAGGAATCATTTGCAGCCCCCCGAAAGAGGCAGTATCGCACCTGCTGTTCTCTCTTGGCTAGGCTCTCGAGAATCTCGGCGCTCTGCAGGGACAAGGTCATTCGATGATTCATCGCGACGCCACGAATCTCCATTCAGCTCAGTAAAATAAAGAATGGCAGGCTTAAACCCTTCGGCTTGAGCGGTGCCGTCTCGTGGAGTCAAGCGAACACTCGAGCAGCCTGGCACGGTTCCAATGCGGACGTCGTCGCCTTGGTCGATGCCGTTGACCTCGTAGCTGTAGACGACGTCAATAATCGGTGTCTCGTTCTGGTTGACCACTACGAAGTGGCCCGAAGTTGCAAAGCTGCTTAAGAAGTCGAAGTATACATTCGCGGCCCGCGTCTCCGCCAGCTCATTATTTGCTCGATTTGCTTCATACGCCTGCCAGCCGGTGAAGGCCGTTGACAGCGTCGCGAAAAGCGCGGAAGCTATCGCTGTCCGTAGCGCCCGGCGCGAAATCTTGTTCGCGACGATAGCCGCTTGCGCTGACACCTGGGCCGGAGTCGGCGGCGGAGTCGGCGGCGGAGTCGGCGGCGGAGTCGGCGGCGGAGTCGGCGGCGGAGTCGGCGGCGGAGTCGGCGGCGGAGTCGGCGG
>JAJAZD010000176.1 GCA_026785945.1 Pseudonocardia sp. | reverse complement strand
GACGACGCGGACGACCTGTCCCGCTCGCCAGCCCCACCCTGCCGCTCCTCGGTTGACACAGACATCAGGATCTCCGATCACGCCCTCACATGGGAACCGCTGCACTGAAGCTGTCTCAGGTGATCTTGGCAGAGAGGGCTCGCGGCCTAGCGTCCACTCCGGGTCGCGTGGAGCCACTACATCCGGTGTCAGGCTCTTCCGGCCTGGTCTGCGTCGTGGGCCAGGAGGGCGATCTGGGTCCGGTTGTTGAGGTCCAGCTTGGTGAGGATCCGCGACACGTGCTGTTTCACGGTCGCGACACTCACGAACAGCTCTCCACTGATCTCCGCGTTCGACCTGCCGCGGCCCACCGTCATGGCGACCTCCCGTTCTCGCTCGCTGAGGCGGGCCAGCAGCGCGCGTGAATGCTGACGGCGGGCGTTCGTACCGGTGTCGCCGACGTGGGCCATGAGCCGGCGGGTCACCGACGGCGAGAGGATCGGCTCACCGGCCGCCACCCGCGTCACCGCCCGCAGGATCTCCGCAGGCGGGGTGTCCTTCAGCAGGAACCCACTGGCCCCGGCCCGCAGCGCGCGCAGCACGTACTCATCGGCGTCGAACGTGGTCAGCACGATGATCTCGGGCGGGTCGGGGCGGGCGCGGAGCAGCTCAGTGGCGGCGAGACCGTCGACCCGAGGCATCCGGATGTCCATGATCACCACGTCCGGCGCGTACGTGTCGACCGCGGCGAGCACCTCGGCCCCGTCGGCCGCCTCTCCCACCACGTCGACGCCGGGCGCGGGGCGCAGGATCATCGCCATCGCCGCCCGCACCAGGGGGTCGTCGTCGACGATGAGGACCCGGACCGGACCGGCCGTGTCGAACGACGACCTCGCAAGCTCGTTCACGTCGGCCACGGCAGCCACGTCCACAGCCGGAACTCACCCGCCGGGGTGCGGCCGTGCTCCAGCCGCCCGCCGATGAGCGCGGTCCGCTCGGTGAGCCCGATGATGCCCAAACCCGCGCCCGGGATCGGCGTGGCGTGGGCGACACCCACCGGCCATGGATTGCGGATCTCGACGGTGAGGCCGTCGGTCGCCGCGCCCCGCACGGCCACCGACACCGCGGCGGGGTCGGCGTGCTTGCGGGCGTTGGTGAGCCACTCCTGCACGATCCGGAACGCCGTGCGTCCCACCGCCTCGGGCATGTGAACAGCGCGATCAGCGCCACACCGGAGGCACTCGTCGAATGGACGGCGAACAGGCCGACGATCACCGCGAAGCCGACCGGACGGCGCCTGCGCAGCCACAACCCGAGACTCGCCAGCCCGCCGAGAGCGGCGTCCACCGCCGTCGTCACCGGTGGCAGGTGACGGTCGGTGCCGTCGACGAAGGCGAGCACCGTGAACCCGATACACAGCAGGAACAACAGCGTGTCGACAGCCCGGTCGCGCGGTGCACGCCCGGCCCCCTCGGCCCCGTCAGCCTGGGTGACGGGACCGCCGAACCCGCCGGCGGACGGCCGGACATCCATGATCAAGACGATACGGCAGCCCGGGTGCGACGGCATCCGACCGAAGTAGGACCTGGGGCCCGAACTGAAGTCTGCTGTTGCCGACCTTCGGTACATGCACCGCGCAGTGCCGCTTCCGCATGCTGGTCGCGCATAGAACAACGCCGGCGCATCGAACAACGCCGGCGCATACGGATGAGGAGAAGCGAATGGTGGCACAGGACGGCATGCTGCACCCGGCACGACGACATGACGAGGACAGTGGCGTGGCCCGGTGGGGCGGTCTGGCCGGCATCGGCGGCAGTGTCCTGTTAGTCGTGGTCTTCGCGATCGTGGCGGTCTTCGTGGGGCCGGAACCTGCCGGTCCCGCAGGCCCGATCTCCCGGTTCCCGGAGATCAGAGTGGCGCGTACCGTCGAGAACGGTCTCTACCTGGCGGTGCTGGCGCTGTGGGTGCCGCTCGCGCTCGCCCTGCACCACAGCCTCCGCAGGACGCGTCCCGCCTCCGCGCTCTTCGGCGCCGCGCTGAACATCGTCGGTCTCGTCGTGCTCGCCGCCGGTGCGATCCCGCACGTGGTCACCTCCCGGCTCTCCGATCTCTATCACGCCGACGGTGCGACCCCCGACGACCGGGCCACGCTGTTAGCGCTGTGGCAGTTGAACCAGGGCATGTTCGACGCCCTGCTGGTGGTCGGGCTGTTGGTGATGCCCGTCGGTGTCGTCGTCCTCGGTCTCGCCATGCGCCGGGACCCGGCCTTCGGCAAGGTCGTCGGGAACGCCTGCATGGCGCTCGGCGCCGTCGGGCTCGCCGCGGCGACGGTCGTGCTGATCGATCCGCTCTCGGCGGCTGCCGCACCCGGCGTATTCGCCCTCATCGTCTTCCACCTCGTCGCCGGATGGAAGACCTACCGCCTCTCCACGACCGCGCCGGTCGCGGCCTGACCGCGGTCGATCCGTCGAGAAACCCGGACGACCCCTCCGTGACCGGACTTCGATAACGTCCGGGCCATGGAGCTGCTGGCGCCGATCGTCGCCGTGACCGTCCACCCCGAACGCGCTCGTGTGACCCGACGCGGGCGGGTCGCTCTGGTCGCGGGCCGGACGGAGCTGGTCGTGTCCGGCCTGCCGACGTCGTTGCTCGACGACTCGGTACGGGTCGCGGGCCGGTCGGACGAACCGGTGCGCGTGGTGGGGGTCGACCTTGCCCGCCGCGATCTCGTCGACGCCCCGGACGACCGGGTGCGCGCCGCCGAGGCGGCGGTGCGCGACGCGGAGCGGGCGCTCGGAACCGTCGATGCCATCGACACCGGGGACCAGGCGCGCCAGGAGATGCTGGTGCGCCTGGCCCGCCGCGCTGGCGACAGGCTGGCCGTCGCGCTGGCCGACGGCACCGCGGGGGTGGCGCGGGTCGCCGAGGTCGGTGCGGCCGTCGCGGCGCAGCTCGTCGAGGTCGCGCAGGGCCGCCGTGCGACCGAGGAACGCCGCGCCGAGGTCATGCATGCGCTGCACGCCGCCCAGGCCGAGCTGGGACGCCTGCGGTCCTCGGGTCGGGACCGTCGCGAGGCCGTGATCGGTGTGGAGGCCGACACCGATGGGGAGGTCGAGCTCGAACTGACCTACGTCGTGGACGGCGCGGCCTGGTCACCCGTCTACGATGCCCGCCTGGTCGACGACGGCCAGGTCGCGCTCACATGGTTCGGCATGGTCGTCCAGAGCACCGGTGAGGACTGGCCGGAGTGCGAGCTCACGCTGTCCACCGCACGGCCGACCGTGTCGGCCACGGTGCCAGAGCTGGACCCGTGGTGGGTCGACGTGCGGCGGCTCCCGGTGCCCGTGATGGCGGCCGACATGCCGGCCCCGATGCAGGGGTCGGGGGCGCCGTCGGGGAGGTCACGCGGGCACGAGGAGATGTGGGAGATGACCGAGCCCGTGCGGGCGGTCGAGGCGCAGGTCGTCGAGGGCAGGGTGGCCGCCTCGTGGCAGCTGGCCCGGCCGACCGCCGTGCCGGGTGACGCCACCCCGCACCGCACCACGGTCGCGTCGTTCACGCTGCCCGCACGGCTGGACCATGTGACGGCGCCGGCACTGAGCCCCGTCGCGCACGTGCGCGCGACCGTCACCAACACGAGCGGTCAGGTGCTGCTCGCCGGCCCGATGTCGACGTTCCTGGGTGACGCGTTCGCCGGCACCACGGTGGTCGAGCAGACCGCGCCCGGGGGTGAGATCGAGCTCGCCCTCGGGGTGGACGACCGGGTGGTCGTCGAGCGCGAGCTGGCCGAGCGCACCCCCCATCGCGCGCGCCTCGGTGCCCAGCGCGGTGCCGTCGAGCGGTGGAGGATCACGGTCACCAACCGGCGTGCGGAGGCGGCGCGGGTGACGGTGCGCGACCGGCTGCCGGTGTCGCGACACGCCGACGTCAAGGTCGTCGACGTCGCGCTCCTGCCCGAGCCCGCCGAGCGCGACGATCTCGGCAGGCTGGAGTGGGTGACGCTGCTCGAGCCGGGCGCCACGTGGGAGGCGAGCGTCCGGTTCGGCGTGCAGCACCCGAAGGACCTGCCGGTCACCGGATGGCGGTAGCGCTCAGGGGGCCAGCCTGTGACGGCGTGGTGGCGGCCCGCCGACCACCTCCCGTGCACCAACCCGGCCCGGAGCGGCTCCCTCTCGGTGGACGACAACTAAACTTGACATCGTGTCAATGATCCCTATTATCTTCCTTGTGCCGGTGCAGAGCGGATCAGCTCCCAACCAGGTCCGCCGCCATCGACGGATGGCAGATCTGACCCAGCAGGAGCTCGCCGCTGCAGCCGGGGTGAGCCGCCAGACGATCGTCGCGATCGAAGGCGGTGACTATGCGCCGTCTGTCCTTCTTGCACTGCGCGTCGCCGGGGTGCTGGGCACCACGGTGGAAGAACTCTACGGAGTCGCGGTCGAGCCCAACCGGGCCCCGGGACAGGCAGGAGATCGAGGATGACCGACAACAGCGGGACCGGTGCCGAGGACGTGGGCGGGGTCGGCAGGACCATCGGGGTACGGCGGCTGGAGGAGATGGTCCAGCGACCGCTCGAACAGACCGGCGACGAGCGGGAGGTCGCTCTCGCCGCGCGGACCTGGCGGTCGGCGAGCACGCTGACGACCGCCGTGGCCGTGGCCCTCGTCGTCACGATGGTGATCGACTCAGGGTGGGGAGCCCGGGTGCCGGTGGCCTACCTGTTGGTCCCGATCGTCGTCGCCGAGGCGTTGGCCCTGGCGTTCCGCTGGTCTCACCGGATCCCGCTGTGGCGGTACAGCCTGCCCGGCATGGTCCTGGCTCAGACGCCGCGACAGGAGCTGGCAGGGATGCGGGCTGCGTCGCGTCGGGACTGGATCACCTACATCGTGACGATCGTCGTGCTGGTGACTCTGGTGCAGATCCTGACGAACGGCTCCTGACCGACCCGGTGGTGAGCCGGACCTCGCCCATCGGTGGACGGGCGTCGCTGCGGCGGACCGTTGATGACGGGCTGTTCAGGGGCGCAGCCGGACGTGGGAGGGGCGCAGGTCGTCGACGCTGTCGACACCGATGAGCTGCAGCGTCCGCACGATCTCGGCGGAGAGGATGTCCACCGACTTCTGGACCCCGCGCCGCCCACCCGCCATCAGCCCGTAGAGGTAGGCACGCCCGACCAGCGCGGCCCGCGCGCCGCGCGCGACGGCCGCGACGATGTCGGCGCCGTGGGTGATGCCGGTGTCGATGAGCACCTCCGCGCGGTCACCGACCTCCTGCACGACGGGTTCCACCAGCTCGAGCGGCACCGGCGCGCGGTCGAGCTGGCGTCCGCCGTGGTTGGACAGCAGCACCGCGTCGGCGCCGGCGGCCACCACGCGCCGGGCGTCCTCGACGCTCTGGATGCCCTTGATCACGAGCTTGCCCGGCCACGTGCCGCGCAGCCAGTCGACGTCGGCCATGGTCAGCGCCGGGTCGAACACCCGGTTGATCATGTCGGAGACGGTACCGCCGGTGGACTGCAGGCTCGCGAAGGTCAGCGGCTCGGTGGTGAGCAGGTCGAACCACCAGTTCGGGTGCATCGCACCGTCGAGGAACGTGCGCAGTGACAGGGCGGGCGGGATCGTCAGCCCGTTGTGCACGTCGCGCAGCCGGGCCCCGCCGACGGGGGTGTCGACCGTCAGGATCAGGGTGTCGTAGCCGGCGTCCGAGGCGCGCTGCACCAGGTCCTTCGCCGGGGCCCGGTCGCGCCAGAGGTAGAGCTGGAACCATCGTCGTGCGCTGGGCGCGGCCGCGGCGACGTCCTCGATCGTGGTGGTGCCCATCGTCGAGAGCGCGTAGGGGATGCCCGCCTGCGCGGCGACCGACACGACCGCTCGCTCGCCCTCCTGGTGCATCATTCGCGTGAACCCGGTGGGGGCGAGGGCGAACGGCAGCGCCGAACGGCTCCCGAGGATGTCGCGGGACGTGTCCACGCTCGAGACGTCGCGCAGCACGGTCGGGCTGAACTCGACGCGCGCGAAAGCGCCCTGGGCCCGCCGCAGGGAGAGCTCGGCGTCGGCCGCGCCGTCGGTGTAGTCGAACACCGCCCGTGGCGTGCGACGCCGCGCGATCGTCCGCAGGTCCCCGATGCTCGCCGCGCGGGCGAGCCGGCGTTCGGTCGCGTTCCGGACGAACGGCGCGGGCCGCAGCAGTGGCCGCAGCTCGGAGGGGCGGGGAAACCGGCGCTGGACCATCCCCCCACCATAGGACGTCGGAGACCGTCCGACCGGGCAGAGAGGAAACTTGCCCATCGGCGGACGGGCGTCACGCACCAGGGACGCCACCCGGGGCCCGCAGAGCGGCGACGATGACGGCGAGCAGGCCGTCACGCCGCTGCGGGTCCTGCATGACCCGCGCCTGGATCGCGGCGAGCAGGGTCGACAGCACGATCGTCTGCAGTCCCACGGCCGTCAGCGCCGGATCGATGTCGGCGCGGGCGATTCCGGCGCGCTGCGCCGTCCGCAGCGCCTGCTCCATCGCGTCGCGCAGCCTGACCGCCGACGGCAGCTCCAACAGTCGCGGGGTGAGGTCCGGCTCGCGTCCCTCGAAGACGCGCCGGGCCAGCGGGTGCCGGGTCGCCCCGTCCACGATCCGTGGCAGCAGTCCGATCCACGTGGGCAGGGCCGAGACGTCGGCGGGCAGTGCCGAGTCCAGCAGCGCGCTGGCGTCGGCGTCGAAGGCGGCCAGGAACAGCCGCTCCTTGTCGTGGAAATAGGGGTAGACCGCGGCCGGGGTCACCCCGCTCTCCCGCGCGATGGCCGACAGCGACGTGGCGCGGTAGCCCTGCTCGGCGAACCGCCGCACGGCGACCTCGAGCAGGCGTTGCCTGGTCCGTTCGCCCCGCGCGGTCGCGGCCGGATCGCTCGTGCGGACCTTCCTCGATCGACGAAGTGAATGTTCCGGCGTCGACCCGGACCATCCTGATCTCGTCGGCGCCCTGGTACCCGGTCGCGACTTCGCCCGCGGTGCGGTGGTCGTGGCCGCGGCGGGCAACGACGGACGCCAGCGGCGCCCCTACGGCTGGGCGTGCCGGTGATCGTGGTCAACGCCGTCGACGGCGACGGGGAGGTCGCGGCCTTCTCCAGCTACGGCGACGCCCGTGCCGTCGCGGCGGCCGGCCTGGACGTCCTGTCCACCACGCCCCGGGGGCCCACCACGACGTTCCCGGAGGGCACCCCCGGCTACGCCACCCTGTCCGGGACGTCGATGGCGACCCCGTCGGTCGCCGGGTCCCCGGACCCGGCGGCACAGCCCGTGGACCCACCGGCCGTCCGTGCGAGGGCAGCCGACCGGCCTGCGCAGGGCGGCCCGGGGCTGCTGCCCGTCGTCCTCGCCGGGGCTGCGGGGGCCGGCGCGCTGCTCGTGGGCCGCCAACTCCTCAGGCGCAGGCGATGACCGCGCCCGCCGCTGCGTGGGTCGCGCGCATGCGCCGGGACCCGCTGGGCACCCTGGCGCGAACCCACGCCCGGCACGGTCCGATCGTGGGGGTGCGGGTCGTCACGCTGGTCGCGCAATCGTCCTACATCGACGCCACGGTGCCCCGCAACCCGAACTTCGACGAGCCCGACGTGTCGGACAAGCCGGGGGTCATGGGCGAGGTTCTAGATGCATGCGTCGCCTGCGCAGCTCGAACGCGGCCACCGCGCCCGCGCTGGCGACGCCCAGGGACTCGACGCCGCCGTGCATGGGGATCGCGAGCACCCCGTCCAGGAGCGCTCGGACCGCTTCGGACAGCCCATCGGTCTCGTTGCCCAGCACCAGCGCCACCCGCTCGGGCAGCTCGGCGTCGAGCAGCGACCCACCGCCCGCGTCCAGGCCGAAGACGCCGAACCCGGCCGTCCGCAACGCGGCGCAGCCCTCCTCGGCGGTGGCCGAGCGCAGGACCGGTGCCCGGAAGGCCACACCGGCCGAGGCCTTGACGACCAGCGGGTCGATGGCCGGGACGCCGCGGCGGGGAAGCAGCACGCCGTCGAGGCCGGCGGCGGTGGCGCTGCGCAGGATCATGCCGACGTTGGCGGGGTTGGTGAGCCCGTCGAGCACGAGGACGGACGTGGGACCGTCGGCGCCCAGCCCGGCCAGGAACTCCTCCACCGGCGCCATCCGCGGCGCCACGACGTCGGCGAGCACCCCCTGATCGTGACGGCCGTTGCCGGCGAGCACCTTCACCCGGTGCGCCGTCGCGCGCTGTACCGGCACCCCGCGGTGCCGGGCCGCGTCGAGGATCTCCCGGACCGGATCGCCCCGCAGCCCGTCGGCGACGATCACCTTGTCGACCCGCAGCGTCGCGTCGTCCAGGGCCTCCAGCACCGGCTTGCGCCCGTAGACGGTGATGAAGGTGTCCTTGGGTGATCGGGTCTGCGGGGCCGGCACCGGGCCAGCGTAGTTCCGTCCCGACGAGATCGGCGGCACGGCTGGATGCGCCCGCCTACGATCGGGTCATGCCGCCCCGGCTCTCCGCCCTCGATGCCTCATTCCTCTACCTGGAGCAGCCGACCACCCCGATGCACGTCGGCGGTGTCTCCGTCTTCCGCCGCCCGAAGGCGGGGTTCGACTACGACCGGCTCGTCGAGCTGATCGAGCAGCGGATCGCGCTGGTGCCGCGCTACCGCCAGAAGGTGCGTCACGTCCCCGGCAACCTGGCCCGGCCGGTGTGGGTGGACGATCCCGACTTCGACGTCGCGTACCACGTGCGTCGCTCGGCACTGCCGAAACCGGGCTCCGACGGCCAGCTCACCGAGCTGGTGGCGCGCCTGATGTCGCGTCCGCTCGACCACACCCGCCCGCTGTGGGAGATGTACCTGGTCGAGGGGTTGGCGCGGGGGCGGACGGCCGTGCTGACGAAGACCCACCAGGCGATGGTCGACGGCATCAGCGCGATCGACATCGGGCAGGTGATCCTCGACGTGTCCGCCGAGCCGAACGGTGAGTCCGGCGGGCGAGGCGTCTCCGACCTGTGGATGCCCCGGCCCGAGCCCTCCGACGGGCAGCTCATCCTCGGCGCGTTGAGCGAGGCCGTCGCCCGGCCGGGCGTGGTCGTGGACAACGCGCGGGCCGCGGCGGGCGACGCGGTGGCCACCATCGGCAAGGTCGTCGGTGCGGCGACGCAGCTGTTCTCGATGGCCCGGGCCGCCAGCCGGCGCGCCCCCGGCACACCGCTCAACGTCGACATCTCCACCCAGCGCCGGTTCGCGATCGCCCGCACCGAGCTGGAGGACTACCGCCGCATCCGGACGGCGCACGGGTGCACCGTCAACGACGTGGTGCTCACGGTCGTGTCCGGCGCGCTGCGCAACTGGCTCCTCTCACGCGGTGAGCCCGTGGCGGCGTCGTCGTCCCTGCGGGCGATGGTGCCGCTGTCGGTGAAGGGCGAGGCCGACGTGCCCAGCTCGGCGACGGCGGGTTCGCTGGGCAACCGCGTCTCCTCGTTCATCGTCGATCTGCCGGTGGGCGAGCCGAGCCCGATGGTGCGGCTGCACCACGTGGCCCACGCGATGCGGGAGCACACCTCCACCGCGCGGTCCGTCGGCGCCGACACCCTGGCCCGGATCGGCGGGTTCGCGCCTCCGACCCTGCACGCCCTGGGCGCCCGCGCCGCGAGCGGGATGTCGAAGCGGATCTTCAACCTGGTGGTGACGAACGTGCCGGGACCGCAGTTCCCTCTCTACGCCGCGGGTGCCCGGATGCTGGAGATGTTCCCGGTGGTACCGCTGGCGAAGGGTCAGGCGCTCGCCATCGGGCTCACCTCCTACGACGGTGGTGTCTACTACGGCTTCAACGGCGACCGCGATGCGATGGCCGACGTCGAGGTTCTCGCCGGCATGGTGGCCGAGTCGCTCGACGAGCTCCTGACGACAGTGGGGCCGCGAGCCGATCGTGGGCCGTGAGCGGGGCTGCGAGCGAATCGTGGGCCGTGAGCGGGCCTGCGAGCGAATCGTGGACACTGCGAGGTCCATTGCCGACCGAGCACAGCGAGGGAGTGGGATGAGGATCTACGTCCCGGCCACGTGGCCGATGCTCCGCACGATGATCAAGAACGGGGTGCTCGAACCGATCGGTGGCACCGTGTTCGCGCTGACGCCCAGGCTGCGCGAGGCCTACACCGCGGGTGACGAGGAGGAGCTCGAGTACGCCGCGCTCACCGAGGCGGCACGGGCGTCGCTGCGCCTGCTGTCGGTGGAGTTCGGGCTGGGGGAGACCACCACGCCCGCCCGCCGCGTCGTCGTGGCCGCCGACCTCGAGGACGTGACGTTGCGTCCCGACCTCGACGACGCCGCCGCGCGGGTGGCGGGCGGGGTGCCCCTGGAGAAGGTCGCGGCCGTCCACGTGGACACCGAGGAGGCCGACTACGTCGTGCGCCAGGCCGCGGACGCCATTGATGCCGCGGACATGGGCGACATGGACGCCGAGTTCCTCATCGGTGAGGCCGAGGACCTCGAGCTGGCCTGGTACGACCCGTCCGAGGTCGCGTTCCTCGTCGAGCTGCGCTGACGCGGCGACGTCCACCTCACGCACGGGCGCGGAGCGCGTTGCGCCAGGCCGAGTAGGAGCCGGCCGGTCCGGCGTGCGGGCGGTGGAGCCACGGCCAGGGGTGCACCTCGACGGGGCCGACGGCCGCGGACCGGGTGCGGAACCCCGGCACCGGGGCGTGGGTGACGGCGACGGCGCGCCCGGCCAGCTCCTCGCGGACCCTCCCGCGCCGCACCTCGACGTCCCGACGCCGGGCCAGGTCGGCCAGGGTCTCGGCGAGGAACACCAGCCGCTTCCCCGCCAGGTTCAGCCGCGCCAGCAGCGGCTCGTCGAACACGAAGACGACCGGTAGCCCGGGGTGGGCGCTCAGCGCCGGGTCGGCGTCGCCCAGGGACTCCGCGGTGAGCCAGACCGCGCCGGGCTCGCCGTGGCGCTGTGGCTCGCGCGGCCCGCCGGTGGCCTCCGGGTCGGGGTCACCGCGCAGCAGCGGCGACCCCGGCGGCGACCCCCCCGGCGGCGGGTCGTCGGGCCAGTCCTGGATCGGGCAGTCGTCCGACAGCGCGCAGTCCTGACACAGCTGCGGTGCGCGCTTCTGCACCTGCCAGCGGGAGAAGCCGTAGGGCTTGCCGGTGCCCGCGCCGATCGTCCACTGCCAGCCGAGCCGGTTGGCCGCCCGCGAGCCGTCGAGCAGGTGGGTGAAGAACCTGTCCTCCCCGGCGGTCCACTCGGCGCCGGCGCGCACGGTCCACTGCGACGACATCCACATCCGGGTCTGGTTGACCAGCCAACCGTCGGTCTCCAGCTCCTCGACGGTGGTGGCGACACAGTTCATCGTCGCCGGCCACGGCTCGTCCCAGCTCCGGGCGGGACGCGCGGGTGCGGCACGCAGCGCGGTGGCCATCCGGTGGCCGAGGCGGGCGTAGAGGTGCCGGGCGTACTCCTGCCACTGGAGCTCGTCGCGGAACTTGGTGCGATCCCGTGGCGGGGCCCCGGACGCGGCCGCCCACGCGGTGGGCAGGTCGATCAGGCCGTACCGGATGAACGGGGAGAGCCGCGTCGCGCCCCGCCGCGAGCGGGGCAGCACCTCGTTGCGCCGTGCCGCGTAACCGGCGAGGTCGAGTGTGGCGAGTGCGGTGTCGGCGGCCTGCTGGCCACCGCGGAAGGCCGGGGACGCGGCCGGCTCGTCGCAGCACAGGTCGCCGAGGTGGGTCCGGACCCACTCGACCGCGGCGTCGGGTCCCGTGGCCGGCGTGGGGAGCAGCACGGTGCGAGTCTCCCGGCCCGCGGCCCTGGGCGCGCGCCGGCGGCCGGATCCATGATCGCCCGGAATGATTCCTGGGCGTCAGATCTGGCGCTCCGGCACCATTGTTACCGATCATGGCGACGGATGCCGCGGCCCGCTCAGTCCCGATCCTCGCGACGGCTCCGGCAGCGCGACCTCGGCCGCGGGTGCCGGCGTCCCCGGCAGGTCGGGATGCGGGGCGGGCAGGTCGGTGAACAGCGCCTCGAGCTCCGTGGCGACAGTGGCGTTCGCGGCGACGGCGGACCGGTCGGCGTACTCCTCGACGCCGAGGCACCCGGCGGCCAGGTGGTCGTCGAGAGCCTTCATCGCAGCGGTCCGTTCGGTGGTGCCGATGCGCAACCCGGTCATGGCGTGGAGCGTGTCAGGTTCACCGGATCGGTGCACTCTCGGCGGTCACCGCAGGGCGACCAGAACCCTCCGCAGGGCGGTCAGCCGGCCCGGTCGGAGCAACCCGTCGGTCACCCGCACGTCGAGGGCGCATTCCGGGTCCGCCGGCGGGCCGAGGTGCCCGCAGCCGCGCGGGCAGTCCTCGATCGCGTCGGCGAGGTCCTCGAACGCCGCCGGGATGTCGTCGGCGGTGACGTGGGCGAGCCCGAACGACCGGACGCCGGGGGTGTCGACGACCCAGCCGGGGCGCCCGTCCGCGGACACGGGCAGCGGCAACGCGATCGCCGCGACGGTGGTGTGGCGGCCCTTCCCGACCGACGACACGACCCCGACGGCCAGCTCAGCGTCCGGGACCAGTGCGTTGACCAGGGTCGACTTGCCCACCCCCGAGTGTCCGACGAGCGCCGACACGCGTCCGGACAGCAGCTGCGCCAGCTCGGTCGGTGGCCTGTCCCGACGCGTCACCAGCACCGGGAAGTCGAGTTCGCGGTACGCCGCCGCGAACGACTCGGGGTCGGCGAGGTCAGACTTGGTGAGGCACAGCACCGGGCGCAACCCGCCCGCGTAGGCCGCGACGAGGCAGCGGTCGACGAACCCGGTGCGCGGCACGGGGTCGGCCACCGCGGTGACGATCACGAGCTGCTCGGCGTTGGCGACGACGATGCGTTCGAAGGGATCGGTGTCGTCCGCGGTGCGCCGCAGCAGGGTGGTCCGCGGCTCGACCCGCACGATCCGGGCGAGCGAGTCGACGGCCCCGGAGAGGTCGCCGATCAGGCCGACCCGGTCGCCGACCACGATCGGGGTGCGGCCGAGCTCGCGTGCCCGCATCGCGGTGACGGGCGCGCGAGTGCTGTCCCCGTCCGGCGCGCAGGTCCAGCGGCCCCGGTCGACGACGGTGACCATGGCGTCGGCGGCGTCGGCGTGGTCGGGCCTGCGCTTGGTGCGGGGCCGGGAACCGCGGCGGCCCGGCCGGACCCGTACGTCGGACTCGTCGTACTCGCGGGGGCTCACGACACCAGGGCCGCCCACCGGGACGGGAAGTCCGGGATCGTCTTGTCCGTGCAGCCGATGTCGTCGACGGCGACGCCGGGCACCACGAGCCCGAGCAGCGCGCCCGCGGTGGCCATCCGGTGGTCGGCGTAGGCGCGCCACGGCCGGTCGGGCCTGCCCCGCAGCGGCGCGGGGGTGATCTCCAGCCCGTCAGGGGCCTCGGTGACCGCGCCGCCGAGGGCGTTGATCTCGGTGGCGAGCGCCGCGAGCCGGTCGGTCTCGTGGCCCCGGATGTGGGCGACGCCCCGGATGCGCGAGGGCCCGGTCGCGAGCGCGGCCAGTGCGGCGACGGCGGGGGTCAGCTCGCTCGCGTCGCGCAGATCGACCTCGACCCCGCCCAGCTCGGCGGGGCCCTCGACGGTCGTGCCGTCCGGTCCGGTGGTGACGGTGGCGCCGGCGCGGGCGAGCACCGCGAGGATCTCGGCGCCCGGCTGGGTCGAGCCCGCGGGCCAGCCCGCGACGGTGACCCGGCCCCTGGTGATCGCGGCGGCGGCGAGGAACACCGCGGCGTTGGAGAGGTCCGGCTCGACCACCCAGTCCCGGGCGGCGACGGGGCCGGGCGCGACGTGCCAGGTGTCGGCGTCCGACGCGTCGACCTCGACCCCGGCCGCCCGCAACATCGTCACCGTCATGTCGATGTGCGGCAGCGACGGCACCGGCGGGCCGCTGTGGTGCACGGTCACGCCCTTGTCGTAGCGGGCCCCCGACAGCAGCAGGCCCGACACGAACTGCGAGGACGTCGACGCGTCGATCACCACCTCACCGCCGCGGAGCCCGCCCGCCCCGTGCAGGGTGAACGGCAGGCCCGACCCGTCCACCTGCGCACCCAGCGCGCGCAGGGCGTCGAGCACGGTGGTCATCGGACGGGCGCGGGCCCGCGGGTCGCCGTCGAACACGACGGGCCCGTCGGCCAGCGCCGCCGCGGGCGGGACGAACCGCATCACGGTGCCGGCGAGCCCGCAGTCGACGGCGGCGCCGCCCCGCAGGCCGTGGTGGCGTCCGAACGTGACGTGCTCCCCGTCCACGTCGACCGGCACGCCCAGGGCCCGCAGGGCGCCGACCATCAACGCGGTGTCCCGGGTGGCCGGTGCCCCGGACACCGACGCGGCGTCGCCCGACAGTGCGGCGAGCAGCAGCGCGCGGTTGGTCACGGATTTGGAACCCGGCACGGAGACGTTCCCCCGGACGGGCCGGTGGGCGACGGGCGCGGGCCACGGCAATGTCACAGGGCCATGATCCCCCATGCGGGAGCGCCCTCGTCACGAGATCCGTCCACCGCCGCCCGTCCGGTGAGACTTCCGGCGAACTGCCACCATGAGCCCCATGTGCGGTCGTTACGCCTCGATCAAGGCCCCCGCCGACCTGGCCGACGAGTTCCGGGCCGTCGACGTCACCGACGGCGCGGTGCAGCCCGACTACAACGTCGCACCCACCAAGAACATCGTCGCGGTCGTGGAGCGCCACCCGCGCGACGCCGAGGGTGTCCCCGACCCCGACACCACCGAACGCAGTCTCCGGGTCCTGCGGTGGGGCCTCGTTCCGTTCTGGTCCAAGGACGCGAAGGCCGGCGCCCGGATGATCAACGCCCGGTCCGAGACGGCCGCGACCAAGCCGTCCTTCCGGCGCGCCCTCGCGGCCCGGCGGTGCCTGCTGCCCGCGGAGGGCTGGTTCGAGTGGCAGCGGGGGGAGAACCACAAACAGCCCTACTACACGCACTACCAGGACGGCAGCTCGCTCGCGATGGCCGGGGTGTGGGAGTACTGGAAGCCCGAGCAGGACCCCGAGAACCGCTACCCCGACGGCCTGGTGACCGCGAGCGTGCTCACCACGGCGGCCGTCGGTGTTCTGGCCCAGGTGCACGACCGGATGCCCCTGGTGCTGGCGCCGTCGGCCTGGGACGCCTGGCTCGACCCCGATGCGGGCACCGACGCGGTGGCCTCCCTGCTGGTGCCACCACCGGCCGAGCTCGTGGCGGCCCTGGAGCTCCGCCCGGTGTCGGCGATGGTCAACAACGTCCGCAACAACGGGCCCGAACTCCTCGACCCGCTCCCGCCGGACACCCTGGCGGACCCCCTGCAGCTCGACCTGCTGGCCGGTCCGAACCCCGCATGAGCCCCGCCGGACGGCCCGTCCGACCGGATCTCGACGAGTCCCGGCCGCAGGAGAGCGAGGTTCCGACCCCGCACGGCCCGGCCCGGGTCACCCGTCACGATCCGGTGGGTCGCGCCCGTGCGGTGCTGCTGCTCGGGCACGGGGCCGGCGGCGGGGTCGGTGCGCCGGATCTCCTCGCGGCCGCGGGCGCCGCGCTCGCCGCGTCCGTGCGGGTCGTGCTCGTCGAGCAGCCCTATCGCGTGGCCGGACGCCGTGCCCCCGCACCGGCCGGGCAGCTCGACACCGCGTGGCTGGTGGTCGTCGAGCACGTCCGGGTCCGGGGTGTCCCGCTCCTGTTCGGCGGCCGGAGCTCGGGAGCAAGGGTGGCGTGCCGGACCGCGACGGCGGGCGGGGCGTCCGGTGTGATCTGCCTGGCGTTCCCGGTCCATCCCCCGGGCAGGCCCGAGAAGGACCGCCTCGCCGAGCTCGCCGCGCCGCAGGTGCCGGTGCTGGTGGTGCAGGGCGAGCGGGACCCGTTCGGCCGGCCCGGCCCGGCTCCCGGCCGTGACGTGGTCCTGCTGCGGGGCGACCATGCGCTGCGGGCCGACCTGCCCGCCGTCGCGGACACGGTGGGCGGGTGGCTGGCACGGCTGCTGCCCGGCTGAGTGGACCGCGACGGCGCACGATAGTTAAGTAACCAGAAGTCTGGCAACTGAGGTGTCCGGAGAACTGGTTTACTTCCCGGACCGCGGGCCACTCAGGAGGATCGACATGGACGCCCCGTCACCGGTGGTCGCCGCCCACGAGCTGGGGCGGCGGCTCCGCGAGCGGCGGGACACGCTCGGACTCCCGGCCACCGACGTCGCCCGCGCCGCGCGCTGCACCCCGCAGTACCTCAGCCAGGTCGAGACCGGCAGCAACGCCTCTACAGCTCCAACCCGCTCATGTTGTCGGTGGTCATGGCCGAGGCCGCGATCCGGCAGCAGGTCGGTGGCCGTGACGTTCTCCAACGCCAGCTCGCCCATCTCGCCGAGCAGATCGAGGCACACGGGCCGCGCCTCCAGTTGCGTGTCATTCCCTTCAGCGTCTCCGGGCACCCGGTTCTCGGGGCGCCCGACTTCCACCTGCTGGGGTTCCCGACCCTTCGGCCGCCCGAGCTCGTGTGGTTGGACACGCTGAACGGGATGGATCTCGTCGAAGACCCGGTTGCCGTGCACGAGTACCGCCTCGCTCACGCCGCGGCCGCGGACGCCGCGCTCCAGGTCGTAGGCTCGCTCGAACTGATCGAGCGAGCAGCCCAGGAGCTCTGAATGACCTCATCCCCGCGCGGGACAGGACCTACTCGGGGGCGTTGGGCGAAGGCCGACCGCAGCAACGGCGCGTCCAACTGCGTCGAGGTCATGATCGATTCGGGTATCCATCACATCCGGGACTCGAAAGCTGCTGGACACGGGCCCGTTCTCGCACTCTCGGCGTCCGACTGGCGTCGGTTCTGCGATGTACTGCTCGATCCTCCGGGAACGCCCACCGACCAGCCCGTTCCCGGCCTGGACGTCACCCTGCACGCTGACGGCGCGCTCACGATCCGGCGTCCCGGCGACGGGTCCACCCTGCGGTTCACCCCGCTCGAGGTCGAGTGCTTCCTCGACGGTCTCCGCTGCGGGGAGTTCGGGGCTCTCCTGCCGCGACCGGCGACGACCGCCTGACGGCTCCTCGGTCTCGCCGCCGGCTCACCTGCCGGGCGCCGGGCAGCGGTCACGTTCGGCATGGCGGTGCGGGGGCCCGCCGCGCGGGACAGGGGAATCACCCACCGGGAAGCGGCGTTGGACACGACCGTGACGCATGCAGTGATGGAGGCTCCGCACCCGGTCGGGGACGCGCGGCCGACGAGCCGGACACGGACCGTGCGCGTACGCTCGGCCCTTCATCCGGTCGCCGCGGCGGTGATCGTCCCCGGGGCCGGCGTGGTCCGGAGCGAGAGGAGCGCGGTGCCCGGCACCGAGCAGGCGGCAGAACCGGCCGCCACCACCGTCAACGACGGATCCGGCGAGGCGGTAGCGGACCAGACGGCAGCGGACGACACGGCAGCGGACGACACGGCAGCGGACGACACGGCAGCGGACCGGGAGCAGGAGACGGCCGAGCAGCGCGGCATCCGCTTCGAGCGCGACGCGATGCCGCTGCTCGACCAGCTCTACGGCGCCGCCCTGCGGATGACCCGCAACCCCGCCGACGCCGAGGATCTCGTGCAGGAGACGTTCCTCAAGGCCTACTCGGCCTTCCGGACGTTCCGCGCGGGTACCAACCTGAAGGCCTGGCTGTACCGGATCCTGACGAACACCTACATCAACGGCTACCGCAAGAAGCAGCGCCAGCCGTTGCAGTCGCCCACCGACGAGATCACCGACTGGCAGATCGCCCATGCCGGTGAGCACACCTCGCTCGGGCTGCCGTCGGCCGAGATGGAGGCGCTCGACCGGCTCCCGGACAACGACGTCAAGGCCGCGCTGCAGGCGTTGCCGGACGACTTCCGGATGGCCGTGTACCTCGCGGACGTCGAGGGGTTCGCCTACAAGGAGATCGCCGGGATCATGGGCACGCCGATCGGCACCGTGATGTCACGGCTGCACCGTGGCCGTCGCCAGCTCAGGGACATGCTCACCGATACCGCTCGCGACCGCGGGTTCCTCCGCGGTGAGCAGGAGGTGTCGTCGTGAGCTGCGGCAACCATCACGAAGCGAACTGCGCCGATGTGCTCGCCGAGGTGTGGCTGTTCCTCGACGACGAATGCGACGGGCCGCGACGCGCGCTGCTCTCCAAGCACCTGGACGAGTGCGGCCCGTGCCTGGCCCAGTACGGCCTCGACGAGAAACTGAAGAAGTTGCTGGCCACCAAGTGCGGGGGCGAACACGCCCCCGAGGGGCTCAGGCACAAGCTGCGGCAACAGATCCGCGTGGCGGTGCTGGAGCAGGCCGAGGTGACGGTGGAGAGCGGCCCCGAGGGTACGACGACCACGGTGGAGGTCCGCACCGTCCGCATCGAGCAACGCTGACCGTCGAGAACCGCGCTGACCGTCGAGAACGGCTTCGTCGTGATCCACAGGCCCTGTCGGTCACGATGACGTCGTTCTCGACGGGTCGGGTTCAGCAGTTGGGCTTCTTGCCGTGGTTGGCGCCCTTCTTGCTGCGGCCACGGCGCTTGCGGGCTCGCTTCGACATGATGTCCTCCTTACCTGTCCGTCATCGGAGGACATCTTCCCACGTGGTTGGATGAGCTCTGCGTGGGTGGGGGAGCTGGAAGTGATCATGTGTCCACCTTGAGCGAGTTGCTCGCCGAGCACTCGCGCCTGTCCGGTGACGCCGCCGAGCATCTGCAGCGGGTGGTCGCGGAGTGGCAGCTGCTCGCCGACATGTCCTTCGCCGACTTCCTGCTCTGGATCCCGCTGTCCGGTACCCCGGCCGAGTTCCTGTGTGTGGCCCAGGCCCGGCCCACGACAGCGCCCACCGCGCACGCCGAGGACATTGTCTCCTCCCGGGTGGGTGTGGCGCAGAACCCGCAGCTGCGCC
Organism: Pseudonocardia sp.; assembly: GCA_026785945.1. Lineage (GTDB taxonomy): Bacteria > Actinomycetota > Actinomycetes > Mycobacteriales > Pseudonocardiaceae > Pseudonocardia. The sequence goes on along the minus strand of JAJAZD010000176.1, from coordinate 3,402 downwards.
GGGCCGTCGTCGAGGGCCGGATCTGCCGCGAGGAGAACCCGCGCTGGCACCTCGAGGTCCCGGTCCGGTCCGAGACGATCCCCGTGCGGCACGGCGGCGCGGTCGTCGCCGTCCTGTCCCGGGACACGAACCTGGCGATGCCCCGCGTGCCGAGTCCCATGGAGATCGCCTATCTGGGCAGTGCGTCGGACCTGTGCCAGATGGTCGCCGACGGCACGTTCCCACCCCGGGCGTCGGTCGTCGGCGCCGACACCAGCCCACGCGCGGGCGACGGCCTCGTCCGGCTCGACGCCCTCGGCCTCGTCGCCTACGCGAGCCCCAACGCGCTGTCGGCGTATCACCGGATGGGCCACGCCAGCGACCTCCTCGGGCTCTCCCTCGCCCAGGCCACCCGCGAGCTCGTGCACGATCCGTTCGACGCGGCGGAGGTGGCCGCCCGTATCGGTGCCGCACTGGAGGGCCGGAACTCGCTGCGGATGGAGGTGCGGGCGCGGGGAGCGGTGATGCTCGTGCGCGCGCTGCCGCTGCGTCCACGCGGGGACTCGGCGGGCGCGCTCATCCTGGTCCGCGACGTGACCGACCTGCGCCGCCGCGACATGGCCCTGCTCAGCAAGGACGCCACCATCCGTGAGATCCACCACCGGGTGAAGAACAATCTGCAGACGGTGGCGGCTCTGCTCCGGCTGCAGGCCCGCCGCACCGCGATCCCCGAGGCCCGTCGCGCTCTGGCCGAGAGCGTGCGGCGCGTCAACTCGATCGCGCTGGTGCACGAGACGCTCGCGGTGTCGGTGGCCGAGCGCGTGGACCTCGACGAGCTCGTCGACAAGGTCCTTCCCGCGATCGGAGACGGCGCCACGGCCGAGGCACGCGCCAAGGTGCGGCGCGAGGGCAGCTTCGGCACGCTGCCCGCCGCGCTGGCCACACCGCTGGTACTGGTCCTGACGGAGCTGGTGCACAACGCGCTCGCCCACGCCTTCGACTCCGGCCCGGCCGGCGAGGTCGTGGTGTCGGCCTGCCGCTCGGCCGGTGTCCTGGACGTCGTGGTGGCCGACGACGGGCGCGGGCTGCCGCCCGGTTTCGACCTGCCGACGTCCGGTGGGCTCGGCCTACAGATCGTCCGGACACTCCTGGACTCGGAGCTGGACTCGGAGCTGCAGGTGAGGGCACGTCCCGGCGGCGGAACGGAGGCCGTCATCAGGCTCTCGCTGCGGGGGCGTTAGCCTGTCGACGTGACCGACGGCCCGGGGTCGCACGGTGGGGCCCGCCTCACAGGTCCGGGTCCCGGTCCCCCTCCGGAGCAGCCTCCGAGTGCGCCCGGTGGAACGACCGCGGGCCCGGAACCGGCTCGTACCCGGTTTCCGGGCCCGCGGTGGGGTCCGTCCGACGCTGTCAGGCAGTACGCGCGCGGGTACGTGCGTTACGACGCTTCAGGGCGCGGCGCTCGTCCTCACTCATGCCGCCCCAGACGCCGGCGTCCTGTCCGCTCTCCAGTGCCCACGTGAGGCACTCGGTCACAGCAGGACAACGCCGACATACGGTCTTGGCCTCGGCGATCTGCAGGAGCGCAGGACCGCTCGTCCCCACTGGGAAGAACAGCTCGGGGTCCTCGTCGCGGCAGATTGCGCGGTGGCGCCAGTCCATGGTGCTCTGCTCCTCGTACTTGCGCGATCGGGGTCGCGCCGATCGTCCGTCACGGTGTTTCCGCGCTTGTGAAGGGTTTCACGAGCGCGCTCGATCTTCAAGGGACTTGGTCCACATGGGTGATGACTCTCACCCACTCACCGCAACGAGTGACGACACGATCAGTTACTGCATGTCGCTCTTGTCACGATGAGCTATCGACTTCATCCCGCCCGTCGCACCCGGTCACCCGGTCCGCGCCGGACCGCGCGGGAAAATCTCCCGCGGTCGTTCGCTTGTCGCCCGCCCTACCTTGGGCCACCATTTGCCCAGGTGCGAGCCCTTATTGGCTCGACGGTCCGCGCGCATCGGTGAATGGACACACGACGTCACTCAGCCGGGTGATATGGGGCAGACGGTCACGGCGAACCGCTGGTCTCACACGACGACGCGTAGCGCATCCGGCACGGCGCTGAACCGCACCTCGCGGCATCGCCCCAGGTGGTCACCGTCCACCTGCAGCGCGATCGGTTCCGCACTACGCACCCCCAGATAGGGAACGGCGTCCTGGCGCAGGACATTCCGGCCGCGGGGGTCGCCGCCGCGGAGCAGCATGCGGCGCAGGTTCGGCGCGATCGTGCCGGTGCCGAGGTCGCGCACCCCGAACAGGCCCAGTCCCGATCCCGAGGAGGCTCCCGGGTTGGTGCGTACGGCGTGCGGACCCAGGTAGGTCCACACGTCGGTCGTGGTGATGAACGCCACGCGGACGTCGTCGACAACGGCCGCCCCGGGGATCTCGACGGTCATCGAGCGGGGGCGGCGACGCTGGCGCAGGTACTGCAGCCACGCCGTGCGGGCGTAGCGCAGTGGGGTCGCCTCCCGGCCCGCCTCCCTGGCCCGTTCGACCTCGGCCACCACCTCGGCGTCCCAGCCGAGCCCGGCGTTGAAGGTGAACCACCGGCCGCGGGCGGCGCGGACGTCGGGTCCGTCCCCGTCGTCGGGTCCGTCGACGCCGTCGATCCGGCCCAACCCGACCAGACTGCTACGGCGCTGGTCCAGTGCCGCCAGGATCGCCGAGGTGGCCTCCATGGGGTCGCGGGGGACCCCGCGTGCGCGGGCGAACACGTTCGCCGAACCGCCCGGCACCACCGCCAGCGCCGGGCCGTCCATCGGATCCGACGGCACCCCGCCGGTGGCGGCGCGCACACCGTTCACGACCTCGTTGACCGTGCCGTCACCACCGTGCACCACCACGAGCTCGACACCGTCCTGCGTGGCCCGCTCGGCCGCGACGGCGGCGTGGCCACGGTGGCAGGTCTCCAGCACCTCGAGCTTCAGCTCGCTGGCGAGTGCGTGGGCCAGCACGTCACGGCCCGCAGCCGTCGTGGTTGTCGCATTCGGGTTCACAACCAGGAGCGCACGCACGACCTCGACGGTACCCGGGCCTATTCTCTGGCCTGTGACCACCGAGCCGGGTCCGGGCGCCGGGCGTGTTCCCGCAGTTCCGCCGGCCCAGATCCGCCTGGCAGGCGCGCTGGTGGCGGTGCAGGGGGCGACCGCGGTCGGCTTTGCGATCGTGCTGGTGCTGCAGGCGGGCGCGGCCGCGCTCCCGGTGGCCGCCGTGCTCGGCGAGGCCGGTCTGTTCGTCGCGGCGGGGGCGGCGGTCCTCGGAGCGGGCGTCGGCCTGGTGGCGGGCCGGCGCTGGGCCCGGACGCCCGCGATCGTCACGCAGCTGTTGCTGCTGCCGGTGGTGTACTCGTTGATCGGTCCGTCACGCCAGCT
>JAJAZD010000175.1 GCA_026785945.1 Pseudonocardia sp. | reverse complement strand
CTGGTACCCCTACCCGTTCATCGACGTGCGGCGCCCGCGCGCCCCCCCCGCGCCCCCGCACACCCACCGCCCAACCCCCCCCCTCAGGGGGCACGCCGCCCGCCCCCGCGGGCGGGCCCCCCGGCGGGGCCCCCCCCCGGGGCCCCCCCCCGCGCGCGGCCGGGCCCCCCCCTCTTGGGGGGGGGGCGGCGGGGGGGGGGCCGCGGGGGGGGGCCCCCCCCGCGGCCCCCCACGTCGATGAACGGGTAGGGGTACCAGCCGGTCAGCGCCCCGCGCACGAGGGTGAGGGCGAGCCACGCCAGCGGGAAGACCAGCGACCACGCCACCGTCCGGAGGTCGATGAGCCCGCGCGGGCCGAACACCACCCAGCCGATCACGGTGAGCAGCGGTGACACGGTGTGGAACACCTGGTTCGTGTACCACTCGGCACCGTCGAAGGTGTACAGCCCCGACAGCACCACGTGGAAGACCAGGCCGGTCACGATGATGCCGAGCAGTGCGTCGAGGCGCAGCGCCCGCACGGCGGTGGACGCCCGCTCCGGGGCGATCGCCAGCGCCAGGCTGGTGACCGCCACGATCACGTTGGTCTGGATCGTGAAGAAGGTGAACAGGTTCGCGACCCGTCCCTGCGGGGTGGGGAACAGGCCGTCGGCGTCGCCGGCCGTGATCGGTATCTGGACGGCGATCGCGACGAGCACGACGACGGCGTGGAACGCGAGGAAGGCGCGGGCCGGACGGGGCACGCCGCGGAGCCTACTGGTGAGTAGCACCGAGCGACGAGGCAGGGCTGCGCCGGCACCGGCCCGATCGAGGGGCCCGGCCCGGCGGATGCGGTCGGGGCCGTTCAGGTCGTGTCGGTCTGCTTCGGCCGGCCACCGCGGCGCATGTCACCGTTGGTGGTCCGACGGCCCGGGTCGATGAGGCGCTTCCATTTGCCCTGCGCGGCTTGGCGGCTGCCCAGCTGGGCCTGCACCGCGTCGGCGACCTGCGCCCAGGTGAGCCCGTCGCTGCGCAGCCTCCGGATGAGGTCGCGCTCGTAGTAGTCGGCCTGCCGCCGCATCTCCTGGCACAGCGCGTACCACGCGGCCGCGGCGTCGCGGGTGACCCCGCCACCGGCGCTGAGCACCTTGAGGCGGTCCAGATGGGCGGTGATCGACCGATCGGGACGGGCGACGGCCGGGTCGACGCGGTCGAGCCAGCGAAGGGCCTCCTCGTACTTCATCGGTCAAGCATACATTGACGCCAGCGAAATGTCGATCTTTCGTGGACACCGCCGACCACGCAACGGGGGGAGGCGAGCGCGGGGGAGCGAGCGGGCCGTTACGGGCCGCCGAGGGGCTCGACGGCGCTGATCCAGACGATCGCGGTGCCGTCCTCGTCGCTCGCCGCCAGGTCGACCTCGGCGGTGATGGCCCAGTCGCGGTCGCCCGCCGGGTCGTCGAGCACCTGGCGGACGATCCAGCGCTCGGGCTCCTCGGAGATCGCCAGCAGCTGGGGGCCGCGGGCGTCGGGTCCGGTGCCGATGTCGGCGTGCTCGGCAAAGTACGGGTCGAAGGCGGCGCGCCAGCGCTCGGCGTCGAAACCGGCACCGTGGTCGAGCTCGCCCAGCAGGTCCCAGCGGCGCAGTGCGGCCAGCTCCACCCGGCGGAACAGGGCGTTGCGCACCATGACGCGGAACGCGCGGACGTTGCGGGTGACCCCGTCGGGCCCGCGGTCCAGAGCCGCGCGTCCGTGCTCCACCACGTCCTCGCCCGCGGCGAGCTTCTCCCACTCGTCGAGCAGGCTGGAGTCGACCTGGCGCACCAGCTCGCCCAGCCATTCGACGACGTCGGTGAGCTCCTCGGTCTTCGCGTCGTCGGGCACGGTCTGGCGCACCGCGCGGTAGGTGTCGGCGAGGTAGCGCAGCACGAGGCCCTCGGAGCGGGCGAGCTGATAGTGCGAGACGTACTCGACGAACGTCATCGAGCGCTCGAACATGTCACGGGTGACCGACTTGGGGGACAGGCGGGCGTCCTCCACCCACGGCGCGCCGCGGCGGTAGGTCTCCAGCGCGCCGGTCAGCAGCTCGTCGAGCGGCTTGGGGTGGGTGACGTCCTCGAGGAGCGTCATCCGCTCCTCGTACTCGATGCCCTCGGCCTTCATCGCCGCCACCGCCTCGCCGCGAGCCTTGTTCTGCTGGGCGTAGAGGATGGGGCGGGGGTCGTCGAGAGTCGACTCGATCACCGAGAGGACGTCCATCGCGTACGTCGGGGACTCGCGGTCCAGCAGCCCGGTGGCGGCCAGCGCGAACGGGGACAGCGGCTGGTTGAGGGCGAAGTCGAGCTGCAGGTCGCCGACGACCCGCACGCGGCGGCCCTCCTCGTCGGGTTCCGGGAGCTCCTCCACGACACCGGAGGTCCGCAGCGCCCGGTAGATCGCGATGGCCCGCAGGATGTGGCGCCGCTGGCGGGGGCGGGGCTCGTGGTTGTCCTCCAGCAGGTGGCGCATCGCGGCGAACGCGTCGCCCGGCCGGGAGATGACGTTGAGCAGCATCGCGTGGGTGACGGAGAAGTGGCTGGTCAGCGCCTCGGGCTGGGCGGTCTGGAGCTTCTGGAACCCGACGTCGGACCAGCCGACGAAACCTTCCGGCGCCTGCTTGCGGACGATCCGCTTGCGCTTCTTGAGGTCGTCACCGGCGCGCGCGACCAGGCGGGCGTTCTCCACCTCGTGGTCGGGTGCCTCGGCGACGACGGTGCCGATCGTGTCGTAGCCCGCCCGCCCGGCGCGTCCGGCGATCTGGTGGAACTCGCGGGCCTTGAGGGAGCGGACCCGCACGCCGTCGTACTTGCTCAGCGCGGTGAACAGCACCGTGCGGATCGGCACGTTGATCCCCACGCCGAGGGTGTCGGTGCCGCAGATGACGCGCAGCAGCCCGGCCTGGGCGAGGGTCTCCACGAGCCGCCGGTAGCGGGGGAGCATCCCGGCGTGGTGCACCCCGATGCCGTGGCGCACCAGCCGGGAGAGCGTCCGGCCGAAGCCCGAGGTGAACCGGAACTTCCCGATCACCTCGGCGATGGCCGCCTTGTCGTCCTTCGAGGTGATGTTGACGCTCATCAGCGACTGCGCCCGGTCCACGGCCGACTGCTGCGTGAAGTGCACCACGTACACCGGGGCCTCGTGGGTCTCCAGCAGCTCGGTGATCGTCTCGTGCAGCGGGGTGAAGACGTAGCGGTAGAGCAGCGGCACCGGCCGGGTGACCGAAGTGATCACTGCGGTCTCCCGCCCGGTCCGGCGGGTGAGGTCCTCCCTGAAGAACGACACGTCGCCCAGCGTGGCGCTCATCAGCAGGAACTGGGCCTGCGGCAGCTCGATCAGCGGCACCTGCCAGGCCCAGCCGCGGTGGGGGTCGGCGTAGAAGTGGAACTCGTCCATGACGACCGAGCCGACGTCGGCGTCCCGGCCAGAGCGCAACGCGATGTTGGCCAGGATCTCCGCGGTGCAGCAGATGATCGGCGCCTTCTCGTTGACCGCGGCGTCGCCGGTGAGCATGCCGACCTTGTCGGCGCCGAACACGTCGATCAGTGCGAAGAACTTCTCGCTGACCAGCGCCTTGATCGGCGCGGTGTAGAACGTCCGCTGCCCGCGCTGCAGCGCGGCGGCGTGCGCGCCGACCGCCACGAGCGACTTCCCCGATCCCGTCGGCGTCGAGAGGACGACGTTGCTGCCGGTGACCAGCTCCAGCAGCGCCTCCTCCTGCGCCGGGTACAGCGACAGGCCCTGCTCCTCGTAGGCCCAGTCGGTGAACGCCTCCACCAGGTCGTCGGGGGAGTCGGGGGTGGGCGGGAGGCGGTCGGTGAGCGTCATGGTGACTCCGATCGTCCCTCATGCACGGCCCCCGTCCGCCACTGCGTCGTCCGCGCCGGGCGTGCGCCCGCCGGGACCGACCGGACGTGTGTCCCGCGCCTGCAGCCGGACGCCTCCCGCGGCGGCTACCGTGGGCGTCGTGACGGAGAAGCCGGGCGTCGTGCCCGATCTCGTGTCGCCCATGCAGCCCTCCGCCGGGTCCGGCCAGGCGCCGACCGGGCCGGACTGGGTCGTCGAGCTGGCATGGACCGGCCACCGCTGCATCGCCCACGTGGAACCCGGCCGCCGTACGCGCCTGCTCAGCGCGCGCGGGGTGTCGATGAGCGCGGCCTACCCCGAGCTCGGGCCGCCCCTGGAGCGGCGCTCGCCCCCGCGCGGGATGGTCCTCGACGGCACCCTCGTCGCGCGGGGGGAGGAGCACGCGCCGCGGGCAAGCCTGCTGCAGCGGCGCAGCGCCCGCATGCAGCCCACGGAGCAGCACATCCGTGCGGTCCCCGTCGACTTCCAGATCGCCGACCTGCTCTGGCTCGACGGGCACTCCACCGTCGACCTCGCCTACCGCGACCGCCGCGTGCTGCTGGAAGGACTCGGGTTCGCCGGCGCCCCGGTGTGGACCACCTCTCCGATGCCGGTGTCCGAGCTCGCGGGGATGATCGGGTTCGCCGACGCGAAGGGCGTCGACTCGCTCCACGCCCGCCACCTGGGCTCGCGCTACCACCCCGGTGGGCGCTCGCCGCTGTGGGTGAAGGTGCCGGTGCCCCGCGTGCGCCAGGTGGTGGTCGGAGGCTGGACGGCGACCGACCCGGCGAGACCGGACACGATCGCCAGCCTCCTGCTCGGGATCCCGGCCGGACCCGACGCTTCGGCCGGGTTGCGCTACGTCGGGCGCGTCGGCGTGCCGGGGGACCACCGCCGGCGGCTCACCGAGCTGCGCCGGCTGCGCGCGGACCACCCCCCGTTCGTGGACGCGCTGCCCGCCGACGCCGCCCGGCATGCGATCTGGGTGCTGCCGCGGCTCGTGGGGTCCGTCGAGTTCACCGGTTTCGTCTCGGGCGGGCGGCTCCGCCTGCCGCGCTGGCTGGGCCCGGTCGTCCTGCCACAGGCCGACCTGCGGGGAGCCGACCAGGCGGAGGCGCACGGGAGGCGCTGGGCCCGGCCGAGCGAGCCGCCTCCGGATGCCGAGCCGCCGCCTCCGGATGCCGAGCCGCCCCTGCGGCAGGCGGCCGACTCGCCCCTGCCCCCGCCGCCGGTGGCAGGTTCGCCCCCGCCGCAGGCCGGTTCGCCGCAGGCCCCGCCCTCACCGGTCGCCGCGCCGCCGGTCGCGACGTCCCCGGCCCCGGATCCCGTCCCGGTGCAGACCCGCCGGCTGGAGCAGCACTTCGTCTACAACTCGCTGAACACGATCGCCGCGCTGATCCGCACCGACCCCGGCCGGGCCCGCGAGCTCCTCGTCGGGTTCGCCGACCTCTCCCGCGCCGCCGACCAGGCCGGGAACACCACGAGCACCCTGGGTCGCGAGCTGGACGCGGTGCGCGGCTACCTGCAGCTCGAACAGGCCCGGTTCGGCGCGCGGCTGCGGATCGAGCTCGATGTGGACGCCGCGCTGCACGGGATGCCGGTGGAGCCGCTGCGCGTGCTCGGGGCGGTGCGGACGACCGTGCAGCAGGGGATCGAACCGCGCCCCGACGGCGGCGTGCTCTCGGTTGTGGCCGTGCCGGTGGACGGCGGCTGCACCGTGACGGTGTCCGGCGGCGACGCGGACACCGCCGTGATCGCCGTGGTGCATGCGGCCGACGCGCGGAGTTCGACCCCGTTCGGGTCGCTGCCGGTGTAGCGGTATCGGGACCGTGACCGGGCGGACGCGGAGAGTGGGCAGGGGCACCGACAGCGGGAGGGTGATCGCGTTCTCGGTACGGTTCGCCCATGCTGGGCCTCCCCGACGGAACCCGCGCGTGCCTCTTCGACCTCGACGGCGTGTTGACCGATACCGCGAGCGTCCATGCTGCGGCATGGAAGCAGATGTTCGACGACTTCCTGGCGGCCCGCGCGGAGCGTGACGGCACCGAATTCGTCCCGTTCGACGTGAAGGGCGACTACGGGCCGTACGTGGACGGAAAGCCCCGTCTCGACGGCACCCGCGAGTTCCTGCGCTCCCGCGACGTCGACCTCCCCGAGGGCGGGCCGGGTGACGCGCCGGACGCCGCGACGATCCACGCCCTGTCCACGCGGAAGAACGAGCTCGTGCAGGAGAAGATCAGCACCGTCGGGGTGGAGGTGTACCCCGGTTCGGTGCGGTACCTGAAGGCCGTTCGCGCGGCGGGACTGGCCACCGCCGTGGTGTCCTCCTCGGCGAACGCCGAACAGGTGCTCGACGTCGCCGGCCTGGCGCGGTACATCGACCACCGTGTCGACGGGGTCTCCGCCAAGCAACGGGGCCTGCCCGGCAAGCCAGCACCCGACACCTTCCTGGCCGCCGCCGCCGACCTGGGCGTCGACAGGGCCCACGCCGTCGTGTTCGAGGACGCGCTCGCCGGCGTCGCGTCGGGGAAGGCGGGCGGGTTCGGGTTCGTGGTGGGCGTCGACCGGCTCGGCCATGCCGAGAAGCTGCGCGAACAGGGTGCCGACGTCGTGGTCACCGATCTGGCCGAGCTGCTGGACGGCGACTCGTGATCCCGCTCCGCGCCGCGACGGCCCGGCCGTGCCCCCCGACCGTCGCCGGTGGGGAACGCCGATGAGCCCCGATCCCGGCCGCCCGTTCACCGTCGAGCCGTGGGTCGTGCGCGAGCCCCGGTTGGACCTGACCGACATGGGCCAGGTGGAATCGGTGTTCGCGCTGTCCAACGGCCACATCGGGCTGCGCGGCAACGTCGACGAGGGTGAGCCGCACTCGATGCCGGGCACCTATCTCAACTCGTTCTTCGAAGCGCGACCACTGCCCTACGCCGAGGGCGGCTACGGCTATCCCGAGTCCGGCCAGACGATCATCAACGTGACCAACGGCAAGATCATCCGTCTGCTGGTCGAGGACGAGCCGTTCGACCTGCGCTACGGGCAGCTGCGCCGTCACGAGCGGGTGCTGGACCTGCAGGCCGGCACGCTCACCCGCGAGGTCGAGTGGGCCTCGCCCGCCGGGCGCGCGGTGCGGGTGCGCAGCACACGGATGGTGTCGCTGACCCAGCGCGCGATCGCCACGATCCGGTACGAGGTCGAGGTGCTCGACGCACCCGCGCTGCTGGTGCTCCAGTCGGAGCTGGTGGCCAACGAGCAGCTGCCCAAGCGCGGCGACGACGACCCGCGCGTCGAGGCGGCCCTGACCGACCCCCTGATGGCCGAGCAGCACCGCTGTGACGACGCCGGTGCCACCCTGATCCACCGGACCCGCCTGTCCGGGCTGCGCGTCGCGGCGGCGATGGACCACGAGGTCGTCGGCCCGGAGGGCACCAAGATCACCTCCGAGGCCACCGAGGACATCGGGCGCACCACCGTCATCGCCCGGTTGCAGCCCGGGCAGACCCTGTCGATCACCAAGTACCTGGCCTACGGCTGGTCGTCCCGCCGCTCCCAGCCGGCATTGCACGACCAGGTGCGGGCCGCGCTCGCCGCCGCCCGCTACACCGGGTTCGAGGGGCTGCTCGCCGAGCAGCGCCAGTACCTCGACGACTTCTGGGCGACCGCCGACGTCGAGATCGACGGCGACGCCGAGCTGCAGCAGGCCGTGCGCGTCGCGATCTTCCACGTGCTGCAGGCGGGCGCCCGCGCCGAGCGCCGGGCGATCGGGGCCAAGGGCCTCACCGGCGAGGGCTACGACGGCCACACCTTCTGGGACACCGAGACGTTCTGCCTGCAGGTGCTCTCCCACCTCGCCCCCGAGGCCGCGGCCGACGCGCTGCGCTGGCGCCAGTCGATCCTGCCGCTGGCCTACGAGCGGGCCGAGCAGCTGGGCCTGTCCGGGGCGGCCTTCCCGTGGCGGACGATCCGCGGGCAGGAGTGCTCGGGCTACTGGCCCGCCGGCACGGCGGCGTTCCACATCAACGCCGACATCGCCGACGCCGTGCGCCGCCACGTGGCCGCCACCGGTGACGTCGAGTTCGAGCGTGAGGTGGGTCTGGAGCTGCTGGTGGCCACCGCCCGGCTGTGGCGCTCGCTGGGTCACCACGACTCGGCGGGCCAGTTCCGCATCGACGGGGTCACCGGTCCCGACGAGTACACCGCGATCGTCGACAACAACGTGTACACGAACCTGATGGCCCAGCAGAACCTGCGTGTCGCCGCCGACACCGCCGCTCGGCACACGCGCGCCGCGGCCAAGCTGGGGGTGAACTCCGAGGAGATGGCGAGCTGGCGCGACGCGGCGTCGGCCATGCGGATCCCCTACGACGAGACGCTCGGGGTGCACCCGCAGTCCGAGGGGTTCACCGACCACAAGCTGTGGGACTTCGAGGGCACCCCGCCGGAGAAGTACCCGCTCCTGCTGCACGTGCCCTACTTCGACCTGTATCGCAAACAGGTGTCCAAGCAGTCCGACCTTGTGCTCGCCATGCAGATGCGACCGGACGCGTTCACCCCGGAGCAGACGGTGCGCAACTTCGCGTACTACGAGTCGATCACGGTGCGGGACTCCTCGCTGTCCGCCTGCACCCAGGCGGTGATGGCCGCGCGCACCGGGCACCTCGACCTCGCCTTCGACTACCTCGCCGAGGCGGCCCTGGTCGATCTGAACAACCTGGCCGGGAACTCCGACCACGGGGTGCACATCGCGTCGATGGCGGGCACCTGGACGGCGGTCGTATCGGGGTTCGGGGGCATGCAGTGCGACGCAGCCGGGCTGCGGTTCGCGCCGCGGTTGCCACCGGCCCTGTCGCGCATCGCGTTCGGCCTCATGTGGCAGGGCCGCAGGCTGCGTGTCCAGATCACCGCCGAGGAGGCGGAGTACCAGCTGGTCAGCGGGCCACCGATGCGGCTGCGTCACCACGGCGAACCGATTGCGCTCGCCGCCGACCCCGTCACGCTGCCCGTCCCGCCCGCGCCGTTCGTCGAGCCCGTGGAGCAACCGTTCGGACGCGCTCCGAGAGCCCGCCACCCGGGCGGCTGAGTAGAGGTGTGGGCGGGCGCCGGCCGGGGTACCAGCGGAGATCGGCGCGCCCGCGTCCATGACCGGAAGGACACCCTCGTCGGACCCCTGGCGAGAAGGCTCGGCATACGCCCGGCCACCCTGCGCGAATGGGAACGCGCCGGCTTGGTCCAGCCGCGCCGCGACCCGCAGACGGGCTACCGGGTCTACAGCGCAGCCGACGTAATCGACGCCCTACTCGCCCACCAGCTCAGACGGGGCGGCTACCTGCTTGAGCAGATCGCCCCGCTGGTCGCCCAGGTCCGTTCCGCCGGAGGCGTCGCGCCGCTCGCGTCGATGCTGCGCGACTGGCATGCTCGCCTCTCGGCCAGGAGCCGCGCCATGCTCACCGGCGCCGCCGCGCTGGACGCCTACCTCGGCGGCCGACCGGCCCCCGGGCCAGGTCCCTCAACTCACTGACACGACGTGAGAAACCGGCACTGACATCCAGCCGAGAAATCTCGATTGCTCGGCGCCCACGCGTTGGTCACCCGTCGCTCATCCGGCCGCGCAGGGCGGCCATCGTCTGCGACAGCAGCCGGGACACGTGCATCTGGGAGATGCCGACCCGGTCGGCGATCTGGGTCTGGGTGAGGTTTCCGAAGAAGCGCAGCAGGACGATCGACCGTTCCCGCTCGGGCAGCTCGGCGAGCAACGGAGCGAGGGTCTCGCGGTACTCCACCTCGGCCAGCTCGGCATCGATCGTGCCGAGGGTGTCGGTGAGCGTCGTGTCACCACCGGCCACGAGCTCGTCGAGCGAGGTGCTGCGGTAGGCCTGCTGGGCGTCGAGGCCCTCGACAACCTCGTCGGTCGACAGGCCGAGCCTGGCAGCGATCTCACTGGGCCGCGGTGCTCTCCCGAGCTCTTGTGAGAGCGGGCCGACGGCCCCGTTGATGGTGCTCTGCAGGTCCTTGAGCCGCCGCGGCACGCGCATCGACCAGGTCCGGTCACGGAAGTGCCGGCGGACCTCCCCGGTGATGGTCGGCACGGCGAAGGACAGGAAGTCGATGCCGCGCTCCGGATCGAAACGGTCGACGGCACCCAGCAGGCCGACCGTGGCGGCCTGTTCGAGATCGTCGAGCGGCTCGCCGCGGCCGGCGAAGCGGCGGGCGATGTTGCGGGCCACGGGCAGGTGGCCCGTGACCAGCTCGGCGCGCAGCGCGGCCCGGCAGGGGGCGTCGGGCGGCAGGGAGACGAGGTCGTCGAAAAGAGGCGCGAGATGCGCGTAGTCCGAATCCCGGGAAGGATCGTGGCGGTCGTCGCTGCGCACCGCGCCGGGTACCCGAGGCCCGGCCGTGGAAAACTCCTCCGCTGGTACGTTCGTAAGTCGCCCTCTCCACCAGCCGTCCGCGAAGGTGATCCGTCGGTGTCGAACAGCACATCCCCCTCGCTCGACGAGGACTCCCCGCCCGGTGACGGGCCCTCGCCCGACGGCGGTCCCGTGCTCGACAGCGGTCCTGTGCCCGGCGGTCCCGTGCCCGGCGGTGCGGAGCCCGACGACGGGATCGACCACGAGCGCCGCTACGTCGGCATGCTCTACGCGCGTCTCGACGCCCGGCGCGCCGAGACCGCGAAGCGGCTCCACGACGTGCTGCACGACGAGACGGTCGGCACACCGCAGGCCCTCACCGAGCGCGACGCGGCCGCGGCGATGTACACCGACCGGCTCGCGGCCCTGCGCGCGGCCGAGCACGGGCTGGCCTTCGGACGCCTCGACGCCGCGGCGGGGGAGGGCGGCGAGCGGGGTGAGCGCCGCTACATCGGCCGGCTCGGCCTGCTCGACGAGGACAACGACTACGAGCCCCTGCTGATGGACTGGCGCGCCCCCGCCTCGCGGCCCTTCTACACGGCCACCGCGGCGTCCCCCGACGGCATCCGGCGCCGCCGCCACCTGCGCACGCGCCGGCGTGAGGTCACCGCCCTCGACGACGAGGTGCTCGACCTCGAGGAGGCCCGTGCCGCGGACCCCACCCGATCCAGTGGTCTGACCAGCGAGGCGGCGCTGCTCGCCGCCGCCGGGGCGCGACGGACCGGCCGCATGTCCGACATCGTCGCCACCATCCAGTCCGAGCAGGACGCGATCATCCGGTCCAAGCCCTCGGGTGTGCTCGTCGTCCAGGGCGGTCCCGGTACCGGCAAGACCGCGGTCGCGCTGCACCGCGCGGCGTACCTGCTCTACACCCACCGCGACCGGTTGGCCCGGCGCGGCGTGCTCGTCGTCGGCCCGAACCCGACGTTCCTGCGCTACATCGGGCAGGTGCTGCCGTCGCTGGGGGAGACCTCCGTCGTGCTCGGCACCGTGGGGCAGCTGTTCCCTGGTCTGGACGCGCGGCGGCCCGAGCCGACCGCCGTCGCCGAGGTGAAGGGCCGGGCCGGGATGGCGGCGGTGATGGCCGCCGCGGTGCGCGATCGCCAGCAGGTCCCGCGCCGGACGGTGCGGTTGGTCGTCGATCAGCAGGAGGTGCGGCTCGACCGCGACGTCGCGAACGCGGCCCGCACCCGCGCCCGGCGGTCCCGCAAGCCGCACAACGAGGCGAAACGGACCTTCCACCGGGAGGCCGTGCGGTTGCTGGCCGAGCAGGTCTCGCGCGGGCTCGGGGGCCGTGAGCTGCTCGACGCGGGAGACCTGGACGACATCCGTGAGGAGCTCCGCGGGAGCCGGGAGCTCACCCGGGAGCTGGACGCGCTGTGGCCGACGCTCTCGGCCGAGCAGCTGCTCACCGACCTTCTCACCGACCCGCGCAGGCTGGCCCCGGTGGCGCGGCGGCTGTCCCCGTCCGACCGTGAGCTGCTGGCCCGCCCCCGCCCCCGCCCCGGCGACGACGTGCCACCGGGGCAGCGGTTCAGCCCGGCGGACGTGCCGCTGCTGGACGAGGCCGCGGAGCTGCTGGGCGACGACGGCGCGGAGGCCGCCGCCCGCGAGGCGCAGGCGCTGCGTGAGGAGGTGCTCTACGCGCAGGGCGTGCTCGACGTGATCGACCTGGAGGAGGACCTCGATCCCGAGCTGCTGCGCGCCGCCGACATCGTCGACGCCGACCGGCTCGCCGAGCGCCAGCGCGTGCGGCGCTTCGACTCCACCGCCGACCGCGCCGCCGCCGACCGCGAGTGGACCTACGGCCACGTGATCATCGACGAGGCGCAGGAGCTCTCACCGATGGCCTGGCGGTTGATCATGCGGCGCTGCCCGAGCCGGTCGATGACGATCGTGGGCGACATCGCGCAGACCGGTGACCTGTCGGGCGCGGACTCCTGGGGGCAGGCGCTCTCGCCGTACGTGGCGAACCGGTGGCGCCTCGAGCAGCTGACCGTCAACTACCGCACGCCGTCGGAGATCTCCGACGTGGCCGACGACGTGCTCGCGATGATCGAGCCCGGTCTCGCGCCGCCGCGGTCGGTGCGCAGCACCGGAGTGTCCCCGCGCGCGATCCCGGTGGACGGCGGATCGATCGAGGACGTGGTGGCCAAGGTCGTCGCCGAGGAGGCGGGCGCGGTCGGCGACGGGCGGACCGCGGTGCTGGCCCCGGCCGGCATGGTGGCCGAGCTGGCGGCCCGGCTCGTCGGGCCGCGGGAACCGGCACCCGACACCCCCGACGGCCCCGCCGACACCTCCGTCGATCTGGAGTCCCCGGTGGTGGTCCTGCCCGTCAACTCGGCCAAGGGCCTGGAGTTCGACGCCGTGGTGCTGGTGGAGCCCGCGCAGGTGCTGGCCGACTCCCCGCGCGGGATGAACGACCTGTACGTGGCACTGACCCGCGCGACCCAGCGCCTGGCCGTCGTGCACGCCCGCGACCTGCCCCCCGTGCTGCACCGCCTGACCGGGACGTGACGCGTGGCCGTACGCCCGGGTGAACGCTCCACCGGTGATCAGTCGGCGACGTCGCCTCCCGACAGCGTGTCGAGGACGCCCTGACCGTACTTCGCGAGCTTGTTCTCCCCGACGCCGCTGACGGTGCCCAGCTCGGCCAGTGTGGTCGGCATCAGTGTCGCGATCTCCCGCATCGTCGCGTCGTGAAAGATCACGTAGGCGGGCACGCCCTGCTCCTTCGCCGCGGCACCACGCCAGGCGCGGAGCCGCTCGAACACCGGCGCCGCCTCGGGGGCCATCTCGACCTGCGGCGCGCGCTCCCCGCGGGACCGGGTGCGCGCCTGGCGTTCGGGGTCACGACGGAACATGATCTGGTTCTCACCACGCAGCACCGGGCGGCTGGCCTCGGTCAGGACGAAGGTCTGGTAGTTGCCCTCCACCGCGAGCAGACCCTTCGCCATGAGCTGGCGGACCACGCCGCGCCACTCGCCCTCGCCGAGGTCGGCGCCGACACCGAACACGCTGAGCGTGTGGTGATCGAACTGCTCGACCTTCGCGGTGCGCTTGCCGACCAGGATGTCGACGATCTGCCCGGCCCCGAACTTCTGGCCCCGTTCGCGGTCGAGCCGCAACACGGTGGAGAGCACCTTCTGGGCCGCGACGGTGCCGTCCCAGGACGCCGGCGGCGAGAGGCAGGTGTCGCAGTTGCCGCACGGCTCGCCCTGCTGACCGAAGTAGTCCAGCAGCCGGACCCGCCGACACTCCACCGTCTCGCACAGGGCCAGCATCGCGTCGAGGTGCTGGGCGAGACGGCGGCGGTGGGCGAGGTCGCCCTCGGACTCGTTGATCATCTTGCGTTGCTGCACGACGTCGGCGAGCCCGTAGGCCAGCCATGCCGTGGACGGCAGCCCGTCGCGGCCCGCGCGGCCGGTCTCCTGGTAGTAGCCCTCCACGGACTTGGGCAGGTCCAGGTGCGCGACGAACCGCACGTCGGGCTTGTCGATGCCCATCCCGAACGCGATGGTCGCCACCATCACGACGGCGTCCTCGCGCAGGAACTGGGACTGGTTGCGCGAACGCACCGCCGCGTCGAGCCCCGCGTGGTAGGGCAGGGCGGCCACCCCCTGGGCGACGAGGAACTCGGCCGTCTTCTCCACCGAGGACCGCGACAGGCAGTAGACGATTCCCGCGTCACCCGGGTGCTCGGTGCGCAGCAGCTCGATCAGCTGGCGGCGTGGCTCGTTCTTCGGCGCGATGCGGTACTGGATGTTCGGCCGGTCGAAGCTCGCGACGAAGTGCCGGGCATCGGTCAGGTTCAGCCGGGTGGCGATCTCGGTGTGGGTGGCGGGGGTCGCGGTCGCGGTGAGCGCGATGCGCGGGACGTCGGGCCAGCGCTCGTGGAGCTGCGAGAGCGCGAGGTAGTCGGGCCGGAAGTCGTGGCCCCACTGCGCGACGCAGTGTGCCTCGTCGATCGCGAACAGCGAGATCGTGCCGCGCTCCAGCAGCCGCAGCGTCGGCTCCACCCGCAGCCGCTCCGGGGCGAGGTAGAGCAGGTCCAGCTCACCGGAGACGAACGCCGCCTCGACGGCGCGGCGCTGCGTCATGTCCTGGGTGGAGTTGAGGAACCCGGCCCGGACCCCGAGCGCGGTGAGCGCGTCGACCTGGTCCTGCATCAGCGCGATCAGCGGGGAGATCACCACACCGACACCGTCGCGGACCAGCGCCGGGATCTGGTAGCACAGCGACTTGCCACCACCGGTCGGCATGAGCACGAGCGCGTCACCGCCCCCGCACACATGGTCGACGATCTCGGCCTGGTCACCGCGGAACGAGTCGTAGCCGAAGACGCGCCGGAGCACGCCGAGGGCGGTGGCGTCGTGCGGCGTCGCCTCGGGGGCCTGCGCGGTCTGCGGGAGCGTCACGCCCCGATCGTAGGAGGCACGCCCGCCGCGCCGCGGGCGAACCGGGGGATCGGGGGCGACGCGGGTCACCGGCGCGGCCGGTCCGCCGGGGACGGCAGCCCGAACGACACGGGCACGCCGGCGCTGAACATCACGTGGTCGGGTGGGCGGTTCCCGAGCCCGCCCAGCCCCACCGAGCCGCGGAGGCCGTCGTCGAGCGCCAGTACCTCGGCGGTGCGCAGCGGCCACGCGGGGTGCGCGTTGGGTAGGTACCAGGTGCGCCCCAGATGGGCGACGTGCAGGCCCCAGCGGGCGGTGAGGAACCGCTCCAGCTCGCCGTCGGGTGCGGAGGCGCCGGCGCGGATCGCGATGCGGCTCGACGCGGCCACTCCGGGCCACCGGAGCTGCGCGGCGTAGCGGTGCACGTCACCCTGCGCCCGGTACCGCATCCGGGCCCAGCGGTAGGGCAGCCCGAACGCCGCCCGGGCGCCCGCCACAACCACGGCGCGGTCGGCGTCGAGGCTCAGGAAGACGATCCCGCGCCGCCCGGTCGAGTCGACCGAGTAGAGCCGCACGTTCGTCTCCAGGAACGTGCCCGCCCACGGCACACCCGGCCCGTGCGCGAACCCCGCCCCGACCATGCGGAACGGCACGAGGCCGACGTAGGTGCGCCCGTCGAGGACGTCGGGCTCGACGCCGGGCGGGAAGTGGCGTGCGACGGCCGCCGGTTCCACCGCCCAGTGCAGGAACGCCACGTCGCGCCACCACTGCCGCATCAGATGGGGCCGGCGCAACACCGGTGCATCGACGCTGATCGACTCGGTCGTGCTCACGCCTCCAGCCTCCCATCGCACCCGTCCCGGAACGAATCCGTGACGGCCGCACAGCCGCCACGGCGTCCTCCACGCGACCGGCCTCCACTCAGACGAGGGAGGAGCGCCAGGCCGCGTGGAGGTCGGCGAACTCCCCGACCCCGGCCAGGAGCTGCGTGGGGCTGCCGTCCTGGACGATGCGGCCCTCGGCCATCACCAGCACCCGGTCGGCGATCAGCACCGTCGAGAGCCGGTGGGCGATGATCAGCGCCGTGCGGCCCGCGAGGACCGTCTCCAGCGCCGCCTGCACCGCACGCTCGGACGGCAAGTCGAGCGAGGAGGTGGCCTCGTCGAGCAGCACGACGGCCGGGTCGGCCAGCACCACCCTCGCCAGGGAGACGAGCTGGCGCTGCCCGGCCGAGAGCCGCCCGCCGCGCTTGCGCACGTCGGTGTCGAAACCCTCGGGCAACGACTCGACGAACTCCCGGGCGCCCACGGCGTCGGCAGCGGCGACGATCGCGGCCCGCGACGCGCTCGGCCGTCCCATCGCGATGTTGTCGGCCACCGATCCCGAGAACAGGAACGCCTCCTGTGTGATCATCACGAGCGCGGTGCGGAGGTCGGCGTCGGTGACGTCACGCAGGTCGACGCGGTCGAGCGCGACGGTGCCCGACGTCGGGTCGTAGAACCGTGCCGCGAGCTTGGCCAGCGTCGACTTGCCCGCGCCGGTGGCGCCGACCAGCGCGATGGTCTGCCCGGCCGGGACGTGCAGCGAGAACTCCGGCAGGACCGTCCGGTCGGCGGCGCGGCGGTAGGCGAAGTGCACGCGGTCGAACTCGAGCGTGCCGCGCACCGGGGACGGCAGCGCCACCGGTGTGAGCGGCTCCTCCACCCCGGGCGGGGTGTCGAGCACCGAGGCGATCTTCTCCAGCGCCGCCGCGGCCGACTGGTAGGCGTTGAAGAACTGCGCGAGCTCGTCGAGGGGGTCGTAGAACCGGCGCAGGTACAGCAGGAACGCCGTCAGCGACCCCAGCGCCAGCGCCCCGTCGGCCACGCGCAGCGCCCCGACGAGCAGCACCACCGCGAGGGTCGTGTTGCCCACCGTCCGCAGCCAGCCGACGTACCAGGCGACGGTGACGAACGCCTCGATGTTGGCGTCGCGGTAGGCCGTGCCGAGCCCGTCCATGATCGCCTCGCTGCGCTCCTCGCGGCGGAACGCCTGGACCGCCCGTATCCCGTTCATCGTCTCGACGAAGTGCACGATGAGCCGCGCCACCGTGGTTCGGGTGCGCCGGTAGCTCGCGCGTGAGCTGCGCTGGAACCAGCGGGTCAGGAACAGCAACGGTACGAACCCGGCCAGCACGATGCCCGCGAGCACGGGGTCGAGCACGAACAGCAGGACCGAGATCCCCACCAGCGAGAGCAGGGCCCCGAGCAGCCCGTCGAGACCCTTCTCCAGCAGGTCGTTGAGCGCCTCGACGTCGCTGGTCAGCCGCGCGATCAACCGGCCGGAGGTGAAAGACTCGTGGAAGTCCAGCGAGAGCCGCTGCCCGTGCGCGAACACCCGTCGGCGCAGGTCGAGCAGCAGGTCCTGGCCGACCCGGCCGGACACCACGAGGAAGCTCGCACGCAGCCCGGCGCTCGCGAGTCCGGTGGCCGCGTAGCCCGCGATCGCCCAGGCCAGCGGGGCGAGCCTGCCCTCGATCGCCGCCGGCACGCCCACGTCGATCGCACGGGCCACCAGCAGCGGCCCGGCCAGCATCACCGCGTTGTCGAGGACGAGCAGTACGACCGCGAGCACCACGGAGCGCCGGTGCGGTGTCACCAACTCGCCGACGAGAGCGCGGGCCCGGCGCTGCAGGCGCACCCCGGTGCTCGACGAGACCACGTCCACGTCGTCGTCCTCGACGGCGACACCGCGCCACGCCTCGGACCCGGTGTCCCCACCCGTGTTCGCGTCGGTGTTGGCGTTGCTGCCCGTCTCCGTGGTCCCGCCGGCGGTCCCGCGGTCCGTGCTCACGCCCCCACTCCTTCGCGTTGGTCGTCCAGGCTCGACACCAGGGTCCGGTAGTCCGGGTGGGTCGCGAGCAGCTCGCTGTGCGTCCCGACCGCCACGATCCGCCCGCCGGCGAGCATCGCGACGCGGTCCGCGAGCTGCACCGTCGACGGCCGGTGCGCGACGACCAGTGCGGTGACCCCGCCCAGCACCCGGCGCAGTGCCGCCTCGACCTGGGCCTCGGTGTGCACGTCCAGGGCCGAGAGGGGGTCGTCGAGCACCAGCACCGGCGGGTGCCCGAGCACGGCCCGCGCGAGCGCCAACCGCTGCCGCTGCCCACCGGAGAGCGACATGCCCTGCTCGCCGATCCGCGTGTCGAGACCCCACGGCAGTGCGGCGACGAACCCCTCGGCGCTCGCGATCCGCAGGGCCTCCCAGACCGCGGCGTCCGCACGGCCGCCCGGACGCGCACCGTCGGGCACACCGAGCGCGACGTTCTCGCGGACGCTCGCCGAGATCAGCACCGGGTCCTCGAACGCGACGGCGACCGCGGTGCGCAGATCGGCCAGCCGCAGGCTGCGCACGTCGACGCCGTCGAGGAGCACCTCACCGCCGGTGACGTCGTAGAGGCGGGGGACCAGGGCCGTGAGGGTGGTCTTGCCCGAACCGGTGGCCCCGACCAGTGCCATCGTCTCGCCGGGCCGGACGGCCAGGTCGACGCCGCTCAGGATCTCGCGGTCGCTGCCGGGATAGGCGAACCGGACGCCGCGCAGCACCAGCTCACCGCGCACCGGTCGGGTGGGCGACCGGGGGGAGGGCGGGTCGACGACGGTGGGAACGATGTCGCGCACCTCCCAGTAGCGGGTGGTCGCCGCAGCCGCGTTGCTCGCCTCGGCCAGGAGCCAGCCGATCGACGCGATCGGCCAGAACAAGTAGGTCAACACCGTGATGGCGCCCACCAGCGTGCCCAGGGTGAGAGTGCCCTGCGTGACCCCGTAGGCACCCACACCGAGGATCACGGTGAGGGCGATCTCGGGCAGCATCACGAGCACCGCCCACAGCGCCGCCAGTATCCGCACCTTGACCAGCTCGGTGCCACGCAGCTCGCGTGCGTCGGCGAGGAACCGCGCGGTCAGCGTGCGTCCCCGGCCCAGTGACTTGAGCACCCGGATGCCCAGCGCCGACTCCTCGACGAGCGTGGCGAGATCGCCCGCCTGGTCCTGGGCGCTGCGCGCGGCCCGGGAGAACGTCCGTTCCAGGATCAGGGTCAGCGCGGCCAGCGGCACCGCCACCACCGCGACGACGAGGCCCAGCCACGGCGAGAGCCACACCAGCACCCCGATGCCGACCACGACCGTCAGCCCGTTGACCACCAGGAAGATCCCGGAGAACGCGACGAACCAGCGGATGGTCGTCAGGTCGGAGGTGGCCCGTGAGAGCAGTTGCCCCGACGCCCACCGGTCGTGGAACGCCACCGGCAGCCGCTGGAGGTGGGCGAAGAGATCGGCGCGCATGGCCGTCTCGATCCGGTTGCTCGGCCCGGCCACCAGGATGCGTCGCACCAGGATCAGCCCGGCCTCGACCAGCCCGAACGCCAGCACGCCCAGCACGAGCCAGGGCAGTTGGCTGAGATCACCGCCGCCGATCGGACCGTCGACGATCTCGCGGGTGATCAGCGGCACGGCGAGGCCGGCCAGAGTCGCGACGAGCGCGGCGACGCCGCTCCCGATCAGCGCGACGCGATGGGGGGCGACGTAGGGGGACAGGCGGCGCAGCGCGCCGAGGGTGGCCCGGCGGGGCTGTAACTTGTCGATGCTCATGGCTCGGACCACGGTAGGAGGCTTTCCGACCGGCCGCACGCGAGTTGCCCACGCCGGTTCGAGCGCCGCCTGCCAGGATGGTGCAGGCGGGCGGATCATGGATGTCCAGCGGGCGAGGGGTGCGAGATCGTGGGACTGCGGATCGGGTACAAGGCGTCGGCGGAGCAGTTCGGGCCGCGGGAGCTCGTGGAGTGTGCGGTGCGGGCCGAGGAGGTCGGTCTGGACAGCGCGGTGGTGTCGGACCACTTCCTGCCCTGGCGGCACGAGGGCGGGCACGCGCCGTCCTCGCTGAGCTGGCTGGCCGCGGTGGGGGAACGCACCTCACGCATCCAGCTCGGCACCTCGGTGCTCACCCCGACGTTCCGCTACAACCCCGCGGTGCTCGCCCAGACCTTCGCCACGCTCGGCATGCTCTACCCGGGACGGGTCATGCTCGGCGTCGGGACCGGCGAGGCGCTCAACGAGGTCGCGGTGTCCGGTCGGGAGTGGCCGGAGTTCAAGGAGCGCTTCGCGCGGCTGCGCGAGGCCGTCGCGTTGATGCGCGAGCTGTGGACCGGCGAGGACGTCTCGTTCCAGGGCGACTACTACACCACCGTCGGTGCGACGATCTACGACAGGCCGGAGCAGCCGGTACCGGTGTACATCGCCGCGGGCGGGCCGGTCGTCGCCAGGTACGCGGGCCGCGCGGGCGAGGGTTTCATCTGTACGTCGGGCAAGGGGATGGACCTCTACACCGAGAAGCTGCTCCCCGCCGTGGAGCAGGGAGCCGTGGCCGCCGAGCGCGACCCGGCCGCCGTCGACAGGATGATCGAGATCAAGATGTCCTACGACCGCGACGCCGACAAGGCGCTGGAGAACTGCCGGTTCTGGGCGCCGCTGTCGCTCACACCTGAGCAGAAGCACAGCGTCAGCTCGGCCGTGGAGATGGAGCAGCTCGCCGACGAGCTGCCCATCGAGCAGGTCGCCAAGAGATGGATCGTCGCCTCCGACCCCGACGACGCGATCGCCCAGATCAAGCCCTACGTCGACGCCGGGCTCGACCACCTGGTCTTCCACGGCCCGGGCCACGACCAGGATCGGTTCCTCACCCAGTTCTCCGAGGATGTCCTGCCGAAGCTGCGCGAACTCTGAGGCGCGCTGTCTACGGCGCCACCGCCGGGACCGGCGCCGCGCCGGGGGAAGGGCCCCGATCATGACGATCCCGGAGCCGACGCCGGAGCCGACACGGCCGGCCGTCGAGCGCGACCGGCGGGTCCTGCGTGCCCGCATCGCGCGGGGCAGGAAGGGCACCCTCGACGCGGGCGCGCTCGTGGAGATCCGTGCGGCACTGGTGGCACTGGACCCCGCGGACACCGGGGCTGTGCTGCTCGTCGGCGAGGGCGCCGACTTCTGCACAGGTGGCGACGTCGCGGCGTTCGCTACGGCCGCGGACCGGGGCGCATATGTGCGGCGGCTGGCCGAGGGGTTCCACCTGTTCCTCACCGCGCTGGCGGCGTGCCCGGTACCGGTCGTCGCCGGGGTGCGGGGCTGGGCCGCGGGCGCGGGCATGAGTGTCGTGTGCGCGACGGACCTGGTGGTGGCGGGCCACTCGACCAGGCTTCGTCCGGCGTACCCCGGAATCGGGTTCTCGCCGGACGGCGGGATGAGCTGGACGCTGCCCCGCATCGTCGGCGCGGGCCGGGCCCGCCAGATCCTGCTCACCGACCAGGTGCTCGACGCCGATGCCGCGCTCGCCGCCGGCCTCGTCACGGCGGTCGTGGACGACGACGAGGTACTCGCCGAGGCCGGACGCATCGCCTACCGGCTCGCGCAGGGCCCGACGGCGGCACTGGGCCGGATCAAGCGACTGCTGGCCGCGTCACCGCAGACGAGCCTGGCCGGACAGCTCGCGACGGAGGCCGACGCCATCTCCGAGAGCGCCGCGGGCCCGGAGGGCGCAGAAGGGCTCACGGCGTTCCTCGAGAAGCGCCCTCCGCGGTTCCACTAGCCGTTCCCGTCGCGTGCGTGGGCGGACGGTGGCCGCGGGGCGTCGAGGAAGCGACGCACGCCCTTCATCCCGTACCGGTCGACCGCGGTCTTGATCAGCCCGAAGATCGCGCCCTGCAACGCCGCGGCGAGCAGTACCTCGCGGGTGCTGTACTCGCCGGACAGAGGCTTCGGCGTCTCGTCCTCATCGGAGATCCTCTTCCACACAAGGGCGAAGACCTTGCTGGCCAACAACCCGCCGAGCAGGCCCAAGACGAGTCCGAACGGCTTGTAGGCGATCTTCCCGAGTCTGCTGAGCTCTTGACCGTCGGTACTCATGTGGTTCTGTACCCGGCCGGGGCCCGTCCGACACGGATCGGTCAGCGGAAGGTGCCAGGAACCGATCCGCCGGCCACGAGTCGGCGGGTGCTACCGGAGGCACCGCGCACCGACCGCAGCCCGGGGAGCTGCACAGCCGATCGGGGCATGGCGCGTCGGGCCCGCAGTACCGGCCACGCCGGTGACGGCGGGAACAGCCCGTCGAGACCCGACGTGGCGGGACCGCCGACGCTCGAGCGCAGCAGTTCCTGGTAGTCGTCGTACACGGCGACGGCGGCCGCGATGTCACCCTGCGCGAGGCGGGCCTCGACCAGGGCCCGGCGGGCGCTCTCCCGGCTCGGCGCGGCGTGCACCGCCACCTCGGCCATGGCCACGGCCTCGTCGACACGGCCTGCCGCGGCGAGGCGCAGGCTGCGCTCCTCCAGGGCGTGCAACCGCAGCTGACGGAAACGCTCCCGCTCGACGGCGATCCACGCGGCGGTCCAGCCGGGCAGGATGTCGGCGGTGAGCGAGGAGGTGGGCGGCTCGTCGGTCGGCGGGATCTCGGGCAACGCGCGGATCAGGCCCAGGGACGCGGTGAGGTCCACCTCGACGTGCGCGGCGAGAGCAAGGGCCTCGACCGGGTCGATGCCGGTGATCAGGCCGGGTACGTCCACGGCCGCCGCGGCCTCGGCGAGCAGCCGGCCGGCGGCGACGGGGGTGACGCCGGGCCACAGGTCGGCGGCGAGGGCCCCGCGCCCCTGTGGGCGGGGATGCACGGCGAGGTAGGCGACGAGCCTGCGCGCGTCCACGCCCAGCGGAACGGCGGCGCCGTCGGCGGTGAGGGTGAACGAACCGAGGACCGAGACCTGGAGTGTGGCGGCGCCAGGTCCGGCCTGGGCCGTGCGAGATGATCGCCGCTGATCGTCAGACATGCTTGTCCCAAGTGATGATCGTGCCGTTGCTGACCCGTCTGCAGCCTCGTGGCGCCAGGTCTGCCGAGAAGTGTTCTCCGACCGACACGGCTTGCCAAGGGGCATGTCCGTCACACTTCAGCCTGTCGTGCCGCCGTTCGGGTGACGAACAACGGAGACCCTACTCATGCACCCGCCCGCAAACGGACGTGGGTGCCCCGGGCGTCGGCCCAGATGTGCAGCGAGTCGCACAGTTGGCGGGCGATCCACACCCCGCGGCCACGCGGGTCCGACGGGTGCGGAGCCCTCAGACCGGGCAGCGGATCGTTCAGGGCCCCGCCGTCGTGCACCTCGCACACCAGCCCGTCGCCGCCCGTTCCGTCCCCGGCCACCCAGAGGTAGAGCTGTGCCTCCCCGCCACCGTGCTCGACGGCGTTCGTCGCCACCTCGTTGACGGCCAGGACGATGTCCTCGGCGCGGTCGCGGCCGTAGCCGGCGACCATCAGAGCCCGCTCGACCATTGCGCGCACCTCGTTGAGCTGCCAGGCGCCGAAGGTCAGTCGCAGGTCGGGCGGGCCGAGGATCACAGGTGCCGGTGCGGGCCGCTCGCGCAGGACGTCCTGCGGAGACCAGTGGCCGGGATTGTGCGTGACCTCGCCGCCGACGAGCAGGGTCGGGTGGTTGCGGCGGGCACCGTCGACGATCTCGAGGTGCAGGGGCATCTCCGGGAAGAAGCACGTCAGGTTGACCGGCAGGTCGGCCAGTGCCACGTTGGCCGCCGCGTCGAGCTCGGTCCAGAAACTGCCGTCGACGCCGTCGAGGCTGCTCGAGTGCTCGGTGAGGACCGTCGTGGGCCCCGCGGTGGTCGTCAGCTCCCGCAGGTGCCGGGCCCGTCGGGTGGCCACGGTCTGACCCGAACCTCCGTCGGGCCCGTCGGGGCGGTCGAGCAGGATCAGCCCGGGCTGATTGCCCAGCCGGTCGTAGAGGGCGTCCTCGGTCGAGGGCCGCACCGACACCGCGACCGGCTCCCCGCGTTCCAGTCCCGCCCGGACCAGCGGGATCAGCTGCTGGAACAGGTCGAAGGGGCCGCTGTAGAACGCGGCGGTGTGGCGCAGCCCCTGGGATACGGAGGTGCGGGTGCTCTGAACCTTCATGCGCGGGTCCTCATGTGCCGGTGCTCACGGTAGGCGGTGCGGGTCCTGTCGGCGCCACCGTTCCTTACGGTGGGACCCTCACTCGTCCACCCGGGGCCGGAGCACGAGCTGCGCGGCGAACGGTGCGCCGCAGCGGTCCAGCACCCGCAGCACCCGCGGCCGGATGCCGGTGAGCACCAGCCGGTGGGTCGAGGGGAACTCCTCCGCGGAGTGCACCAGGCCGACCGCACCGGCGACGTCGAGGAAACGCAACGAGGACAGGTCGAGGGTCACGTCGGTCGGCGCCGAGTGGGAACGCAGCGCGCGGTCGAGGGTGGCGTCGATCAGGTCCCGGATGCGGGGCCGGTTGCTGTGGTCGACCTCCCCTGCCAGCCGGGCGGCCGTCGGCCCGATGCTCGTGATCCGGAGCAGCGTGTCGTCGTAGAGGGCCGGCTGCACCACCTCGTGGCGGTGCAGGTCGGTCAACTGCTTGATCGCCTCGTCCGGGAAGCGGGACCGGCTGTACATGCACAGGACCCTGGCCTCGGGACGGGCGAGAAGCACCCGTTCGAGGCTCTGCTCGTACCCGATCAGGCCCGCCCCACCGGCCTCGAGCAGCCCCGAACTCGACTCACCGCCGAGCCGGATGCCGGGCCATCCCTCACGGGCGGCCTCATCGATCCGTGCGATCAGCAGCGCCTCGACCTGTGCGGCAGGTGCTCTGGCGACGGCGTGGGTCTGCTCGGCCGAGATGATCGTGAGCTGGCCTTCGGCGAGGGCGGCGTCGACCCGGATCCGGTCGTCGGCCAGGCGCTCCAGGACGGCATCGGCGGTGTTGTCCTCGAAGTACAGGACCCGTTCGCCGGCGACGATGCCGGTGCCGAGCCAGTGCGCGGTCATCTCGTAGAGTTGCTCGTCGCTGACGGGAACGGCGTACGTGTGGCCGGTGGACGTCATGTCCTCGACCGTTCCTGTCATCCTCACCCACCTCGACAACCTGCGTCCTGCCCCATCGGGGCCGACCGGGTGCAGCCGCGGTTCTGACGGCCACAACCCGGAGACGGAGTGTCACGCCAGACGTACTTTACGTCCACCTACCGGGTGGTCCGTTGGCGTACTCGGGTGACGGCGCGCCGAAGCGGCCCGCCGCGGCGACGAACGGTGCAGCAATGTCGACGGGTGACATCGACCTCGGTCCGTGACGGCCTCGGGGCCGGTACTTCCGCCTCGATCAGATGCGGGCCGGGTCCTCCGCCGCCCGCACCCGAACGGACACGGCGGGGAAGGAGGTCAGCGTCTGCAGCACCACGCAGTACCGCTCGGTCAGCTTCACCAGGGTGGCCACCTCCTCGGCGTCGGCGGCGGTGTCGAGGTCGAAGCTCAACCGGATGTCGTGGAAGCCGACCGGCGCCAGCTTGTCGAACCCCAGTGTGCCGCGGAAGTCCAGATCGCCTTCCGCGTGCACGGAGCCGCTCACCTCGATCCCGAGCGCCGTGGCCACCGCGCTCAGCGTCACGCCCGCACAGGCCACCAGGGCCTCCAGGAGCACGTCGCCCGAGCACAGCTGGGTGGCGTCCCCGCCCGTGGCGGGGTGCAGCCCGGCCTCGGCGAGGGTGGTGGCGGTTGCCCACCCGGCAGGCGACGCCACTGCCGTCCAGCTCGCCCACGGCCGGGAGGGTGACCAGCGCGGCCGCGGCGTCGTCCCGGTACCGCGCCTTCAGAGGCGCCTGCATCTCCCGGAGCGCGGCGGCGTCGACGCGTGGCTGGTCGACCGGCTGTCACCGCCGCCGTGCGCGGTAGGCTTCCCGAGTGGCCGACGCCGCTCCGATCGACCGCGGGACACACGACGACCGGCGCATCCTCACCATCCCGAACCTGCTCAGCGCGTTCCGGTTGGCAGGGGTGCCGCTGTTCCTGTGGCTGCTGCTCGGGCCCCGCGAGGACGGCTGGGCGATCGTCGTGCTGGCGGTCGGGGGGTTCACCGACTGGCTCGACGGCAAGCTCGCCCGGCTACTGGGCCAGTACAGCCGGCTCGGGGCCCTGCTCGACCCTGCGGTGGACCGGCTCTACATCCTTGCGGCGCTCCTCGGGTTGGGAGCGCGCGGCATCGTGCCGTGGTGGGCCGTGGCGGTCCTGGTCGCCCGCGACCTGGTGCTCGCCGCATGCCTACCGCTGCTGCGCCACCGGGGCTACGGCCCGCCGTCGGTGACCTACCTCGGCAAGGCCGCCACCTTCCTCCTGCTCTACGCGTTCCCGCTGCTCCTCCTCGGCGCCGGCGACGGTGCGCTCGCGGGGTTCGCGAGGCCGCTGGGCTACGCGTTCGCGGCCTGGGGCACCGCCCTCTACCTGTACTCAGGGGCCCTCTATCTCGCACAGTTCGCGCTCGCCGTGCGGACGCCGGCGCGGGTGGCGGGGGCGGGCGGGGCCACCGGCGGCGGGACCCGGCCCGATCACTAGGCTCGTCGCGTGATTCCCGAGGACCTCCGCTACACCGCAGCCCACGAGTGGGTGCGCGATCTGGGGGACGGTGTGGTCCGGATCGGCATCACCGACCACGCCCAGTCCCAGCTCGGCGACGTCGTGTTCGTGCAGCTGCCCACCGTCGGCGACAGCGTCGCGGCAGGGGCGGCCGTCGGCGAGGTGGAGTCGACGAAGTCGGTCTCCGACCTCTACGCGCCCGTGACCGGCACGGTCGTCGCCGTCAACAGCGCGCTTGAGGACAACCCGGAGTTCATCAACTCGGGGCCCTACGAGGCCGGCTGGATGATCGAGGTGAAGCTGGCCGACGCCACCGCGACCGCGCCCGGTGACCTGCTCGACGCAGCGGGCTACCGGGAGCTGACGGGCGGCTGACCGGCCGCTGTCCAGCATGCGACCATCGGCCACCGGCACCGCCCGACGCGGTACGTTGGCCCCATCACGCCCAGCAGTTGGACCAACCACTTGCTTCGGCACTTTTGCAGGAGGAGACCCCGAGGTGACCACGAACGACGGGCCCGGCGTACCCCCGGAGCGTTCCCCGGAGACCACCTCGGTCTTCCGCGCGGATTTCCTCTCCGAGGTCGAGCCCCCCGCCCAGGACCAGTCGGTCTCCGGCGTCGATGCCCTGCCGGAGGGCGCCGCCCTGCTGGTCGTCAAGCGCGGGCCCAACGCGGGGTCGCGGTTCCTGCTCGACCGCCCGTCCACCAGCGCCGGCCGCCATCCCGACAGTGACATCTTCCTGGACGACGTCACCGTGTCCCGGCGTCACGCCGAGTTCCGCAGTGACGCCGGCGAGTTCGTCGTCCTCGACGTGGGCAGCCTGAACGGGACCTACGTCAACCGCGAGCCGGTCGACACGGCGGTGCTGGTCAACGGGGACGAGGTGCAGATCGGCAAGTTCCGGTTGGCCTTCATCACCGGCGACCGCGGTGTCCGCGGCTGAGCGCCGCGGCGCCCCGACGACGGGCTCGCCGCCCGTCCGGAGTCGGGCGCGCGGGTACCGTCCCGTGTAGCGTCGGTCCACAGCAGGACAGCCAGGAGGAGGAGAGCGCATGAGCGAGATGCGCGTCGTGGGCGTACGGGTCGAACTGCCCGCGAACCAGCCGATCCTCCTGTTGAGGGAGACGAGTGGCGACCGCTACCTGCCGATCTGGATCGGCTCGGTGGAGGCGACTGCGATCGCTCTGGAGCAGCAGGGCGTGAAACCCGCCCGGCCACTCACCCACGACCTCCTGAAGGACGTGATCGCCGGGTTGGGCCGCCGTCTGGAGCAGGTGAGGATCACCGATCTTCAGGAGGGCACCTTCTATGCCGAGCTGGTCTTCGACGGCGGGCTGAAGGTGTCCGCACGGCCGAGCGACTCGGTCGCACTGGCACTGCGGATCGGTGTGCCGATCCATGCCGAGGAGAGCGTGCTCGCCGAGGCCGGACTGGTCATCCCGGACGAGCAGGAGGACGAGGTCGAGAAGTTCCGCGAGTTCCTCGACTCGATCTCCCCTGAGGATTTCCGGGGCGCGCAGCCCTGAATCCCACTCCGGCGGGCACGACACGCCCGAGTACGGGTGAAAGTGTCGGCGCGTCGCGTTGACCTGCTGCGCACCCCCGCTTACCGTCGGCTCCACGACAGGGCCACGCCGATCCCGGCGGCCCGCGGCGGGAAGGGAGCTCGGTGGAAGATCCCCCGTCCGGCACACCCGAGCAGGGTGAGCTCTTTCCCGATCCTCTGCTGGGTGCGGGCTTCGACGGACTTCCCGACCAGCTCGTCGGGTTCCGGGGCCCCACCGCGTGCCAGGTCGTCGGCATCACCTACCGGCAGCTCGACTACTGGGCCCGCACCGGGCTCGTGGTCCCCTCGATCCGCGGCGCCGCGGGTTCGGGCAGCCAGCGGCTGTACTCCTTCAAGGACGTCCTGGTCCTGAAGGTGGTCAAGCGGCTGCTCGACGCCGGGGTATCACTGCAGAACATCCGGGTGGCGGTCGAGCACCTGCGCCGCCGAGGCATCCGCGATCTTGCGGGCATCACGCTGTTCAGCGACGGCACGACGGTCTACGAGTGCTCCTCGCCCGAGGAGGTCGTCGACCTGCTGCGCGGCGGCCAAGGTGTGTTCGGGATCGCGGTGTCCGGGGCGATGCGCGAGATCAGCGGGTCGATCAAGAACTTCCCCGTGGAGCGCGCCGACGGGGGTTCGGTCGACGAGTCCCCGGAGGACGAGCTCTCCCGCCGGCGCGCCCGCAAGGCCATCAGCTGACCTGACCCCGAGCTGGTGCTCCCCTTCTGCGACCGACGCTCCCGGTCGACGAGGGGCACGGACCCAGTCGGGGGGCACGGTCCTGCGGGGAGGGCTCGCTGCCCGGGTTCGCCGGATATGCTGGCCGGGTAGTCGCCGATCCAGCGCGGGAGAGTCCCGATCCCACGAGTCGGGCGCCGAAGGAGCAACTCCTCCCCGGAATCTCTCAGGCACCCAGGACCGCGCCGGTGAGACGCCTCTGGAAAGTGACGGCCGCGAATGGTGCGGTCGTCCGCCGAAGGGGAAAGCCGGGCCTGTGCCGGGTGAATCTCTCAGGTGCCCGGTGTCGGGCGGCGACAGAGGGGGAGGGCCGAGCGGTCCCACGCCGCCCGAGTCCCACCGCCGACCGAGTCCCAGGAGCACCCGTGACCGAACGCCTCTCCCTGCATGATCTCGAGCGTGGCACCCCGTTCGCCGACCGCCACATCGGCCCACGCCCCGCCGAGATGGCGACGATGCTGGCTGCGATCGGGGCGGGCACGCTCGACGAGCTGGCCGCCGCCGCGGTCCCGGACAGCATCCACGACAGGGAGCCCGCGCCGTCGACGCTGCCGCCGGCCGCGTCGGAGACCGAGGTGCTCGCGGAGCTCCGGGCCCTGGCCACGCGCAACACCGTCACCGTCCCCATGATCGGGCTCGGGTACGCCGGGACGATCACTCCGCCCGTGATCCGTCGCCACGTCCTGGAGAACCCGGCCTGGTACACCGCCTACACCCCTTACCAGCCCGAGATCAGCCAGGGCCGGCTGGAGGCCCTGCTGACGTTCCAGACGGTCATCGCCGACCTCACCGGACTCCCGGTCGCGGGGGCGTCGCTGCTCGACGAGGCCACCGCCGCGGCCGAGGCCATGACGCTGCTGCGCCGGGCGGGGCGGGCCGCGTCGCCCCGTTTCGTGGTCGACGCCGACACCCTCCCGCAGACGCTCGACGTGCTGCGTACCCGCGCGGAGCCCCTCGGCATCGAGTTGGTCGTGGCCGATCTGCGCGGTCCCGACGACGGCGCGGGTCAGCCTGCGCGAGGTGGGCTCCCGGACGGGGAGTTCTACGGCGTGCTGCTGTCCTACCCCGGCGCGTCGGGTGCGCTGTGGGATCCGTCCGCGCTGATCGCGGCCGCACACGAGAGGGGAGCGCTCGTCGCCGTCGCCGCGGACCTGCTCGCGCTGACGATGCTGACCCCGCCCGGTGAGCTCGGGGCCGATGCCGCGGTCGGCACGACGCAGCGGTTCGGGGTGCCGCTGGGTTTCGGGGGCCCGCACGCGGCCTTCCTCTCGGTGCGGCAGTCGCTCGCCCGCCAGCTGCCCGGCCGCCTCGTCGGGCTCTCCCGCGACGCCGACGGCAACCCCGCGCTGCGGTTGGCGCTGCAGACCCGGGAACAGCACATCCGCCGGGAGAAGGCCACCAGCAACATCTGCACCGCGCAGGTGCTGCTCGCCGTCGTCGCCGCGTGCTACGCCGTGTACCACGGTCCCGACGGGCTGCGCCGCATCGCTGCGCGAGCTCACCGGATGGCCGCGGTGCTGGCCGCCGGGCTGCGCGGCGGTGGGATCGACGTCGTGCACGGGGAGTTCTTCGACACCGTGACGGCGCGGGTGCCCGGCCGCTCCGACGCGGTGGTCGACGCGGCGCACGCGGCGGGGATCTCCCTGCGGCGGGTGGACGCCGACACGGTGGGGATCGCCTGCTCGGAGCTGACCACGGTGGCGCACGTCGGGACGGTGTGGGCCGCGTTCGGGATCCCCGAAGCAGCCGGCGCCGCACCCGACGCCGCCGCCCTCGACGCCGTCACCGCGGACGCGTTGCCGGCAGGTCTGGTCCGCAGCAGCGCCTACCTGACCCACCCGGTGTTCCACGAGCACCGCTCGGAGACCTCGCTGATGCGCTGGCTCCGCCGGCTCGCGGACGCGGACCTCGCACTGGACCGCACCATGATCCCGCTGGGTTCGTGCACGATGAAGCTCAACGCGGTCGCGGAGATGGAGCCGATCACCTGGCCCGCGTTCGCCGACCTGCACCCGTTCGCCCCGTCGCAGGACGCGGCCGGCACGCTCGAGCTGATCACCGACCTGGAACGCTGGCTTGCCGAGCTCACGGGCTACGCCGCGGTGTCGCTGCAGCCCAACGCGGGGAGCCAGGGCGAGTTCGCGGGGCTGCTCGCCATCGCGGCGTACCACCGCAGCCGTGGTGAGGCACACCGCGACGTCTGCCTCATCCCCGCCAGCGCCCACGGCACCAACGCCGCGTCGGCGGTGATGGCCGGGATGCGGGTGGTCGTCGTCGCCACCTCGGACTCGGGTGACGTCGACCTCGTCGACCTGCGCGCGAAGATCGACCGGCATCGGGCCTCACTCGCCGCGCTGATGATCACCTACCCCTCCACGCACGGGGTGTTCGAGGCGGCCGTGCGGGAGGTGTGCGACGCGGTGCACGAGGCCGGAGGGCAGGTCTACGTCGATGGCGCGAATCTCAACGCGCTGGTCGGCGTCGCGCGTCCGGGGGCGTTCGGAGGCGACGTCAGCCACCTCAACCTGCACAAGACGTTCTGCATCCCGCACGGCGGTGGTGGTCCGGGCGTCGGGCCCGTGGCGGTCGCCGAGCACCTCGCTCCGTTCCTGCCCGGCCGGCTCGACGTCGACCGCGGCGGTGTCGGTCCCGTGTCCGCGGCGCCGTACGGCAGTCCGGGTGTCCTGCCGATCTCGTGGGCCTACGTGCGGCTGATGGGACTCGAAGGTCTGCGTCGCGCGACCCTGACCGCCGTCGCGGCGGCCAACTACGTGGCGAAGCGCCTCGGTGAGCACTACCCGGTGTTGTACGCCGGCGCCGGTGGGCATGTCGCCCACGAGTGCATCCTCGATCTCCGCGGCATCGCCAAGAGCTCCGGTGTCACCGTCGACGACGTCGCGAAGCGCCTCGCGGACTACGGCCTGCACGCACCCACGATGTCGTTCCCGGTGCCCGGCACGCTGATGGTGGAGCCGACGGAGAGTGAGGATCTGGCCGAGATCGACCGTTTCGTCGACGCCATGATCGCGATCAGGGGCGAGATCGCCCGGGTCGAGGCGGGGGAGTGGCCGGTGGAGGACAACCCGCTGCGCGGCGCCCCGCACACCGCGGCCTGCCTCGTCGACAAGTGGGACCATCCCTACTCCCGCGAGCTGGCCGCCTATCCCTCCGGCGCGGCGCCCGGCGTGCACGACCGGAAGGTCTGGCCCCCCGTGCGCCGCATCGACGGCGCCCACGGCGACCGGAACCTGGTCTGCAGCTGCTCTCCGGTGGAGGCCTACAGCTGATCGGGACTCGGACCGGGGGGCGCGGGGGGGGACCCCCCCCCCCCCCCCCGCCACCCGGCAGAACCGCCTAGCGCGG
>JAJAZD010000174.1 GCA_026785945.1 Pseudonocardia sp. | reverse complement strand
TCACCACCTGGTCGGGCGTGCCGCGTGACAGGACGCCGAAGACGCAGTTGGCGCATCCCCCGATGCTGCCCCACACCGGCGAACCGCTCTGGCCGCCCGACCCGGCCAGTGTGGCGGTGAACGTCTTCGCCGACGCCTGGGCGACCGCTCCGTTCGCGCGGTACATGGTCGTGAAGCCCTTGTCCCCGGGGAATCCTGCCGTGTACGCCAACCGGCCGTTGAGGTTGCCTACGACGTCAGGAGTGGCGCTCAGCTGGAATCGACCCAGGGACTTCGGGAACTTGGCGTCGTAGACACCCTGCCCTGCGGGTTGCCCTGGCAATTGCCGCCAGCACGCGACGTTCACCACGCCGTAGTCGTAGTCGTTGTTGACCCTGATCAGGCCCGGATACTCGGGAGCGATGTAGCGCCACCGGGCCGTGCAGCTGCGCTCCTTGGCGGTGTAGGTCCCGTCGCCGCCCCCGTAGAACACTCTGATGTTCTGAGGCAGCCGCAGGATGCCCAAGCTCGAATTCATCAGGCAGTGTGCCGCGGTGAGGACACTGTCGTCATCGATGATGCTGCCGGAGCATCCCTTGACATCGTCTCCCGATCCGAGCTCCAGTCGGACGACCGCGGAATGGGGCGGGGCCTTGCGGGCAGCGAGCGACACCGGCGTCCGGTTGTCGGTGTCCGCGTACGCCGCCGGTGGCGTGAAGACAGCGCTGACGAGCGCGACGGACAGCAGTGTCGCCGTGACGAGGACCAACCGAGCGGGAATCCAACGAATCCGTACCATCACTTCTCCTTCGGAAAAGTCACCTCGAGCCGGGGAGCGAAAGGTGTTTTCGGCAGCGCCCTCTGGACGCCGCCACGGCTCACGCACCGTCCGTCGCCGGACACGAGCGGGCCGACGCAGGCTCTGCACCCTGCGGCATCAACTACGTCGCGTCTGCGTGACGCAGCGCCGAACCACTCACCGGCCGCGCGAGCGGCCCTCCACGGCCGGGCACGATGAGCTCAGAGGCGAATCCGCGAGCAGCAGGGCGACCTGAACGGGGAATCGGGGACGCAGGAAGTGCCGACGGGCTGATCCACCAGGGCGAGCAGTAGGCCATCACCACTCGGCCCTCACCGTGCAGGGCAAGAGGAGCAGCACAATGCACACCCGTACGGACGGTGGACACGATACCGAGCACACCGCGGGGATCTCGGCCATGAAGCATCATTCGCCGCTATCCCTCGCCCTTCGAACAGCTCGACCGTATTTCGTTGCGGTCACGACGCCTACCGCATGTACGGGCTCGGAACCACGACTGAGTGTGCGCACTCGTCGTCCCCACCGACATGCCGTCGGCGGGCGCTGTCCATGTTCACCGCCGCATGGGCCGCACCTCTGCGCCTTTTCCGCATCGAACGGGGCGACCGCCCCTGCACTCAGGGGGTCGGCAAAGTCAGATGATCTGGAGCAGGTCGCCGGGTCGGGTCGCGTTGCGGGCGTGATGTCGCAGTGCGGCGGCGAGGTCGGTGATCGCGTGGACGGTCTCGGGGCGCAGCGACCTCCTCGCCCGGTGCCGGTGGATACCGGGCGGGTGCGGCGAGCGATCTGACCGGCTCGGCGGGCGTGCGGGAACTCGATCCCACCGCGATCGTGACCACCTCGCAGATGCGGATCTCGCGGCGGCCGTGGCCGCTCTCGGCGCTGGGGTGGCCTTCGGCGATCTGGCGCCCGGGCAGCCCGGCCAGCTGGTGGCGCAGCCGGGACTGGTTGCCTTGAAGTGATCGCGGACCCGGCCGGCAGGTTGATCTGGATCTCCCCGGTGCTGCCCGGGGCCCGGCATGACATGGGTGCGGCCCGGGAACACGGCAATCGTCGACGCCCTCAACGAGTCCGGGATGCAGACCCTGGCTGACATCGCCCGCAGGGCGGCGGCTCTGCTGTGCGGGTTCCGCAGCGGCGCCGGCGTGCCGACCGGACACCGGCCACTACCGGCGGCTCTCCCGCGCAGGCCGGTGAACAAGTCCACACACGCGTGATGGTGATCATCGCCGTCGAGAGCCGAGGCCACGATCGGCCGCGTGTCACAGAGGATCACGCCGGACGGCCGAAGCCCTCGTCCAGGATCTCCTCCGACCGTTCTGCCACGTCGGACCGGATCGCCCTACCGGCACCGAAGAACGGCGGAGGCCACGGCCTCCTCGCTGCGAGCACGACGTGCCGACGAACATCGGCGAGCACCGCCAGCACCTCGTCCTCCGGCAGCTGCTCAACGAGTTGACGAAGCCCGTCCCGGGCCGCACTCATGAGCCGACGATATCCCGGCCGCCAACGCCTATGGGGGCCGACGCACTCGCGGCCCTGATGCGGAACGGCCGATCCCACCAGCACGCCGGTCGCGGACCAGGCAAGGACTCGTCCAGGAGCACGCAGACCCCAACGGATCAGCGCGTGACGCGAAATGCTCACTACCACAGATAACAAGTGAGCCCTACCTTACTCACGTCTCTCCAGGTCAGAGGTGGGCCTGACGCACCGGCATGCGAACCGCGACGTTCTGGTCCCGGGCCCGGAGATCACTGTTGCAGCGGTGCGGTCCCGCCCGTGACGACGGGCGGTGTGTCGCCTACATGGCGATGCCCGCCCAGCGGGCGAAGCCGCTGAGGGAGTCGGTGCGTCGTCGGTCGGTCTCGGCGAGGACGGAGAGGGTCTCGCGAACCTGCGGGTGGTAGC